>CAYNGV010000229.1:0-1500 GCA_964397005.1 uncultured Sulfuritalea sp. | reverse complement strand
TCGCATGTCGCCGAGGCGATCCACTATCGCCGTCCTGCGGGGACTGACTTTTAGCAGTTCTGTTTTGAGTCGCACCATGTAGCACTTTTGTGCTACAGTTGCCGCACCTTCCATTGACTGGAGGCATCCATGCCGACTACGACCATCCGGCTGCCGGAAGCCCTGAAGGCACGCATCGCCGCCGCTGCCAAGCGCGCGGGCACCACGCCGCACAGCCTCATCCTGGAAGCCATCTCCGAAAAGGCGGAACAGGAGGAGCGGCGCGCGGACTTCAATCAGGCTGCCGAGGATCGCTACGCCCGCATCGTTGCCGCCGGCAAGACCATTCCCTGGAGCGAAATGCGCGATTTTTTGGAGAACCGCTTGTCAGGCAAGGCCGCCAAACGCCCGGCTTCCCGCAAGCTGGTCCGCTGAGGAAATGCCCGGATGTCGCGCATCGAGCTGGCGCCGGAGCTGGCTGACGACTTCGAGCGCACCCTCGATCACCTGGCCCAACATGAAGCAAGCGATGCCCCTGCCCGCGTCCGTGAAATCATCGAGGCGATCGGCGTCCTCGAACACAATCCGCTGATCGGCCGCCCGGTCGAGTCCGACAAGCGCGAACTGGTGATCGGACGCCGATCTCGCGGCTATGTGGCCCTCTACCGCTATGTGCCGGAAATCGACACGGCCTTCGTCCTGGCGATACGCAGTCAGCGAGAGGCGGGATACAAAAGCCTGTAAGGCCAGAGCCTCCTCAAGCGCCCGTCTGTTTGCAATGCGTCTCGCGCGCAAAGCAAATCAGCACGAGGGCGAGGACCACGCAGGCGTACATCATGGCAAAGCCGGCCTGCCAGGTGGCGGCATCGTAGACGCGCGCGCCATTGGCGGTGGCGCCGCGCCATTGGCGGTCGAGCACCCAGCCCACCGCCGGCTGCAGGAACATGCCGCCCATCAGCGGGCCCATGTTGCACACGCCCGAAGCGGTGCCCATCAGGCGCGCCGGCACCGACTCCTTGGCCCAGGCAAAGCCGATGATGAGGTTGCCCGAGAGGAAGCCGGTCACCACCAGCAGCGCGGCGAGCGGCCACACCGGCAGCGGCAGGAAGATGATCGCCGTCCAGCAGGCGAGCACCAGCGCGGTGGTGATCACGTAGAGCGGCTTGCGCCGGCCCATGCGCTCCGACCAGGTGCCGAGCAGCGGGCCGCCCAGCGCCCAGGCGACGAGGAAGCTCGAGGTGATCGCCGCCGCCGTCTTCGTCTCGAGGCCGTGCACCTGGCGCAGGTAGGGCACGCCCCACAGTCCGGCGAAGGTCAGCACCGAACCGGCGACGCCGATCGGCACAATCACCAGGATCCAGGAGTTGCGGTAGGAGAGCACTTCCATCAGGCCGCGCAGGATCGAGCCGTGCTGCCCGGTGCCGTGGCCGGCGCCGTGGAAATGGCTGGCGTAGCCGGCTTCCTCGGGATCGTCGCGCACGCGCAGCCAGATGGCGGCGCACAGCGCCGCCGTCACCAGGG
>CAYNGV010000228.1:0-1516 GCA_964397005.1 uncultured Sulfuritalea sp. | reverse complement strand
GCGGGGTGTTGCGGAAGAACTCCAGCAGCAGGCCGAAGCCGCCGGCCGGCAGCTCACCGTGCTCGATGGCATCGGCGATGGCGTTCAGCGCCTCGCCCTCCGCTCGCTCGCGGTCGATCAGGTCCAGCGGCAGGCGAGCCGCCCATTCCGGTTTGTGCAGCACGATCTGCAGCAGCTTGTATTCAACCGAGGAGGGCGTCGGCCGCTGTTTTGTCCGCGGCGGCGCGGGTCTGCCGCGGGCGGCCGGTTTGAGGTCGCATTGCGTTTCGACCTCGACCTGGGTCAGTGCGGCCGCCACGGCCACGGCTTTGACCAGTTGCACGCGCAGGATTGGTGCGGCAAGCTTTTGCAGGTGCGGCTTGGCCTCATGCACCAGGCGAGCGCGGCCCTCGGCGCTGGCCAGATCGACGCCGGCCTTGAGTTCGCGCAGCAGGAATTCGGTCAGCGTGGTCGGATGCGTAACCAGCCGCCTGAAGGTTTCCGCACCTTCGGCGCGGACGAAGCTGTCGGGGTCGTGTTCCGGCGGCAGGAACAGGAAGCCGGCCGACTTGTCGTCGGACAACTGTTCCAGGCTGGCTTCCAGCGCGCGCCAGGCGGCCTTGCGCCCGGCCGCATCGCCGTCGAAGCAGAACACCACTTTCGAGGCCTGGCGCAGAAGTTTTTGTACATGGGTCGGCGTGCAGGCCGTACCCAGCGTGGCCACGGCATTGCCGACCCCGTGCTGTGCCAGCGCGACGACGTCCATGTAGCCCTCGACCACGATCACCGTGTCGCTGTCGCGGATGGCCTGCCGCGCCTGGGTCAGGCCGTAGAGTTCGCGGCCCTTCTCGAACAGCGGTGTTTCGGGCGAATTCAAGTACTTGGGCTCGCCCTGCCCGATCACCCGGCCGCCAAAGCCGATGACGTTGCCGCGCTGGTCGAGGATGGGAAACATCACGCGGTCGCGGAAGCGGTCGTAGCGGCGACCCTGCTCATTGACGATGACCAGCCCGCATTCGACCAGGGCCGCGTCGTTGTAGTCGGGGAAGACCTGCTGCAGGCCCTGCCAGCCGTCGGGCGCATAACCGAGGCCGAACTTCGCGGCGACTTCGCCGGTCAGGCCGCGGCCCTTGAGATAGTCGATGGCCTTGGGCGCGGTCTTCAACTGTTCGCGGTAGAACATCATGGCGCGCCCCATGATTTCCGTGAGCGGGGCCTTCTTCGCTCGTTCGGCGCGGTTGCGTTCCTCATGCGGCACCTGCAGGCCGGCCGACGAGGCCAGGTCCTCGACCGCCTCGATGAAGCCGATGCCGGCATGCTGCATCAGGAAGCCGATGGCGCTGCCGTGGGCGCCGCAGCCGAAGCAGTGATAGAACTGCTTCGACGGGCTGACCGTGAAGGAGGGAGATTTTTCCGAGTGGAACGGGCAGCAGGCGCTGTAATTGGCGCCCGACTTGCGCAGCGGGACGTAGCGCTCGACCACGTCGACGATGTCGACGCGGGCAAGCAGTTCCTGGACGAAGCTTTCTGGGATCAC
>CAYNGV010000227.1:0-1572 GCA_964397005.1 uncultured Sulfuritalea sp. | reverse complement strand
AAGATGATGAAGCCGGGCATCGGCGCCTACGACAAGTTCAAGGCGCTGTTCGAGAAGTTCTCCGCGGAAGCCGGCAAGGAGCAGTACCTCATCCCCTACTTCATCGCCGCCCACCCCGGCACCACCGACGAGGACATGCTGGCGCTGGCCTTGTGGCTGAAGAAAAACGGCTTCCGTCTCGACCAGGTGCAGACCTTCCTGCCCACGCCGCTGGCGCTCGCCACCGCGATGTGGCACAGCGGGAAGAATCCGCTGCGCAAGGTGACGCACGGGTCCGAAGCGGTGAGCGTGGTGCGCGGCGAGCGGCGCCGCCGTTTGCACAAGGCCTTCCTGCGCTACCACGACCCGGAGAACTGGCCGCTGCTGCGCGAAGCCTTGCGACGCATGGGCCGCGCCGATCTGATCGGCAACGGCCATCGCCAACTGGTGCCGGCCTTCCAGCCGGCTGGCACCGGCGGATTCGCCCGGCCGGCGCCGCAAAAACGCGCCAACGCAACGCCGCGGCCGGCACCGACCAGAAAGAAAGCACGGGGAAAATCAGCGAACTAAGAGTTCCTTGGCTGCCTCAAGATTGTGGTTTCGAGGTATCTACCAAAGCCGGGGCGATTCAGTTAAGGTATGCGCCAGATCATTGCAATGGAGTACCCGGCCATGGCGAACAGCCAGGACGAACGAGAATTCTTTGTCGCGCTGGACAGCCGCTGAACCGAACCGACAGGAGACGAAACGATGAGCGCAACCGAGCAGGTGTTGATCGAGAAGATCCGACAATTGCCGCCGCAGCGACTGGCGGAGGTGGAGGACTTCGTGGATTTTCTGCGCACGCGCGAGGATGAACTGCGCCTCACGCAGGCCGCCGCCCGCGCCAGCGAGGCGAGCTTCGCAGCGGTGTGGGAGAACGACGAAGACGCCGTCTACGACAGGCTGTGACGATAACCCATGCCTTCGGCGAGGCGTCGATCGCCGAGTGGCAGGCGGCCGGACTCATCAAGCCGTCCGTGCTGAAACCGGTGGTGACGACCATCGTGCAGGGTCTCGTCGTGCGTTCGATGGGCGCGCTCTCGGCGGCCGACCTGCGAACCTTGCGCGAGGCCATCGCGCAGAGCATCGGATAACCACAAACGAAGGGCCGTGATCAGCGGCCCGTCTTGCATCAGCCCCTACCGCGCAAAGCGCGGTAGGGGGAAACTTCTCTCTTCAAACAAATCCATTCGTTGGCCCACGTGCGATACAGCTCGCCGTGTTACGGGGACTGATTTTTCAGGCAAACACTGAGCCGCTTTCAGCGGCCTTCTTTCCGGTCGGAAGTTCGCAGTGACCTGACCAGTTCCTTGCGGCCGAACGTCGGGCGCAAGGCTGGGGGAATAGCTACGCGAAAATACCACAACCCGGTTTGTGCGCGGCGCAGGTAGGTGCCGGAAAAACGCATGACGACGCTCCAATTTGGACTGCCTTCTTGGACGTCGGGTGCGAATCGTCTGAAATAAGCCCCTTTGGAATCAAGGGGTTGAGATAGGTTGGCGGAGAGGGTGGGATTCGAACCCACGGTAGGCTTACACCTACGCCTGATTT
>CAYNGV010000226.1:0-1595 GCA_964397005.1 uncultured Sulfuritalea sp. | reverse complement strand
GGGCGTTTCTCGAACTCGACAAACGCCGATCTATTCCTTACAATCCAATGAAACATTCGTGGATATGTAAGAGCATGATCCCTCGCTCCGCCGCCGCACTGCTCGACGACATTCGCTCCGGCTACCCGGTGATCACCCTCACCGGGCCGCGCCAGTCCGGCAAAACCACGCTTGCGCGAGCGGCCTTTGCCGACAAGCCCTACGTCTCGCTGGAAACGCCGGACGAACGCGAATTCGCCGCCAGCGATCCGCGCGGCTTTCTGGCGCGCTGGAAGGACGGCGCGATCATCGACGAGGTACAGCATGTGCCGGCACTCTTGTCGTGGATTCAATCCGAGGTCGATGCCGCCGGCACCATGGGGCGCTTCGTGCTCACCGGCTCGCAGAATTTTGCGCTGATGGCGCATATAGCCCAGAGCCTGGCCGGGCGTTCCGCGCTGGTGCAACTGCTACCGCTATCCATCGCCGAACTGAATGCGGCCGGGCAATTGCCGGGCGATCCGGACGCCATGCTCTTGCGTGGCGGCTATCCGGCGCTTTACGCGCGACCGCTCAACCCGGCGCGCTGGCTGGCGGACTACACCATGTCCTATCTCGAACGCGATGTGCGGCAGATCACGCAGGTGCATGACTTGTCGAGCTTCCAGCGTTTCCTGCGGCTGTGCGCCGGGCGTACCGGGCAATTGCTGAATCTGGCCAACCTGGCACAGGAAGCCGGCGTGGCGCAAAGCACCGCGCGCGCCTGGTTGTCGGTGCTGGAAGTGAGCTACGTCGTGCATCTCCTGCCGCCGCACCACCGCAACCTGGGTAAACGGGTGGTCAAGGCGCCGAAGCTGTATTTCGTCGATGCCGCCCTGGCGACGTCGTTGATGGGGATACAAACCGCCAGCCAACTTGCCGTTCATCCCCTGCGCGGCGCATTGTTCGAGACGCTGATCGTCGCCGAATTCCTCAAGGCCCGATTCAATTCCGGCTTCCCGTCAAACTTGTATTTCTGGCGTGACAATGTCGGTTTGGAGGTCGATCTGCTGCTCGATGAGCCGGAAGGTTTGCGCCCCGTTGAAATAAAGTCTTCGGCGACCGTCACCGAAGACCTGCTTAAAAGCTTGCGCAAGTGGATGACGGTAGCGGGCGACGCCGCTCGACAGCCCCGGCTGGTGTGTGCCGGACCGGATAACTACACGCGCAGCGGCATCGAGGTGCGTCGTTGGCAGGAGGCCACGGAATGAACCGGCGGAGCCCCATTTTTCGTCGCAACGCGCTGCGTCAGTCCGCGAGGACGGCGCCATGCTGAACTTTCTGCCGGCGCCGCTGATCGGTTTGATCGCCTCGCTGCTGCTGGCGCTCAACGCGCTGTTCTGGGTGCCGATCCTGCTGCTGTTTGCAATCGTCAAACTGATCCTGCCGGTAAAGAGAGTACGTTTGCTGATTGACCCGGTGCTGGTGGCCATTGCCGAAGCGTGGATCTCCTGCAACAGCGGCTGGATGGCGCTGACCCAGCGCACCCGCTGGGATGTCGAAGGCATAGCCGGCCTCGATCCGCACAACTGGTATCTGGTCAACAGCAATCACCAGACCTGGGCCGACATTTTCGT
>CAYNGV010000225.1:0-1707 GCA_964397005.1 uncultured Sulfuritalea sp. | reverse complement strand
ACGGCGTCGGCCTGTTCCGCACCGAATTCCTGTTCATGAACCGCGACGAACTGCCGGACGAAGACGAGCAGTTCGAAGCCTACCGCAGCGTTGCCCGCGCCCTGGCCGGCAAGCCGGTCACCATCCGCACCCTGGATATCGGCGCCGACAAGGAAGCCCGTGCCCTGCGCAATCGCGCCGGCAACCGCAGTGCGCCCAACCCGGCGCTGGGCCTGCGTGCGATCCGCTTCTGCCTGGCCGAGCCGCAACTGTTTCTGGCGCAGTTGCGCGCCATCCTGCGCGCCTCGCATTACGGCAAGGTGCGCCTGCTGATCCCGATGCTGGCCCATGCCGTGGAGATCGAGCAGACCCTGTCGCTGATCGAGCTGGCCAGGATGCAATTGCGCGAATCGCGGCAGAAGTTCGACGCGGTCGACGTCGGCGGCATGATCGAAATTCCCGCTGCCGCCCTCTCGCTCGGGCCTTTCCTGCGCCGTCTGGATTTCCTCTCGATCGGCACCAACGACCTGATCCAATACACCCTGGCCATCGATCGCACCGACGGCTCGGTCGCCCACCTGTACGATCCGCTGCATCCGGCGGTGCTCAAGCTGATTTCGCAGACCATCCAGAGCGCGCAGCGGGTCGGCACTCCGGTCGCGGTGTGCGGCGAAATGGCGGGCGACCCGAAACTGACCAAGCTGCTGCTGGGCATGGGCCTGCGCGAGTTTTCCATGCACCCGGCGCAGCTGCTCGAAGTCAAGCAGCAGGTCATGATGTCCGATGCCGCGCAACTGGCGGTTCGCGTCGCGCGCATCCTGAAGCTCGACGAACCTGAGAAAATAGCCGAACAACTGGAAAAGCTCTAAACCAACATGTCAGGAGTCGGACTCGTAGCGGCGCAGACCGCACACTTCACCCAGCCCCTCACGCTGAAGGGCGGCGGCCTGCTGCCCGCCTTCGACCTGGTGTATGAAACCTACGGCACGCTCAACGCCGCGAAATCCAATGCCATCCTGGTCTGCCATGCGCTGTCCGGGCATCATCACCTCGCCGGCCGCACCGCCGACGAGTCTGGCAAACCTACCAGCAACATCGGCTGGTGGGACAACATCATCGGCCCCGGCCGGCCGCTGGATACCGACCGCTTCTTCATCGTCGGCGTGAACAACCTCGGCGGCTGCCACGGCTCCACCGGCCCGGCCAGCACCAACCCCGCCACCGGCAAGCCCTGGGGCGCGGATTTTCCGGTGGTCACCGTCGAAGACTGGGTTGATTCGCAAGCCCGGCTCGCCGACCACCTCGGCATCGACGCTTGGGCCGCGGTGATGGGCGGCAGCCTGGGCGGCATGCAGGCGCTGCAATGGACGCTGAGTTTTCCCGACCGCGTACGCCATGCGCTCGTCATCGCCGCCGCGCCCCATCTGTCGGCCGAGAACATCGCCTTCAACGACGTCGCCCGCCAGGCCATCCTGACCGACCCGGATTTTCACGGCGGGCACTTCTACGAGCACGGCGTGCGCCCGGTGCGCGGCCTGCGCCTGGCGCGCATGCTGGGCCACATCACCTATCTGTCCGACGACCAGATGGCCGAGAAGTTCGGCCGTCGCCTGCGCATTGGCGCCGGCAGCTACGGCTTCGACGTCGAATTCGAAATCGAATCCTACCTGCGCTACCAGGGCGACAAGTTCGCCGGCGTGTTCGACGCCAACACCTACCTGCGCATGA
>CAYNGV010000224.1:0-1711 GCA_964397005.1 uncultured Sulfuritalea sp. | reverse complement strand
TCAAGCTGATGTCGCCCATGTCGGCCGAAGCCACCGTGGTGCGCAACTACATCGAGACCGTGCTGGCGCTGCCGTGGAAGAAGAAATCGCGCATCAGCAAGGATCTGTCGGCGGCCGAGAAGATTCTCGACCGCGACCACTATGGTCTGGAAAAGGTCAAGGAACGCATCGTCGAATATCTCGCCGTGCAGCAGCGCGTGGACAAGGTCAAGGCGCCGATCCTGTGCCTGGTGGGGCCTCCCGGCGTGGGCAAGACCTCGCTCGGCCAGTCGATCGCCAAGTCCACCAATCGCAAGTTCATTCGCATGGCGCTGGGCGGCGTGCGCGACGAAGCCGAGATTCGCGGCCACCGTCGCACCTACATCGGTTCGATGCCCGGCAAGATCCTGCAGAACATGACCAAGGTCGGCGTCAAGAACCCGCTGTTCCTGCTCGATGAAGTCGACAAGATGGGCCAGGATTTCCGCGGCGATCCCTCGTCGGCGCTGCTCGAAGTGCTCGATCCCGAACAGAACCATACGTTCCAGGATCATTACATCGAGGTCGATTTCGACTTGTCCGATGTCATGTTCGTCGCCACTGCCAACACGCTGAACATTCCGGCTGCCCTGCTCGATCGCCTGGAAGTCATCCGGCTCTCGGGCTATACGGAAGATGAGAAGGTCAACATTGCCCTGCGCTATCTGGTGCCGAAGCAGCTCAAGAACAACGGCATCAAGCGCGACGAGCTGGCGATCACCGAGGATGCCCTGCGCGACATCGTGCGCTACTACTCGCGTGAAGCAGGCGTGCGCGCTTTGGAGCGCGAGATTTCGAAGATCTGCCGCAAGGTGGTGAAGTCGCTGGTAATGAAGGCGCGCAAGAACAAGATCGTGGTCAACGCCAAAAACCTCGACAAGTTCCTCGGCGTGCGCCGCTACAGCTTCGGCATGGCGGAAAAGGAAAACCAGATCGGTCAGGTGACCGGCCTGGCGTGGACCGAAGTCGGCGGTGAGTTGCTCACCATCGAAGCCGTTGCCCTGCCCGGCAAGGGCAAGACCATGACCACCGGCAAATTGGGCGAGGTGATGCAGGAATCGATTCAGGCTGCCCTGTCGGTGGTGAGGAAGCGTAGCCAGTCACTGGGCATTGCGGACGATTTTTACCAGAAGAACGATATTCACATCCACCTGCCCGAGGGGGCGACGCCCAAGGATGGCCCGAGTGCCGGTGTTGCCATCTGCACTGCGCTGGTATCGGTGCTGACCGGCATTCCGGTGCGCGCCGACGTGGCCATGACGGGCGAGATCACTCTGCGCGGCGAAGTGCTGCCGATCGGCGGTCTCAAGGAAAAGCTGCTGGCGGCCGTGCGTGGCGGCATTCGCCTGGCGCTGATTCCGGAAGAGAACGTCAAGGACCTGGCGGAGATTCCCGACACCATCAAGAACCGCATCGAGATCCAGCCGGTGCGGTGGATCGACAAGGTGCTTGAATTTGCCCTGGAGCGCATGCCGGAGCCCTTGCCCGAAAAGGCGGCAACGCCCGCGGTGGCGGTGGTTGCCGAAGATGCCGCGGTAACGGGCGTCGTGACCCACTGACAGGCGGCGAACTGGTAGAATCGCTGCCGGCTGCTCGATGTGGGCGGCTTTGTTCAGCGGGTGCTTAGCTCAGTTGGTAGAGCGTCTGCCTTACACGCAGAATGTCGGCGGTTCGACCCCGTCAGCACCCACCA
>CAYNGV010000223.1:0-1712 GCA_964397005.1 uncultured Sulfuritalea sp. | reverse complement strand
GCTGGTTTTCTCGACCGCCGGCAGCGCTGAAACCATTGAACTGTGGCTGATCCCCGACAAGCGCTACTTGCCCGCAAAGATGCGCCACACAGACAGGCTCGGCGTGATTACCGAGCAGGTGGTGGTGTCGCTTGAGTCGAATTAGACGGCACGCGACGCACTGCGATTCACGCGGGTGGACGGATATTCGCATTCAGCGCCAACTCCCTCCCCTTCAAGGGGAGGGTTGGGGAGGGGATGGGTCAAACGGGCGGTGACACGCCTAGAGAGCACCCATTTCCTCACCATCCCCCTCCCGGCCTCCCCCTTGAAGGGGGAGGAGAGGATGTGCGCCGAGCTTCACGTAGTCGGTCGCAGCTCAAAATCCGGGTAGTCGCCGCTGGCGGTTTCGATCATGACATTGTCGACGGCGGCACCGGCTGGCCCGCTGCGGCTCCAGTCCAGCATCGCGTCGAGTTGCCCGGCGTCGCCGGCTATCACCGCCTCGACGCTGCCGTCGCGGCGGTTCCGCACCCAGCCGGTTATGCCCAGCAGGCGGGCCTGCGCCAGCATCGCGTAACGGAAGCCGACGCCCTGCACCAGGCCGGTGATGACCAACCGGCGAGTTTCCATTACTTCACTTTCATTCCCGGTTGCGCCCCGCTGTCGGGCGAGAGCAGGAACAGCCCGGGCGACTTGCCGTCGGTGTCCGACGCCGCCAGCACCATGCCTTCGGACATGCCGAACTTCATCTTGCGCGGCGCGAGGTTGGCCACCATTACCGTGAGCCGGCCGACCAGTTGCGCCGGATCGTAGGCCGACTTGATGCCGGCGAAGACATTGCGCGTGCCGCCTTCGCCGATGTCGAGCGTCAGGCGAATCAGCTTGTCGGCGCCTTCGACATGCTGCGCGTCGGCAATGCGCGCAATGCGCAGGTCGATTTTGCCGAAGTCGTCCATCCCAATCACCGGCGCGAACGCGCCGCTGCTTACTCCCTCCCCCCTTGCGGGGGAGGGCTGGGGAGGGGGGGCTGCGACGGCCTGCTGATGCTGCGCATGGCGCTGCGGCGAGTGGGCTTCAGCAAAACTCGGCGCTGGCGCTACGGCGGCTGGCGCCACTGCGGGCTCCAGCGACTCGCGGTTGGCGGCAACCAGCGCCTCGATCTGCTTCGGGTCGATGCGCTGCATCAGGTGCTCGTAGGGGTTGATCAGGTGCGCCGGCGGCAGCAGGTACTCGGCGTCCGTCCAGTGCAGCGGCGCGACGTTGAGGAATTCCTCGGCGCGCTGCGCCAGCTTGGGCAGCACCGGCTTGAGGTAGATGGTGAGCAGGCGGAAGGCGTTGATCAGCAGCGAGCAGACCTCGTGCAGCTTTGCGTCCTGGCCCTCCTGCTTGGCCAGCACCCAGGGCTGATTCTTGTCTACATACTGGTTGATCTGGTCGGCCAGGGCCATGACGCGGCGCAGGGCACGCGCCGTATCGCGGGCTTCGTAAAGGCCGGCGATTTCTTCCGCGGCCTCAATGATGCCGGGCAGATCGGCATGGAAGCGCTCGCTGAGGTGGCTGTGCAGCAGCTTGCCCTCGAAGCGCTTGGCGACGAACCCGGCGGCGCGGCTGGCGATGTTGATGTACTTGCCGACGAGGTCGGAATTGACGCGCTGGGTGAAGTCCTCGAGGTTGAGGTCGATGTCCTCCATCGTGCCGTTCAGCTTGGCGGCGAAGTAGTAGCGCAGCCA
>CAYNGV010000222.1:0-1771 GCA_964397005.1 uncultured Sulfuritalea sp. | reverse complement strand
TGCGCGGCGAGTTCGAGCACCACGTCGTAGGTGATGCCGGGCAGCATCAGGTGGTTCTTGATCGGCGCCAGCAGCACGCCCTTCTTGACGACGAAGATGGACGAAGCGGAACCTTCGGTGAGAAAGCCGTCGCGGAACAGCACGGTTTCGACACAACCGGCGGAGACCGCCAGCTGGCGCAGCAGGCAGTTGGCCAGCAGCGAGGTGGTCTTCAGGTCGCAGCGCAGCCAGCGAATGTCGGCTGCGGACACCGCGGCGATGCCCTGCTCGCGCTGGCTGTCCGGCGGCGTGAGCATTGGCTCGGCGAGGATCACCGAGGTCGGCGTCACCACCTTCGGGAAGGCGTGGTTGCGCAGCGCCATCGGCCCGCGCGTGACCTGGATGTAGATCGACTGGTCTTCCCACTCGGCCTCGCCGGCAAGCTTCGTGACAAAACCGATCCATTCCTCGATGCCATGCGGATTGGCGAGCTGGATGCCGTCGAGACTGTGCTGCAGGCGCTGCAAATGCTGTTCGAGGCGGAAGGGCCGCCGCGAATAGACCGGGATGACTTCATAGACGCCATCGCCGAAGAGGAAGCCGCGATCCATGACGGAGACATTGGCGTCTTGCGGCGCCAGCCACCGGCCATTGAGAAAGACCCGCGCCGTCATTGGAAGAACAAGCGCAGATCGTCCCACAGGCGCCCCAGAAAACCGGCCACGGGAACGGCGCTTTGCGCAGTCACGGGATACTCGCCCCAGGGCTGGCCGGCCACCGCCAGCTTGAGCGTGCCGACCACGGCGCCGGCCGCCACGGGTGCGATCAAGGGCTGCTGGCTGACCAGTTGCACCGAGAGCTTGTCGGCCGAACCACGCGGCACCGAGACCACGAAGTCTTCGGCAAACCCGGCGCTGACCACGTTCTGCACACCCTTGAACACCTTGAGCTGGGAAATCGCCTGCCCCTTGTCGTAGAGCTTCACCGCGTCGAATCCGGTGAAGCCCCAATTGAGCAGGTTCAGCGAGTCGCGGGCGCGGGCTTCTTCCGACGCAGTGCCGAGTACCACCGAAATCAGCCGCCGCGGGCCGCGCCTGGCGGTGGCGATCAAGCAGAATCCGGCGGCATTGGAATGCCCGGTTTTCAGTCCGTCCACCGTGGGATCGGCCCACAGCAGGCGATTGCGGTTGTGCTGGCGGATGCCGTTGTAGGTGTATTCCTTGGTCGCATGCAGTTGGTGGGTTTCCGGATGATCGCGAACCAGCGCGGCGGCCAACTTGGCGAGATCGCGCGCCGTCGAATAGTGGGTTGGCGCCGGACCTTCGAAGTAGCCGCTGGCATTGAGGAAGTTCGTGTCCTTGAGGCCCATGCGCTGCGCCGTGCGGTTCATCATGCCGGCAAAGGCATCCTCCGTGCCGCCGATCGCCTCGGCCAAGGCTACCGAGGCATCGTTGCCGGACTGGATCACCATGCCCTTGAACAATTCGTCGACGCTGACGCCTTTGTTCACCGGCACGAAACTGCGCGAGCCCTGCGTGCGCCAGGCGCGTTCGGACACCGTCACGGGCTGTTGCAGCGTCAGGGTTTTCTGCGCCAGAGCATCGGCCACCAGATAGGTGGTCATGACCTTGGTCAGCGAGGCCGGCTCCAGTCGCGTGTCGGCCTCATGGGAGGCCAGCACCTGACCCGTCGCATAGTCCATCAGCAGCCAGGCACGGGCGCTCAGCGTCGGCGCCGCGATCGGCTGGGCGTGGCTCGCGACGAATGGCAGCAGCGCCAGAAAGAAAACAAG
>CAYNGV010000221.1:0-1851 GCA_964397005.1 uncultured Sulfuritalea sp. | reverse complement strand
GCCGCCTACGCCCAGGCACGCACCCTGCGCTACGCCGACGGCCCCGACGAGGTGCATCGCAACGCGATCGCCAAGCAGGAACTGGGTCGATATCTGGGAAAGTAGGGAAAACCTCACCGCAGAGGCGCAGAGACGCAGAGAAAGGCGACGCAGAGAAAAACAATCTATTGCCTTTTCTTCAGCCTTCCTCTGCGCCTCTGCGGTAAAGAACTTGATGTGAACACAACCAAGGCAAAGAGGAAACGCATGTCCGACCGTCATTTCGCCCACTGGCCCAAGGGCCTGCCGCGCCACATGAGCGTGCCCGAGACCGACCTGTTCTACAACATCGAGGTTTCGCACCGGCGACCTGGGCGGTGTCGGCGCGGACGGCCACTTCTTCATGGTCGTCCGCTTGAAGCGCATGATCAATGCTGCCGGTTTCAATATCTGGCGGGCCGAGGTCGAAGCCCTGATGTACCAGCACCCGGCGATCCAGGAAGCCAGCGTGATCGGCGCGAAGGACGCCCACCGCGGCGAGACGGTGAAGGCCATCGTGGTGATCAAGGAAGGGAGCCGCGGCAAGGTCAGCGAGCAGGACATCATCGACTGGGCCCACGCCAACATGGCCGCCTGCAAGTCGCCGCGTATAGTCGAGTTCGTCGACACCCTGCCCAGGTCCGCCACCAGCATAGTGATGTGGCGCGCACTGCAGGAAAAGGAGGCGGCTGCAGCCGCATGAAACCATGATTACCGTCCATCACCTCGAAACCTCCCGTTCACAGCGTGTGCTCTGGCTGCTCGAAGAACTGGGTGTGCCCTATGAACTCAAGCTCTACCAGCGCGATCCGCGCACGCGCCTGGCGCCGCCGGAACTGAAGCAGGTGCACCCGCTGGGCAAGTCGCCGGTGATCACCGACGGCGATCTGGTGGTGGCCGAATCCGGCGCCATCCTCGAATACCTCGCGGAGCGTTACGGCGACCAGGCCAGTGGCGATCTGGCCGGGCTGCTGGCGACGCCGGGCACGCCGGAACACCGGCAGTTGCGCTTCTGGATGCACTACGCCGAAGGCTCGCTGATGAACTGGCTCGTCATGAAACTGGTGTTCATGACCATCCCGACGCAGCCGATGCCCTTCTTCGTCAAACCGATCGCGCGGCAACTGTGCAAAAAGGTCCAGGCCAAACTGATCGACCCGAACCTGAAGACCAGCATGGAGTTCATGGAATCGCACCTGGGCAGGAACACCTGGTTTGCCGGTGAGAAACTCAGCCTCGCCGACTTCCAGATGAGCTTCGCCGTGGCGGCCCTGCTGGCGCGCTCGGATGCCGCGCGGAAATGCCCCACACTCGCGGCCTGGCTGGCCCGCATCGAAGCCCGTCCCGCCTACCAGCGTGCCTTGGCCAAGGGTGGTCCGGTGGTGATGTCGGCCTGAGCGGACGATGCAGTAAAAGGTAGTGATCTCAACGCCGAGCGTGCGAAGAGGGGACCACGATTTCCGCCGTATCGCCAGCGCCGACTTTTCAGCGCTGCTGGCCAAACAGGTATGGCGATGAGTTCGCACTATCGCCCTCGGCATCTCACCGCGGACATATCGCTGGGATACCGTCCGCGCCTCCGGCGCGGACATAAAAAAGCCCGGCCATCAAGGCCGGGCTTGTTCTTTCAGCGGGAAAACGCGATCAGATCATTTCCCAGATCGTGGTGATGCCCTGGCCGCCGCCGATGCACATGGTGGCGAGGCAGTACTTGCTGCCGACGCGCTTCGCTTCGTAGAGGGCCTTGGTGATGATCACCGCGCCGGATGCGCCGATCGGATGGCCGATGGCGATCGCGCCGCCGTTCGGGTTGGTCTTCTTCGGGTCGAGGCC
>CAYNGV010000220.1:0-1867 GCA_964397005.1 uncultured Sulfuritalea sp. | reverse complement strand
GCCTGATTCATCGAATAAAAATGCAGGCCCGGCGCGCCGCGTTCAATCAGTCGCTGGCAAAGTTCCGTCACCACGTCGAGGCCGAATGCCCGGATCGAGTCGGCATCGTCGCCAAAGCTTTCGAATTTGCGCCGCATCCAGCGCGGGATTTCGGCCCCGCAGGCGTCTGAAAAACGCGCCAGTTTCGAGAAGCTGGCGATCGGCATGATGCCCGGCACGATCGGCACAACAACACCGAGCGCCCTGGCCTGATCGACGAAGTGCTCATAGGCATCGGCATTGTAGAAGTACTGCGTGATCGCCGAATTCGCGCCGGCATCGACCTTGCGCTTGAAATTCAGCAGGTCTTCGCGCGGGCTTTTCGCCTGCGGATGCCATTCGGGATAGGCCGCAACCTCGATGTGGAAGCGGTCGCCGGTTTCCGCCCGGATGAACGCCACCAGCTCGTTGGCATAGCGGAATTCGCCGGCGTCGGCCATGCCCGACGGCAGATCGCCGCGCAAGGCGACGATGCGGCCGATACCTCGTTCGGTGAACGTGGCAAGCATCTCGCGGATGCCGTCGCGGGTGGAGCCGATGCAGGACAGGTGCGGTGCGGCAGAGTGGCCGGCGGCGGCGATTTCAATCACTGCGGCCAGCGTGCGATCGCGCGTCGAACCGCCGGCGCCATAGGTGACGGAAAAAAACTCGGGCTTCAGCACCGCAAGCCGGGTTACCGTCGCGCGGAGTTTCTCCATGCCCTCTGCGGTCTGCGGCGGGAAAAATTCGATGGATAGTTCAAGGCTCATTCCGGGTTCCTCGGATCATGACTTGGGCGAACTCAGCAGCAGCTTCGTCAGCAGCCAGGAGATCACGCTATAGAGCATCGAGCCGATGACGCCGGCAAAGAATCCGTCCACCACGAAGCCGTCGAGCAGCCACGCCGCCAGCATGAACATCATGCCGTTGATGGCGAAGATGAACAGCCCCAGCGTCAACAGGGTGACCGGCAGCGTCAGCAACAGCATCACCGGCCGGATCACCGCGTTGATCAGCCCCAGCACCACCGCCACCCCCAGCGCCGTCATGAAGCTCGCGACGTGAATCGAGGGCAGCAGGTAGGGCAGGGCCAGCAGGGCGACGGCGTTGATCAGCCAGGCAGCGAGCAGACGCATGGGCTGCTTAGTAACGGTAGCTATCGGTCTTGTACGGACCGGCCTTGGATACGCCGATATAGGCGGCCTGCTGGTCGGTCAGCTCCGACAACTGTGCATTCAGTTTCTTCAACTGCAGTCGCGCCACCTTTTCGTCGAGGTGCTTGGGCAGCGTGTAGACGCCCACCGGATAGTCGGCGTTGCGCGTGAACAGCTCGATCTGCGCAATGGTCTGGTTGGCGAAGGACGACGACATCACGTAGCTCGGATGGCCCGTGCCGCAGCCCAGGTTCACCAGGCGGCCCTTGGCCAGCAGGATGATCCGCTTGCCATCGGGGAATATCACGTGGTCGACCTGCGGCTTGATCTCCTCCCACTGGTATTTCTCGATCGAGGCGACGTCGATTTCGTTGTCAAAGTGACCGATGTTGCAGACGATGGCCTGGTCCTTCATCTTCGCCATGTGGTCATGCGTGATGACATGGAAATTGCCGGTGCAGGTGACGAAGATGTCGGCCTTGTCGGCGGCATAGTCCATGGTCACCACGCGGTAGCCTTCCATGGCCGCCTGCAGCGCGCAGATCGGATCGATCTCGGTGACCCAGACCTGCGCCGACAGCGCGCGCATGGCCTGCGCCGAGCCCTTGCCGACGTCGCCATAACCGGCGATCAGCGCGACCTTGCCGGCGATCATGACGTCGGTGGCGCGCTTGATGCCGTCGACCAGCGACTCG
>CAYNGV010000219.1:0-1983 GCA_964397005.1 uncultured Sulfuritalea sp. | reverse complement strand
ACCTGCCCTACGAATGGTTCGACACGCCCAACCTGCGCTTCTTCACCCTGCTCGATTTCGAATCGCTCTGCGCGAAGATGAACCTCGTCATCCGCGAGAGGCAGGTGCTCGACGAAGCCGGCCGGCTGGTGACCGAAGAGCCCAACTTCCTCGGCAGTCTGGCCGTCTATCGGCTTGGCCGCTAGGCACCGGCCGGGTTCAGGAAACTCAGGGAACCGGCTTTACTTCCGCTGCCGGCGGCACTGCAGCCGGCTCCTGGGTTTCCGTACCTTCCGGAGTCGCCGGTGCGCCGGCTTTGCGCAGGCGCTTTTCCTCTTTCTTGGCCTTCTTGGCCAGATCTCGCTGGCGTTTCTCGAACGAATAATTGGGTTTTGCCATCGGATGCCTCTATCGGAAAGTCGTTGAATGCCCCGATTGTACGGCACTCCTCGTGCATTCCTCGCCGGGCCTGCGCCACAGGCCTTTCGATCGACAGGCCTGACTGCTACTCCTCGTAGGCCAGCAAGACCACGTCGGCCGCCTGCCGGCGCAGCGGAATCAGCGCCTGATACGCCGCCGACGCATGCCAGCCAAGGGCCGCCTCGGCGCTGGGGAAGCGGATCACGACCACGTCGGTATGGGCATGCTCGCCCGCCAGCACCGCAATCCGCTTGCCGCGCAGCAACAGCTCCGCGCCCCAGGGTGCCAGCGTCGCCGGCACCTGGTCGCGGTACTCCGCCCATTTTTCGGCATCGATGATCCGGATGTGTCCGATGACGCAGGCGCTGCTCATCTGTCCGCCTTCGCCGTGTCGCTGGCGCCGACTTTTCGCCAATCCGCTGCCATTGCTTCCCTTCCCGCTATTTTGGAATGAACAGTTCGCCTTCCTGCAAGGTCCCGACGCTTGAATTCACCGCTCAGTTGCCATTGCGCCAGGCAACCAGTGCAACGCCTGCGGCGAGCAACAAGCACAGCGGTGAATAGACGAAGGTGTCCAGCGTCGCGAACCTGCTGCCGCAGACCCGCTTGAAGAAACCGACGTACTTGAACTCACCTACCGCGCGTGCCAGCAAGCCCAAAGCAAGCGCGTAGGAGCACGATGCGACCGCGACCGGGGGCAAGCCCGGCGACAAGATGCCTCCCGTACCGGCGACCAGAGTCGCCAACGGAATCAGGAAGATGCCAACGGTGATCGTGGCGTTGCGCGACGGCACGAATAGCGGCTTCGGCCCCTGAAACACAGCCACGCTATGCAGCTTGCAACAGAAACTCAACTTTCACAGCCTCATACGGGAAAACAATGTGACCGTCCTCTGTTTTGTTAAGCACTCCAGCGTTGAGCAGCGCAGTGACGTCGCCGTGTACAGCCTTTACGTCGCGTTCAGCGCGACGTGCGGCTTCGCGAATGGACACCGGTCCAGCCCCGCAAAGCACCTTGAGCAGTTCCCATCGTTTTTCGGTTAGCACCCTCCACAGCAACTCGGGAGTGGCAAAGCTGATACGCGCAGTCTTCTGAGCTTTTCCGGTCTTCCAGGCGCGCGCGAAATCAGCCATGGAGTCGGCGGGAGCTCGCACATCAAGAGTTACTGTTTTCATGGTTCCACCTCGCAATATCCTTCTGAAAGTCGGCGATCAATTGATCCGGCGTAGTAAAAGCGTAGCCACCTTCCCTTTTGCCGAAATGCCGGTGATCACCCTTCCCAACTTCGTTGTCGTAGCGGAGAACGCATTCTCCACGCACGACATAGGCCAGCCTGTACTTGAACTTGTGTGCCGACCCTTTGAGTGGATTCGGAAGGCGCCACAGCACCAATTCCGCAAACGCAGACTCCGAGTAGGCGATGCGGGTGCTGATCAGTCGAACAGCTTTCATGTTGGAGATAGTGCCAACATCTGTGGTCGTTGTCAATCAGTCCAACAACGGGCGGTGGTGCGGCTTCTATGGGGCCGAACGTGGAAGTCACCGGCGCTGCGCGGCTTTATCACGAAGCGTCCGTGCGGACT
>CAYNGV010000218.1:0-1999 GCA_964397005.1 uncultured Sulfuritalea sp. | reverse complement strand
GCGGCACGTGGGTCGAGCAGACCGGCTTGCACTTGCCGCAGCGCAGGCAGTTCTTGATCGACTCGGAAATCCTGCCGATGTCGGATTGCTCCATGATCAGCGACTCGACGCCGAGCAGGGCAAAGGATGGCGTGTAGGCGTTGGAGAGGTCGCCCCCATGCATCAGCTTGCCGCGATTGAAGCGGCCTTCCGGGTCGACCTTTTGCTTGTAGTCGCGGAAAGGACGGATCTCGTCCTCGCCGAGGAATTCCAGCTTGGTGATGCCGATGCCATGTTCGCCGGAGACCACGCCGCCCAGCGACTTGGCCAGCGCCATGATGCGTTCGACGGCCCGGTAGGCGGTTTGCAACATCGCGTAGTGGTCCGAATTGACCGGGATGTTGGTATGCACGTTGCCGTCGCCGGCGTGCATGTGCAGGGCAACGAAAACGCGGCCGCGCAGCACCTCCTGGTGGATCGCCTCGATGCCGGCCAGCACCGGGCCAAAAGCATTGCCCTCGAACAGGCACTCCAGCGGCGCCTTGAGCTCGGTCTTCCATGACACCCGCAGGCGGTAATCCTGTAGTTCACGGAAGTGCGCATCCAGATTGTCGAGCAGCGCCTGCCAGCTGGCGCGCACGCCGGTGACCAGTTCCAGCGCCTGCTCGCGCTTGTCGCCCAGCAGCAGTTCCGGGTCGAGGTTGGCGTCACCCGCGTGCAGCGGCAGTTCGCCTTGCAGGTAGTTCGTCAGCGCATCGGCCAGCGCGATCTTGTTGGCGAGCGAAAGTTCGATGTTGATGCGCTCGATGCCGTCGCAGTAGTCGCCCATGCGCGGCAGCGGGATGACGACATCTTCGTTGACCTTGAAAGCGTTGGTGTGCTTCGAGATCGCCGCGGTACGCGCGCGGTCGAGCCAGAACTTCTTGCGCGTCTCGGGCGAAACGGCGATGAAGCCCTCGGCGCCGCGCGCACTGGCGATGCGCACCACTTCCGACGCGGCGGCCATCACCGCCGTGTCGTCAGCGCCGACGATGTCGCCGATCAGCACCATCTTGGGCCGGCCGTGGCGTTTTGCCTTGGTCGCATAGCCGACGGCGCGCACATAGCGCTCGTCGAGATGTTCGAGGCCGGCCAGTTGCACGCCCGCGGCCAGACCCGCGCCGCCCGGCTTGAAGTAATCGGTGATCTCGACAATCGAGGGCACGGCGTCCGTCACGCGGCCGAAGAATTCAAGGCAGACCGTGCGCGTTACCGGCGGCATCTTGTGCAGCACCCACACCGCCGAGGTGATCAGGCCGTCGGTGCCTTCCTTCTGCACGCCGGGAATGCCGGCGAGGAACTTGTCGGTGACGTCCTTGCCCAAACCCTCCTTGCGGAACAGCCGGCCGGGCACGTCGAGCTGTTCCTCGCCCAGCTTCGTCTTGCCGCTCGCATCCCAGCGCACGAGGCGGAAGCTGACCCGCTCCTGCTCGTGGATCTTGCCGAAGTTGTGGTTCAGGCGCTCTACGTCGAGCCAGTTGCCGTCCGGCGTCACCATGCGCCACGAAGCCAGGTTGTCCAGCGCCGTGCCCCACAGCACGGCCTTCTTGCCGCCGGCGTTCATGGCGATGTTGCCGCCGATGCAGGAGGCGTCGGCCGAAGTCGGGTCGCAGGCAAAGACCAGGTCGGCCTTCTCCGCCGCTTCCATGACGCGGCGCGTGACGAGGCCCGCGCCCGTGTAAACCGTCGCGTAGTCCTTGTCGGTGCCGGGCAGGCGCTTCATCTCCACCGCGCCGAGGTCGATCAGCTTTTCCGTGTTGATCACCACGGAGAATGCATCCAGCGGCACCGCGCCACCGGTGTAGCCGGTGCCGCCGCCGCGCGGGATGATGGTCAGGCCGAGTTCGATGCAGGCGCGCACCAGCGGCGCCATTTCATCTTCGGTGTCGGGCGTTAGCACGACGAACGGATATTCGACGCGCCAGTCGGTGGCATCGGTGACATGCGAGACGCGCGCCAGGCCGTCGAAGCAGATGTTGTC
>CAYNGV010000217.1:0-2011 GCA_964397005.1 uncultured Sulfuritalea sp. | reverse complement strand
GCATCACATGCACGATCTGGAAGCGGCGGCCGATGATGCGGGCGCGGCGGAACAGGGCCCGCACCTGCTCCGGTTCGGCATCGGTGGCGATGTCGTAATCCTTGGGATCGATGCCGGCGATCAGGTCGCGCACCGCACCGCCGACGATGTACGCCTTGTGCCCGGCCTGTTGCAGGGTTTCGCAGGTACGGCGGGCACCGAGCGACACATGGTCGCGGCGGATGCCATGGCGGGCCACGGGGATCATGGCCGGGCCATGGGATGAAGGAGAATCGCCGCGACGGAATACGCGGCGCAACAGCTTGCGGATCATGGAATGGGGAAGGGAACCATGCAGGGCTTGCTTTGAGAGGCGGCAATGATAGCCCAAACCCCCGTCAGCCGCAGATTTACGGCGGCCGCAGGACGGCATTCCGCTAAAATTGCTTCTTTTTCAGCACCTCGCAAGACCTATGGAACTCGCCAAGAGCTTCGAACCCGCCGAAATCGAAAGGCGCTGGTACCCGATCTGGGAATCGCGCGGCTATTTCTCCGCCGGGCTCGACACCACCAAGACAGACAATTTCTGCATCCTGCTGCCGCCGCCGAATGTTACCGGCACGCTGCACATGGGGCACGGCTTCAACCAGGCGATCATGGATTCGCTGACGCGCTACCACCGCATGCGCGGCGACAACACGCTGTGGCAGCCGGGCACCGACCACGCCGGCATCGCCACGCAAATCGTGGTGGAACGCCAGCTCGATGCACAGGGCATTTCGCGCCACGACCTCGGCCGCGAAAAGTTCCTGGAAAAGGTCTGGGAGTGGAAGGAGTATTCCGGCAACACCATCACCAAGCAGATGCGCCGGCTGGGCACCTCGCCCGACTGGTCGCGCGAACGCTTCACGATGGATGCCGGGCTGTCGAAGATCGTCACCGAAACCTTCGTCCGGCTCTACAACGAGGGCCTGATCTATCGCGGCAAGCGCCTGGTGAACTGGGACCCGAAGCTGCTCACCGCCGTCTCCGACCTCGAAGTGGTGCAGGAGGAGGAAGACGGCTCGATGTGGCACATCCGCTACCCGCTGGCGGACGGTTCGGGACAATTGACGGTCGCCACCACGCGCCCGGAAACCATGCTCGGCGACGTTGCCGTGATGGTGCATCCGGAAGACGAGCGCTACGCCCATCTCATTGGCAAACAGGTCGTGCTGCCGCTGTGCGATCGCGAGATTCCGATCATCGCCGACAGCTACGTGGACAAGGAATTCGGCACCGGCGTCGTCAAGGTGACGCCCGCGCACGACTTCAACGACTGGCAGGTCGGCCATCGCCACGGCCTGGCGCCGATCTCCATCCTGACCCTGGACGCCCGCATCAACGAGCACGGCCCCGAAAAATACCGCGGCATGGATCGCTTCGAGGCGCGCAAGGCCATCGTCGCCGACCTTGAAGCGCAAGGCTTCCTCGACTCGGTGAAGCCGCACAAGCTGGTGGTGCCGCGTGGCGACCGCACCGGCGTCATCATCGAGCCGATGCTCACCGACCAGTGGTTCGTCGCCATGACCAAGCCTGGCGCCGATGGCAGCAGCATTGCCGGCAAGGCGCTGGAATGCGTCGCCTCGGGCGAGATCCGCTTCGTTCCCGAGAACTGGGTGAACACCTACAACCAGTGGCTCAACAACATCCAGGACTGGTGCATCTCGCGCCAGTTGTGGTGGGGCCACCAGATCCCGGCCTGGTACTCGGATGACGGCCGCTTCTATGTCGCCCACGACGAAGCCGAAGCCTACGCGCTGGCAAAGCACGACGGCTATACCGGCGGCCTCAAGCGCGACGACGACGTACTCGACACCTGGTACTCGTCCGCGCTGTGGCCCTTCTCGACACTCGACTGGACTCCTGAATGGCCCGCCAAGTCCAACCCGGCGCTCGACCTCTACCTGCCCTCGACCGTGCTGGTCACCGGTTTCGACATCATCTTCTTCTGGGTGGCGCGCATGGTCATGATGACCAGGCACCTCACCGG
>CAYNGV010000216.1:0-2060 GCA_964397005.1 uncultured Sulfuritalea sp. | reverse complement strand
CGACGAACTCTGCCATAATGCCGAACACCCGCCAGGCTTCGCGCGCGCTGGTCGCCGTCTGCCGGGTCGGGGCGATATCCAGGCCAATCGCCCCCTTCGCCCGGGTTTTGGGTAACTTTTCCTTCTCGTTCATTTCACCTGCTCCTTCATGCCCACGCTTCTGCTCGTCGACGGCTCGTCCTATCTTTACCGCGCATTCCATGCCCTGCCGGATTTGCGTAATGCCGCCGGTGAGCCCACCGGCGCCATTCGCGGCGTGCTGTCCATGCTGCGGGTACTTGAAGCCGACTATAAGTCAGATTATCGCGCCGTGGTGTTCGATGCCAGGGGCAAAACTTTTCGCGACGACTGGTACCCCGAGTACAAGGCGCACCGGCCGTCAATGCCGGAGGATCTGGCGGCGCAGGTCGAGCCGCTGCACGAATGCATCCGCGCCGCCGGCTGGCCGCTGCTGATGGTAAATGGCGTCGAAGCCGACGACGTGATCGGCACGCTGTCGACACAGGCCGCCGCGGCCGGCATCGACTGCGTGATTTCGACCGGCGACAAGGACCTGGCGCAATTGGTGAATGAGCACGTCACGCTGGTCAACACCATGAGCAACGAAACGCTGGACCGCGCCGGCGTGATCAACAAATTCGGCGTGCCGCCCGAACGCATCGTCGATTACCTCGCGCTGGTCGGCGATACCTCGGACGGCGTGCCCGGTGTGTCCAAGGTCGGGCCGAAGACCGCCGTGAAATGGCTGGATGCCTGGGGCTCGCTCGACGCGATCGTCGCCCATGCCAATGAAATCGGCGGCGCGGTCGGCGAGAACCTGAGGAAGCACCTCGATTTCCTGCCGCTCGGCGTCAAACTGGTCACCGTGGTCTGCGACCTGCCGCTGCCACAGACGGTAACCGAACTTGCTCCGCAGGCGCCAGACAATGACAAGCTGGCCGAGCTGTATGCGCGGCTGGAATTCAAGGGCTGGCTGCGCGAGTTGAGCGGGGAGAAGCCGGCGCCGCTGGCACGCAACCAGAACGCCGTACCGCCAGCGCCGAGTTTTGCTGCGCCGACGATCGAACCCGACCGCAGCGGCTACCAATGCATTATCGAGCCGTCACAACTCGACGCTTGGCTGGCGCGCCTTGACGCCGCGCCGCTGGTATCGCTCGACACCGAAACCACCGGCCTCGACCCGATGCAGGCGCAGCTGGTGGGCATTTCTTTCGCCATTGCCGACGGCGACGTTGTGCATGCCGCCTACCTGCCGCTCGGCCACGGCTATGCCGGCGCGCCGACGCAACTGCCCTTCGCCGAAACCCTGGAAAAGCTCAAGCCCTGGCTCGAGTCGGCGCAGCGGCCCAAACTGGGCCAGCACCTCAAATACGACCGCCACATCTTCGCCAACCACGGCGTGCAGTTGCGCGGCATCGTCGAGGACACGCTGCTGCAATCCTACGTGCTGGAATCCGACAAGCCGCATGATCTGGGCTCGCTGGCGGCGCGCCATTGCGGCCTCGCGACCATCAGCTACGACGACATCACAGGCAAGGGCGTCAACCGGATTTCCTTCGCCCAGGTCGATGTCGCGCGCGCCGCCGAGTATGCGGCCGAGGATGCCGATGTCACGCTGCGCGTGCATCAGGCGCTGCGCCCGCAGCTCGCCGCGGAGCCGCAACTGGAACGCCTTTACCGCGACCTCGAACTGCCGGTGGCCGAAATCCTGTTTCGCATCGAGCGCAACGGTGTGCTGATCGACGCCGCGACGCTGGCGCAGCAAAGCGATGAGTTGGGACGGAAGATCATGGCGCTGGAAGCCGAGGCCCAGCAGCTCGCCGGCCAACCCTTCAACCTCAATTCGCCGAAGCAATTGGCCGAAATCCTGTTCAACCAGCAGGGCCTGCCGGTGGTGAAGAAGACGCCTTCGGGCGGCCCCTCGACCGACGAGGAAGTGCTGGAGAAACTGGCCGAGGACTATCCGCTGCCGAAGAAGATCCTCGAACACCGCAGCCTGGCGAAACTGAAGAACACCTACACCGACAAGCTGCCGAAGATGATCAACCCGGCCACCGGCC
>CAYNGV010000215.1:0-2087 GCA_964397005.1 uncultured Sulfuritalea sp. | reverse complement strand
TGCCGATCCGGCCGGGCTGGAAAAGGTGCTTGAGTTTGAGTTCACCGGGGCGGGTCATGTCGTTCCTCCAGGGTCGCGGGCGCCTCTCCTTCGTCCCGACCTGTTTGCGTGAATACTGTATACATTGAGCCGGGGCAAGTCAATGACGATTTAGGCGAACGGCCTTATCGGGTGGGCTTTTCTTTGGCTCGGTGTTTGAGTGATGCGGTCATTTTCTCTCCTGAAAACCAATATCAAGGTCCCATTTCGGATTCGTAGGCGGTTCTCCCCACCGCGGCATAGTTGGCGTTGATCGGATTCCATCGAAACTTGTTGTTACCGCGGTAGAGGCCAAGCTGGAGTATTACGCCGACATCATGCACCCGCGCTGCACCCGGGCATGGCCGTCGCGCTATGGTAGGGCCGCTTCGGTGAGGCGCCCGAAAGCTGCGGAATCGCCGTATTGGCGGGACTGACTTTTGATTTTTGGGTACCAGCTTGCAAGGCGGACATAATTGTCCGATACTGTGCCAATGAAAGGCAGCGAGTTCCTCAAGCGGATTCAGAAGCTGGCAAGGAAGAAGGCCATTGCCTGATCCTGGCACCCGGACAAGGGCAAGGGTTCGCACGGCCTGCTGAAGTATGGCGACAGGCGGACGGTGGTGCGGAATCCGAAGGATGAACTGAAGACCGGAACCTATCACGCCATGCTCAAGCAGCTGGGACTGAAAGACGAGGATTTGAAATAGGAGCGCGCCATGCAACGATTTGCCTACCCTGTGACCCTGACCCCCGACAAGGCCGATGGCGGCTTCGTCGTGACCTGCCGCGATGTGCCGGAAGTCGTGACGCAGGGCGAGACCATCGAGGAAGCCCTCCTGGAAGCCGAGGGCGCGCTGGAAGCGGCCATCGAGATGCGGATCGAGGATGGCCTCGACATCCCGGCGCCGTCAGCCAAAAAGAAAAGCGAGCATTTGGCCGGCCTGCCGGTGGGGACGGCGATGAAGGCCGCGCTCTATCTGGCGATGCGCGAGCAGAACGTCAGCAAGGCCGAGCTGGCCCGCCGCCTCGGGCTCGACGAAAAGGAAGCGCGACGGATGCTCGATCCGAAGCATGGCACCAAGGTCCCGGCCCTCGAACGCGCGTTGCATGCGCTGGGCAAGCGGATCGAATTGATGGTGGTCTAGCCAGCCGTCCTGGCGGGACTGACTTTTGAAAGCACCGTGCCAGCTACGACGGTGCTAGACTTCAGCAAGAGGAATTGAAGCGAAGGGGCTGATAATGAACGCAATCGTGATCGAGCATGTGGCGGTGGAAGAGTTGCCCGATGCCTGGCGTGCGCAACTGTGCGCAGCAGGCAATGCACGGGTGACGGTGCGTATCGAAGAGGAGCCCGGCGAGGGCGGGCGGGCGGCTTTCGGCATGTGGCGCGACCGTGAGGATGTCGCGGATGCGGCCGGTTATGTGCGCCAACTGCGCGCGTCTCGCTTTCCTCATGGCTGATGCGGCATGCTGGTCGATACCGATGTGTTGATCTGGTATTTGCGCGGCCATGGCAAGGCAGCGCAATACCTGGATACTTTGGCCACGTTCGGGCTTTCGGTGGTGACTTACATGGAATTGGTCCAGGGCTGCCGCAACAAGGATGAAATGTCGCGGCTGAAGAAAGACCTGGCCGCCCGTCAGGCGACGATCCTGCCGATTACCGAAGCATTTCTGAGCGTGCCGTGACCCTTGTCGAGGCGCATTGCCTTGGCGATGGCCTGCAGATGGCCGATGCACTGATTGCCGCCACGGCGCTGGAATGCAATCTCCCGTTGAGCAGCGCCAACACCAAGCACTTCACCATCGTCGCCGGCCTCAAGCTGGAAACGTTTCTACCCTAGCCTTCGTGCTGTTTGCTGCCTTCAGACGGCAATAGCCGTCCTGGCGGGACTGATTTTCCCCCTCACCCCCGCCCCTCTCCCCGCGAGCGGGGAGAGGGGATTTGTTGGGTCAGCCTTTCGGCTTGGCCAGCACCTGCTCGGCCCATTTCTCGTCGAAGAGGGCGCCTTCGGCGAGGAGCTGGCGGAACTTGATGAAGTCGACGACATCCTTGCCGGTGGGCT
>CAYNGV010000214.1:0-2088 GCA_964397005.1 uncultured Sulfuritalea sp. | reverse complement strand
CCGAAGTGGCAATACCGGCAAAAGTTCCCGCAGGGACGCAGCGCGCTGGCGCTGGCGACACGGCGAAGAAGCCCACCGTGAAGAAGCCCAGCGTGAAGAAGCCCGCCGCAAAGAAACCGGCGGCCAAAAACCCGGCGAAAAAGCAAGCCGAATGACCACCGCGGCGCATCTCACCCGCGCCGTTCTCGACTTCTGGTTCCTGCCGCCGGACCTCCCGGGTCACGGCGCATACCGCCCCGAATGGTTCCGCAAGGATGCGGACTTCGACGCCATCATCCGCGCGCGATTCGGCGCGGATGTCGAAGCGGCGTTGAAGAGCACCCTCGACGCGGGAACGGATGAAGCGCTGCTGGCGCGCATCCTGCTGCTCGACCAGTTCACCCGCAACATTTTCCGCGACACACCGCGCGCCTTCGCCGGCGACGCGCAGGCATTGCACGTTGCCGAATCGCTGGTCGCCGCCGGCCGCGACAAGAACCTGTCGCCCTTCCAGCGCTGGTTCGCCTACCTGCCCTTCGAACACAGCGAGTCCCTGCTCAACCAGGAGCGCTCCGTCGCGCTCTTCGCCGGCCTGCGCCGCGAGATGCAGCACGAGGCATTCGACAGCGCCTACGACTATGCGGTGCGCCATCGCGAGGTGATCGAACGCTTCGGGCGCTTCCCCCATCGCAATGCCATTCTGGGCCGTGAATCAACGGTGGACGAAATCGGGTTCCTCGGGCAACCCGGCTCGTCATTCTGACGGCGGACGCCGGTGTGGCTTGTCAGGTATTCCGCAAGCTTTTCGCAAACAAGACATAGTTTCGTAAAATGCATCGGGTGCAGGATGGCGTATTCCTCCTGCCGAAAATTCGAGAATGCAAATTCCCGGGCGACGCGTGCCGTCGGATATCGCAAGATCCAATAATCAAACCAATAGCAAGGGGACAACAATGGCTTCGGGAAAATCCAGGATCATCTACACGCTCACGGATGAAGCGCCGTTTCTGGCGACGTGTGCGTTTTTGCCCATCATCAAGACCTTCGCCGCGCCGGCCGGTATCGACGTCGTCGGCTGCGACATCTCGGTGGCGGCGCGGGTCCTCGCCGAATTTTCCGACTGCCTGACGGCGGAGCAGAAAGTCCCCGACACCTTGGGCGAACTGGGTCGCCTGACCCAGGACCCCGACACCAACATCATCAAGCTGCCCAACATCAGCGCCTCGGTGGCCCAGCTGATGACCTGCGTGCGCGAACTGCAGGCCAAGGGCTACGCGCTTCCCGACTACCCGGAAGATCCGAAGACCGACGCGGAGAAGCAGCTCAAGGCACGCTACGGCAAGTGCATCGGCAGCTCCGTCAACCCGGTTCTGCGTGAAGGCAATTCCGACCGCCGCGCGCCGCGCGCCGTCAAGGAATACGCGCGCAAGAACCCGCATTCGATGGCCGAATGGAAGCAGTGGTCGCAGACCCATGTCTCGCACATGCATCACGGCGACTTCTACCACGGCGAGAAGTCGATGACGCTGGACAAGGCACGCGACGTCAGGATGGAACTTGTCACCAAGAGCGGCAAGGCCATCGTGCTCAAGCCCAAGCTCAGCTTGCTGGCCGGCGAAGTGATCGACAGCATGTTCATGAGCAAGAGGGCGCTGTGCGAGTTCTACGAGCGTGAGCTGGAAGATTGTCGCGAGGCCGGGATACTGTTCTCGCTGCACGTCAAGGCGACCATGATGAAGGTCTCCCACCCCATCGTCTTCGGCCACTGCGTCAAGATTTACTACAAGGATGCCTTCGAAAAGCATGGCAAGCTGTTCGAGGAACTCGGCGTCAATGTCAATAACGGCATGGTCAACCTCTACGACAAGATCAAGACCCTGCCGGATTCGCTGCGCGAAGAGATCGAGCGCGACCTGCACGCCTGCCAGGAACACCGCCCGCGCCTGGCGATGGTGGATTCCGCCAAGGGCATCACCAATTTCCACTCGCCCAACGACGTCATCGTCGATGCCTCGATGCCGGCCATGATCCGCGGCGGCGGCAAGATGTGGGGTGCCGACGGCAAGCCCTGCGACTGCAAGGCCGTGATGCCGGAATCGACCTTCGCCC
>CAYNGV010000213.1:0-2118 GCA_964397005.1 uncultured Sulfuritalea sp. | reverse complement strand
TTGCCATGCACCGAGTCGTACTTCAGCATGTAGGCCAGATAATCCGGCTCCAGCAGGTCGTTGATGGCGACGACTTCGATCTCGGGAAAATCCTTGGCGATGGCGCGGAACGCCATGCGGCCGATGCGGCCGAAGCCGTTGATGCCAACCTTGATAGCCATGTGAATACTCCTGGTGGTGATTAGATGAACTGTTCGACTGTCTTCACGACATTTGCCACGGTAAAGCCGAATTCCTTGAACAACGCCCCGGCGGGCGCCGACTCGCCGAAGCGGTCGAGGCCGATCACGGCGCCCTGGCCGCCACCGGCGGCACCGACATACTTGTACCAGCCGTCGGTGACACCGGCTTCGACGGCGACACGCGGCACGCCCTTGGGCAGCACGGATTCGCGGTAGGCCGCATCCTGGCGGTCGAAGGCGTTGGTGCAGGGCATCGACACCACGCGCACCGGAATTTCCGCCGCCATCGCTGCCTGCGCCTTGAGCGCCAGATCGACCTCGGAGCCGGTGGCAATGATGATGGCCTTGGGCTTGCCGTTCTTGGCTTCGGAAATGATGTAGCCGCCCTTCTTGATGTTGGCGATGGTCGCCTCGTCGCGCGGCACGAACGGCAGGTTCTGGCGCGACAGGCACAGCGAACTGGGGCCGGTAAGTTTTTCCACGGCTGAAGTCCACGCCACCATGGTTTCCACCGTGTCGCAGGGACGCCAGACGTCCATGTTGGGAATCATGCGCAAGGTGGCGGTCTGCTCCACCGGCTGGTGGGTCGGGCCATCTTCGCCGAGGCCGATCGAATCGTGCGTGAACACGTAGATCACGCGCTGCTTCATCAGCGCCGACATGCGCAGGGCATTGCGGGCATATTCTGAGAACATCAGGAAGGTGCCGCCGAAGGGCAGCAGGCCGCCATGCAGCGCCATGCCGTTCATGATGTGCGCCATGCCGAACTCGCGCACGCCGTAGGAAATGTAGTTGCCAGGGGTCTTGCCGGAAACCGGCTTGCAGCCGGTCCAGTTGGTCAGGTTGGAGCCGGTCAGGTCGGCCGAGCCGCCGAGAAACTCAGGCAGGGCCGGGGCCAGGGCATTGATGGATATCTGCGAGGCCTTGCGCGTGGCGACGGTCTCGGCCTTGGTGTTGGCCTCGGCGATGACCTTCTTCGCATGCGCGGCCCAGTTGGCCGGCAGTTCGCTGGCCATGCGGCGCTTGAACTCGGCGGCTTCGGCCGGGAAGGCCTTGGCGTAGTTTGCGAACTTCTGGTTCCAGTTGCCTTCAGACTCGGCGCCCTTCTTCTTCGCATCCCAGCCGGCATATACATCCGCGGGAATCTCGAAGGCTGCGTGCGCCCAGCCGATGTTGGCACGGGCGGCGGCGATTTCGGCATCGCCCAGCGGCGCGCCATGCACGTCGTGGGTGCCCTGCTTGTTCGGGGCGCCGAGGCCGATCACGGTCTTGCAGCAGATCAGCGAAGGCTTGTCGGTCACCGCCTTGGCGGCGTTGATCGCGGCATTCAAAGCCACCGGATCATGGCCATCGACGTTCGGCACCACGTGCCAGCCGTAGGCCTCGAAACGCTTGGGCGTGTTGTCGGTGAACCAGCCTTCGACGTGGCCGTCGATGGAAATGCCGTTGTCGTCCCAGAACGCGGTCAGCTTGCCCAGGCCCCAGGTGCCGGCCAGTGCACAGGCTTCATGCGAAATGCCTTCCATCAGGCAGCCGTCGCCGAGGAAGGTGTAGGTGCGGTGATCGACAATTTCGTGGCCGGGCTTGTTGAATTCGTTGGCCAGCAGTTTTTCCGCCATCGCCATGCCGACGGCGTTGGTGATGCCTTGGCCGAGCGGGCCGGTGGTGGTCTCGACGCCGGCCGTATAGCCGTACTCGGGATGACCCGGCGTCTTGCTGTGCAACTGGCGGAAGTTCTTCAGGTCGTCGATCGACAGATCGTAGCCGGTGAGGTGCAGCAAGGCGTAGATCAGCATCGAGCCGTGGCCGTTGGACAGCACGAAGCGGTCGCGGTCGGCCCACTTCGGGTTGGCCGGGTTGTGGCGCAGGTGTTTGGTCCACAGCACTTCGGCGATCTCGGCCATGCCCATCGGGGCGCCGGGGTGGCCGGAGTTGG
>CAYNGV010000212.1:0-2127 GCA_964397005.1 uncultured Sulfuritalea sp. | reverse complement strand
TCACCCACACCGCGCCGCGCGTGCTGGTGCTGGTGCCGACGCGCGAACTCGCCGCGCAGGTGCTGGAAAGCGTGCGCGTCTATGGCGCCCACACCGGCTTGCGCAGCCTCGCCGTGTTCGGCGGCGTCGGCATCAACCCGCAGATCCAGACCATGCGCCGCGGCATCGACATTCTGGTTGCAACCCCCGGCCGCCTGCTCGACCACCTCGGCCAGCGCACTGTCGATCTGTCGAAAGTGCAGACCCTGGTGCTGGACGAAGCCGATCGCATGTTCGACATGGGCTTCATTCGCGACATCCGCCGCATCATCGAACGCCTGCCGAAGGTCCGCCAGAACCTGATGTTCTCCGCCACCTTCGCCGCCGAAGTGCGCGAACTGGCCCACACCGTGCTCAAGGATCCGGCCATGGTCGAAGTCGCGCGCCGCAATGCGCCGGCCGAACTGGTGACGCACACCGTGATCAAGGTCGACCAGGACAGGAAACGCGACCTGCTGCTGCACCTGTTTGCTGCCCATGGCTGGCATCAGGTGCTGGTGTTCTGCCGCACCAAGCATGGCTCCGACGCGCTGGCGAGGAAGCTGGAGCAGTCCGGTGTGCGCACCGCGGCGCTGCACGGCAACAAGTCGCAGAACGCTCGCACCCGTGCGCTGGCCGACTTCAAGGCCGGCAAGCTGGCGGCGCTGGTGGCCACCGACATTGCCGCGCGCGGACTCGACATCGATTCCCTGCCGCGCGTGGTGAATTTCGAGCTGCCCAATGTGCCGGAAGACTACATCCACCGCATCGGCCGCACCGGCCGCGCGGGTGCCAGCGGCGAGGCGCTGAGCCTGGTCAGCAGCGACGAGCGCATCCAGTTGCGCGACATCGAACGCCTGTTGAAGCGCGAGATCGAAACTTCGATCGTGCCCGGCTTCGAACCGCAGCACAACCACTCGGTGCCCCGCCCCGCCGCCGGCCGTCCGCCAGCGCAGAAACCGGCCCAGGCGCGCACCCGCAGTGGTACGGGAAGCCGTAGCGGCGCCCCGCGTCCTGCACGATCGGGGGGGGGTGCTGCCAAGCCGGCCAGCCATCACAGCGGACAGCGGCATCGCTGAAAGCGGGTTGTTCGCAGGGCTTGCCGGAACGGATCTGCGCTGCTGCGCAGATCCGCTGTGTGATCCGCTCAGCCTTGCGCGGCGTCTACGATCGCGTTGAGCGTCGGGCTCGGTCGCATCACCGCCTCGGTCTTGGCCGCATCGGGCATGTAATAGCCGCCAATGTCCACCGCCTTGCCCTGCACGGCCTTCAGCTCCTCGACGATCTTCTGCTCGTTCTCCGCCAGCGCCTTGGCCAGCGGCGCGAAATGCGCCTTGAGTTCCTTGTCGTCGTTTTGTTCGGCCAGTGCCTGCGCCCAGTAGGTCGCGAGGTAGTACTGGCTGCCGCGGTTGTCGAGCTCGCCGGTGCGGGTCGAGGGGCCCTTGCGGTTGTCGAGCAGCTTGCCGGTCGCCGCATCCAGCGTGGTGGCCAGGATCTTGGCCCGGGCGTTGCCGCTCTTGATGCCGAGGTCTTCCAGCGACACGGCCAGCGCGAGGAATTCGCCGAGCGAATCCCAGCGCAGGTGGTTTTCCTGCACCAGCTGCTGCACGTGCTTGGGCGCCGAGCCGCCGGCGCCGGTTTCGTACATGCCGCCGCCGGCCATCAGCGGCACGATCGAGAGCATCTTGGCCGAGGTGCCCAGTTCCATGATCGGGAACAGGTCGGTCAGGTAGTCGCGCAGGATGTTGCCGGTGGCCGAGATGGTATCCATGCCGCGGCTCGCGCGCTCCAGCGTGTAGCGCATGGCGCGCACCTGCGACATGATCTGGATGTAGAGGCCCGAGGTGTCGTGGTCCTTGAGGTAGGTGTTGACCTTCTTGATCAGCTCGTTTTCGTGCGGGCGATAAGGGTCGAGCCAGAAGATCACCGGCGTGTCGGACTGGCGCGAGCGGGTGACGGCAAGCTTGACCCAGTCGCGGATCGCCGCGTCCTTGACCTGGCACATGCGGAAGATGTCGCCCTGTTCGACGTTCTGCGAAAGCAGCACTTCGCCGGTGGCGAGGTCGACGATGTTGGCGACGCCATCCTCGGAAATCTCGAAGGTCTTGT
>CAYNGV010000211.1:0-2133 GCA_964397005.1 uncultured Sulfuritalea sp. | reverse complement strand
TGCCGGCCTCGATGGCGAGGATGTGGCTGGTGACGACATCGAGGAAATCGCGGTCGTGCGAAATCAGGATCAGCGTGCCGGGATAGCCCTTCAGCCATTCTTCGAGCCAGATGATCGCGTCCAGATCGAGGTGGTTGGTCGGCTCATCGAGCAGCAGCAGGTCGGAGCGGCACATCAGCGCGCGCGCCAGGTTGAGGCGCACGCGCCAGCCGCCGGAGAATTCCGCTACCGGGCGCTGGAAGTCCGCGTCCGAAAAGCCGAGGCCGTGCATCAATGCCGCCGCGCGCGCCGGCGCGGCGTAGCCGTCGATTTCGCCGAGACGCGAATGCAGCAGGCCGATCTGCTCTCCGGCGTGGTGGTCGTCGTGATGGTCTTCCGCCGCCGCAAGGTCGCGTTCGATCTGGCGCAGTTCGACATCACCGTCGAGGACGAAGTCGAGCGCCGCATCGGGCAGCGCCGGCGTGTCCTGCGCGACGTGGGCCAGCACCCAGCCCGGCGGGCGTTCAAGGTCGCCGCGGTCGGCGTGCAGCTCGCCGCGCAAGAGGCCGAGGAAGGAAGACTTGCCGCAGCCGTTGGCGCCGATCAGGCCGACTTTCCAGCCCGGATGCAGTTGCAGCGTGGCGCCGGTAACCAGCGCTTCGCCATTGCGGGAAAAACCCAGGTCGCGCAGAAGAATCATAGGAGTCGTATCGGTGAGGCGTTCTCTTGGTGATAGCCGGTGCGGCCCGCGTAACAGGCGGCGATGCGCGCCATGTCGGCGGCTTCGTCGCCGGAGAGCGTGATGGTCGACAGCAGGCCGACCTCGCGTTTGCCGTAGTCGACCACGGCCATGATGACCGGCACATCGGCCGCGCGCGCGATGCGGTAGAAGCCGGATTTCCAGCCGGCTTGCTTGCTGCGCGTGCCTTCCGTGGCGATGATCATGTAGAAACTCTCGTGACTGCGGTATTCGTCGGCGAGTCTCTCGACGAAACCGGTGCGCTCGCGGCGGTTCACTTCGATGCCGCCCAGTGCGCGCATCAGCGGGCCGAGCGGGCCGCGAAACATCGTGTCCTTGCCGACCCAGTGGGCGCCGAAGGGCAGCGCGGCGATCGCCAGCAGCGTCACCGGAAAATCCCAGTTCGAGGTGTGCGGATAGGCGATCACCACGGCCTTGGGCGGGCGCTGCGGCAGGTCGATCAGCGTCCAGCCGAGCAGCTTGAGCATGAAGCGGGCAGGGCCGCGCAGGAAATTCATCTGTCCATCGCCGCGAGATGGAAACGCTTGCGCCCCGGCAGGCGATAGGTTTCGAAATCGTTGCGATCAAGCGTCCAGACAGTATGGATGCCGGTGCTCATGGCGGCGACCACCAGCGAAGCATCGGCCAGGTCCATCGGCCGGTCGGCATACTTCTCGATCCAGTCGATGGCGCGCACCAGTTCGTCGCGCCCGAGCGGCAGCAATTCCAGACCACCCTTGTTGATCCAGCGATACAGCGGCAGCGTGGCGGCTATCGATGGCGCCAGGTGCGAGAACTCGGTGAGTACCGCCCAGGTCGTCAACAGTCGGCCGCGATAGGCTTCGAGAAAAATTTTGCAGTCGAGATGGGCGTTGTCGCGCTTGTCCGCCAGCGCCACCAGCGGACCGGTATCGACCAGAATCGAACTCACCGTGCGTGCTTTTTGCGAATGGCTGCGGTGACCCGTTCCTTGGTGCTGCCCGCTTGAGCCTTGCCGGCGTTTTTGCCAGCGCTGTTACCACCCAGGCAACCGATGAAGCCAGCCTCCCGCGCCAGTTCGTAAGGCGTGCGCTCGGTGTCGGTACCCGTGAAGCGCTGCTCCAGAAGCTCGACAATCACTTCCGACTTGGTGCGCTTCGTTTCGACGCAATACGTCGCCAGCGCTTGTTCAACGCGGAGGGGAAGGCGAACGGTGGTGGTCATGGCGGCAGCTCCTTGAGATCGTTGTATTAACTGTAATACAATGTACCGAATCTTGCAAGCAAGGCCATCATCCCAAGCCCTGGCTCGCCAGATATTCCTCGTAGCTGCCGCGATAGTCGACGATGCTGCGGTCCGGCTTGATGTCGATGATGCGCGTCGCCAGCGACGACACGAATTCGCGGTCGTGCGAAACGAATATCAGCGTGCCGGGA
>CAYNGV010000210.1:0-2134 GCA_964397005.1 uncultured Sulfuritalea sp. | reverse complement strand
GGCGCCGAGCGAGGCCTGGCGCGCCGGCGCCTGGCCCTGGCCGGCGGGCAGCACGCAGCCCATGATGACTTCATCGACCTGCGCGGGCTTGAGTCCGGCGCGCTCGACGGCGGCCTTGATGGCGACGCTGCCGAGTTGCGCGCAGGTCAGCGAGTTGAAATCGCCTTGAAACCCGCCCATGGGCGTGCGGGCGGCGGAGACGATGACGATGGGGTCGGACATGTCGGTTCCTTCAGAGCAAGGTTGAAAGCGCAACGGTATAGCGGTCGGGAAGCTGGTCGGCGGCATTGACGGTGATGTCGAGGTCGCGCATCAGGCCGTCCTTGAGGCCATAGATCCAGCCGTGGATGGTCAGCGGCTGGCCGCGCTGCCAGGCATCCTGCACGACATAGGTCTGGCAGACGTTGGCGACCTGTTCCAGCACATTGAGTTCGCACAGCCTGTCGTGGCGTGCGCCCGGCGGGAGCTTGTCAATTTCGCGCAGGTGCTTGGCGCGCACGTCGCGCACATGGCGCAGCCAGATGTCGACCAGGCCGACGCGCGCGCCATCGAGCGCGGCCTTGACGCCGCCGCAGCCGTAGTGGCCGACGACCATGATGTGTTTGACTTTGAGCACGTCGACGGCGAACTGGATCACCGACAGGCAGTTGAGGTCGGTATGCACCACGACGTTGGCGACATTGCGATGGACGAATACCTCGCCCGGCAGCAGGCCGACGATCTCGTTGGCCGGCACCCGCGAGTCCGAGCAGCCTATCCACAGCAGTTCGGGCGTCTGCAGGTGGGAAAGCTTTTCGAAATAGCCGGGATCGACCTCGCGCATCTTGTTGGCCCAGGCGCGGTTGAAGTCGAACAGGTGGTGCAGGGTCTGGTTGTTGATCTGCTCTTCGGACCAGTTTTCGAGGTCGAGCGCGAGAAACTGCGTGCCTTCGAGCGAGGTCTGGTAGTAAGCCGGCGCTTCCTGGAAGCCCAGTTCGCGGTAGAGCTTCACCGCGATGCGCATCGCCGGCAGGGTGTCGAGCATCATCTTGCGATAACCGATCTCCTTCGCGGCGCGAATCGCCGCCAGCGCCAGCAGGCGGCCGACGCCCACGCCGCGCTGGGCCGGATCGACATACAGGCGCTTGAGTTCGCAGACGCCTTCGGCGAACGGCCGGATGCCGACGCAGCCGGCGCCCCTTCCATTCACCTCGGCATAGAACAGTCGCCCGTCGGGCGCGGCGTAGCGGCCCGGCAGGGTCGCCATCTCCTCGTCGAAATTCTGGAAGCACAGATCGACGCCGAGCCAGGCCGCGTAGTTGCGAAAGAACTGGCGCACCTGTTCGATCTCGACCGCATCGCCGGCGTCGAGCGCGCGAATTGCCGTATCGCCAGCGCCGAGTTTTTGTGTGGGCATATCAGACATTGAAGATCAGGCAGGTGGTGGTGGCATGGGCATAGAGCTTGCCGTCGGCGTCGACCAGCTTGCCCTCCGCCGTGCCGATCTGCTTGCCGGCGTGGATCACGCGGCCCTCGGCGCGCACCGGGCCGACGCGGTCGGTGAGCGCGCGAATGTAGTTCACCTTGAGTTCGATGGTGGTGTAGCCCTGACCGGCGTCGAGCGTGGTCTGGATCGCGCAGGCGACGCAGGAATCGAGCAGCGTGGCATGGAAGCCGCCATGCACCGAACCGATCGGGTTGTAGTGGCGATGCTGTGGCGTGCCCTGAAAGACCACGTGGCCTTTTTCGGCATGCACCAGATAGAAGCCCAGCGTGTCGCTGATCGGCGGGCGCGGCAGATCGCCGGCAATCATCTTCTGGAACAGTTCAAGGCCCGTGCATTCACGCAGGTTTTCCAGCGTCAGCACGCCCTGTCCCATCGACCGGGCCAGTATGTCGGCTTCGAGCTTCAGCCATTCTTCCCTTTTCTGCGCGCTCATCACATGGTCTCGTTGTAGAGCTCGCGGCCGATCAGCATGCGGCGGATTTCGCTGGTGCCGGCGCCGATCTCGTAGAGCTTGGCGTCGCGCCAGAGGCGGCCGACCGGAAATTCGTTGGTGTAGCCGACGCCGCCCAGCGCCTGAATCGCCTCGCCGGCCATCCAGGTGGCCTTTTCCGCGGAATAGAGGATCGCCCCGGCGGCATCCTTGCGCAG
>CAYNGV010000209.1:0-2236 GCA_964397005.1 uncultured Sulfuritalea sp. | reverse complement strand
GGCAGGTCGCCCTTGCTGGTTTCCAGCGCGATGGTGGTGGTCATCACGCGCGTTACGCCGTCGATGTTGCCGCCGACGATCATCACCGCGCCGACTTCGGCAATCGCCCGTCCGAAACCGGCCAGCGCCGCGGTCGACAGCGAAAAGCGGCCATCCCAGAGCAGCGTCGCGGCGGCGCGGCTGCGGCTGGCGCCGAGCGAGCGCAGTTGCTCGCGGTATTCGGTCCATTCGTCGGCGATCACCTGGCGCGTCAGCGCCGCAACGATCGGCGTTACCAGCACGGCTTGCGCGATCACCATCGCTGTCGTTGAGAACAGCAGGCCGAATTGACCCAGCGGTCCGGCGCGCGACAGCAGCAGATACACCAGCAGGCCCACCACCACCGGCGGCAGGCCCATGAGGCCGTTGAACAGCACGATCAGCACGCGCCGCCCGGGGAAGCGGCCGACCGCCAGCAGGGCGCCGATCGGCATGCCGATCACGCAGGCGATCAGCGTCGCGGCAAAGCTGACGCGCAGGCTCAGCAGGACGATGGCGGACAGGCGTGCGTCGCTGGCGGCTACCAGTTGCCACGCGGTGAGAAAGCTGTCGCTGAATTCGGTCATGGAGTGTGTGTCCTATATGCATCAACCTGCATAAGGGCTGGCAAGGTTAAAGTACGCAATCAAAGGATCAAATATGTCATCTTCTGCAACAAATGACCGTAACGGTGCGCCCCGTTTGCGCTGGGCCTGGGACTTGGGTCCACTGCTGGGGGATATCGATACCTCGCGCCTGCTGCCCCTGCTTAACGCGCTGGCGGACGGCGGCGCGCTAGGTGCGGCGGCGAAGTCCGCCGGAATGTCCTACCGCTCGGCCTGGGGTCTGTTGCGCCGCTGCGAGGAGGCGCTGGGCGTGGCCCTGGTGGTGATGGAACGCGGACGCGGAACCCGACTGTCCGAACTCGGCGAATCCATCGTCCAGCTCGATGGCGCGGCGCGTCTGACTCTGGGTGTGGCGCACGCGCCGTGGGAGCGGCGCTTGCGCGACCTTCTGGCGCCCGTGGTGCGCGCCGTGCCGGAGCGTTTGCGGCTTGCCGCCAGCCACGACCTGGCGCTGGCCGACTGGATCGAGCACGGACGCGGCATCAGCTTCGACCTGTTCTGGCGCGGCAGCGAGGAAGCGCTGGCGGGGCTGGGGCGGGACGAGTGCGACATTGTCGGATTCCATGTCCCTGAGGCATGGACACAGGAGCAGTTGGCCGGTTTGCTGGGACGCTGGCTCAAGCCCGCCGTGCATGTCTGCCTGCCCCTGATGCGGCGCTGCCAGGGACTGATCGTCGCGCGCGGCAATCCGCATCGCCTGCAGACGCTGGCCGATGCCTCGCGGCGCGGCCTGCGCATGGTCAATCGCCAGCGCGGCTCGGGCACCCGCGGCCTGATCGACCAGTTGCTGGCGGCCAACGGCCTGCGCCCGGGAGACGTCGACGGCTATGCCCATGAGGAATTTACCCACGAGGCGATCGCCGCGACGGTGGCCGCGGGGCAGGCCGACGTGGGCTTCGGCATCGAGGCGGCCGCGGCGCGCTACGACCTGGGTTTTGTTCCGCTGATCTGGGAGCGCTACGGCTTTGTCATGCGCAGGACGACAGCGTCCAGCGTCGAGGGCAAGGCTTTCCTTGCACGCCTGTCGGGCAATACTTTCCGCCAGCGCCTGATTGCGATGCCCGGCTATGAACCGCTGCCGGTTCGCGCGCCGGGCGCGTGGAGCGACTTCCTCAGCTAGTACTCGACGGCGAACTCGGTCGCCTGCCAGATCGCGCGCTTGGCATCGAGTTCCGCCGCGACATCGGCACCGCCGACCAGGGTGTAGTCGATGCCGGCGGCTTCGAGTCCCGCCACCAGCTCGCGGCGCGGTTCCTGCCCGGCGCAGATGACGATGGTATCGACGGCGAGCAATTGCGGCTTGCCGTCAACCGCGATGTGCAGGCCGGCGTCGTCGATCTTCAGGTACTCGCAACCGCCTTGCAGATGCACGCCGCGCTTTTGCAGCAGCAGCCGGCGCGCCCAGCCGGTGGTCTTGGCCAGGCCGTCGCCGACCTTGGTGGCCTTGCGTTGCAGGAGCCAGACTTCGCGCGGGGTTGCCGGCATTTGCGGCGCGGTCAGGCCGCCGCGCTTGTCCTTGTACTCCGGGTCGATGCCCCATTCCTTGCGGTAGGTGTCGATCGAATCGCCGTGGGCTTCCGCATTGGTCAGCA
>CAYNGV010000208.1:0-2246 GCA_964397005.1 uncultured Sulfuritalea sp. | reverse complement strand
TGCCGCGCGAGTCGAGAATCTCGCGGGCGACGACATCAACGATTGCACTCATGATTATTTCCTTGTATTGAATTCAATAGCCTTCGATCAGCAGTATGTCGAAATCCGACACTTCTGCGCGCGCACCGCGTGCTGCGAGATATTCGGGGGAATCGTAAAAGGTCTTTGCCGCTTCCGTGCTCGGAAACTCAAGCACGACAAGGCGTTGCGGCTGCCAGCTGCCCTCGATGGTGACATAGGGCGCACCACGCACCAGATAGCGGCCACCGTGCTTTTCGACGGCGAGCTGCGCCAGGCGACGATACTCCGTCATGCGTTCGGGATCGCTGGAACGCGCGTCCACCACCATGTAAGCAGGCTTGCTCATGTCGTCATGCCTTTGCGCTTGACCAGCGCGTCCAGTTCCATCAATTGTTCGAGCAAGGCGCTCATCTGCGCCAGCGGCCATGCGTTGGGACCATCCGACAATGCCTTGGCAGGGTCGGGATGCGTTTCCATGAACAGGCCGGCAACACCAACGGCAACAGCCGCGCGCGCCAGCACCGGCACGAACTCGCGCTGACCGCCGCTGCGATCGCCCTGCCCGCCCGGCAGTTGCACCGAATGCGTGGCGTCGAACACCACCGGACAACCCGTCTCGCGCATGATGGCCAGGCTGCGCATGTCGGACACCAGATTGTTGTAGCCGAAGGAGGCGCCGCGCTCGCAGACCATGATGCTGTCCACGCCACCATTCGCTTCTTTCGCCTTGAGCACCACCTGCTTCATGTCGCCCGGCGCCATGAACTGGCCCTTCTTGATGTTCACCGGCTTGCCCGATGCCGCGCAGGCCTGGATGAAATCGGTCTGGCGGCACAGAAAGGCCGGCGTCTGCAGCACGTCGACGACCGACGCGACCGCCGCGACTTCATGTTCGGCATGCACATCGGTCAGCACCGGCACGCCGAGCGTCTTCTTCACGTCGGCGAGGATGTCCAGCCCCTGCTCCATGCCGAGGCCACGGAAGGACTTGCCGGAGCTGCGGTTGGCCTTGTCGTAGGACGACTTGTAGATGAAGCTCACGCCCAGCGTGCGGCAAATCTCCTGCAACTTCCCCGCCGTATCGAACGCCATGTCACGCGATTCGATCACGCACGGGCCGGCGATCAGGAACAGCGGATGGTCAAGCCCGCTATCGAATCCGCAGAGCTTCACTTGACGCCCTTGCGTGCCAGCGCAGCCTTGACGTAGGCGATGAACAGGGGATGGCCGGTGCGCGGGTTGGAGGTGAATTCGGGGTGGAACTGCACGCCGACGAACCACGGATGGGTTGCGGCCGGCAGTTCCATCATCTCGGGCAAATCCTCGGTCGGCGTGCGCGCCGAAATCACCATGCCGGCGGCTTCGAGCTTCGGCGCGTAGGTGTTGTTCACCTCGTAGCGATGCCGATGCCTTTCATTCACTTCGGCGCCATAGATCGTCGACGCCAGCGTGCCGGGCTTGATCGGACAGCGCTGGGCGCCGAGGCGCATGGTGCCGCCGAGATTGGAACTGGCGTCGCGCTTTTCGACGCGACCCTCGCGGTCCTGCCACTCGGTGATCAGCGCGACCACCGGGTGCGGCGTATCGGCGTCGAACTCGGTGCTGTTGGCGCCCTCGAAACCGGCGACATGGCGGGCAAACTCGATGGTGGCGAGCTGCATGCCAAGGCAGATGCCCAGGTAGGGCACCTTGTTCTCCCGCGCGTAGCGGATCGCGGCGATCTTGCCTTCGGTGCCGCGCCGGCCGAAGCCGCCGGGAACCAGCACCGCGTCCATGGTCGCCAGCGCGCCGGGGCCGTTCTTTTCGATGTCTTCGGAGTCGAGGTACTGGATGTTCACGCGGCTCGCGGTGTGGATGCCCGCATGAACCAGCGACTCGGTCAGCGACTTGTAGGATTCGGTGAGGTCGACGTACTTGCCGACGAAGGCGATATTCACCTCGTGCTGCGGATGTTCCAGCGCATCGACCAGTTTCTTCCATACCGAGAGGTCGGCGGCGCGCGCGAGGATGCCGAGCTTGTGGCAGACGATCTCGTCGATCATCTGGTCGTGCAGCATGGCCGGAATCTTGTAGATGCTGTCGGCATCGAGGGCGGAAATTACCGCCTCGGGCTGGACGTTGGTAAACAAGGCGATCTTGCGTTTCTCGTCCTCGGGGATCGGGCGGTCGGCGCGGCAGAGCAGGATGTCGGGCTGGATGCCGATCTCGCGCAGTTCCTTGACCGA
>CAYNGV010000207.1:0-2249 GCA_964397005.1 uncultured Sulfuritalea sp. | reverse complement strand
CATCACCCTGTCATTTCTTCGATTTCACGAAAGGAAGCATCATGGCTTATCTGGCACCCTCGGAGTTCGTCACCAAAATGGTCGATGCAGGCGAATCCAAGATATTCATGTCCACCCGCGACACCCTGGTGCGCGCCTACATGGCCGGCGCCATCCTTGCGCTGGCGGCCGCCTTCGCCATCACCGTCACCGTCCAGACCGGCCAGCCACTGCTCGGCGCGGTGCTCTTCCCGGTCGGCTTCATCCTGCTGTACCTGCTCGGCTTCGACCTGCTCACCGGCGTGTTCACGCTCACCCCGCTGGCTTTGATCGACAAGCGTCCCGGCGTCACCGTCGGCGGCATCCTGCGCAACTGGACGCTGGTGTTCTTCGGCAACTTCGCCGGGGCGCTGACGGTGGCGGTGATGATGGCGATCATCTGGACCTTCGGCTTCACCGAGGCGCCCAACGCCGTGGCGCAAAAGATCGGTACCATCGGCGAAGGCCGCACGGTCGGGTACGCCGCGCACGGCGCGGCCGGCATGCTCACCCTGTTCATCCGTGGCGTGCTGTGCAACTGGATGGTGTCCACCGGCGTGGTCGCCGCCATGCTGTCGACGCATGTCAGCGGCAAGGTGATCGCGATGTGGATGCCGATCATGGTGTTCTTCTACATGGGCTTCGAGCACTCGATCGTGAACATGTTCCTGTTTCCGTCGGGCCTGATGCTGGGCGGCAACTTCTCGCTCTACGACTACATGGTCTGGAACGAGATCCCGACCGTCATCGGCAACCTCGTCGGCGGCATCGCCTTCGTCGGCCTGACGCTGTACTCGACGCACGTCAAGACCGCACCGAGGCGCAAGCCGGCCTGACATGTCCACTCTTCGGCTGACGCTGACGATCGGCCAGCACTCGGACAAGGGGCGCAAGGAAGCCAACCAGGACTTCCACGGCGCCCTCTTGCCCGACGAGCCCTTGCGCGGCAGCAAGGGCGTCGCCGTGGCGCTGGCCGACGGCATCAGCAGCAGCGAGGTCGGCCACCTCGCCGCGCAGTTCGCGGTGCACAGCTTCCTCGATGATTACTACTGCACCTCGGAAGCCTGGTCGGTCAAGACCTCCGCGCTCAAGACGCTGGCCGCGACCAACGCCTGGCTGTATTCGCAGACGCAACAGGGGCAGGGCCGCTTCGACAAGGATCGCGGCCACGTCTGCACCTTCAGCGGCATCGTCTTCAAGTCGACCACGGCGCACCTGTTCCATATCGGCGACGGTAGCATCACGCTGCTGCGCGGCGGCAATGCCGAACCACTGACGCAGGAGCATCGCGTTGTCGTCAGTGGGGACAAGAGCTATCTGAGCCGCGCCTTCGGCATCCATCCGCAACTCGACATCGACTATCGCACCGTGGCGCTGGAGACGGGCGACGTATTCGTCATCGCTACCGACGGCGTGCATGAATACGTCGAGCCGAAGCTTGTTCTGGAAGCGCTGGCGCGGCATGGCGACAACCTCGATGCCGCCGCCGCAGCCATCACGGCGGCTGCCTTCGAGCGGGGCAGCACGGACAACCTCACCGTGCAGCTGGTGCGCGTCGATGGTCTGCCTTCGGGCGAGATCGGCGAGTTGCAGCAGCAACTGGCCGACCTGCCGCTGCCGCCGCTGCTCGAATCCGGGGCCACGTTCGACGGCTATCGCATCGAGCGCGAACTTCACGCCAGCAGCCGCAGCCATGTCTATCTGGCCAGCGACATCATCACGGACGAGAAGGTCGTCATCAAGATTCCGTCGGTCGACCTGGGCCAGGATGCGGGCCATCTCGAAGCCTTCCTGATGGAAGAATGGATCGCACGGCGCATCAGCCATCCCCACGTGCTCAAGCCCGGCGGCCAGAATCGCAAGAAGCACTTTCTCTACGTGGTCACCGAATACATCGAAGGCCGCACGCTCACGCAATGGATGCGCGACCATCCGCGGCCGGACCTGGAAACCGTGCGCAACCTGATCGACCAGATCGCCAAGGGGCTACAGGCCTTTCACCGCCTTGAAATGCTGCATCAGGACCTGCGGCCGGACAACATCCTGATCGACGCCGCCGGCACCGTGAAGCTGATCGACTTCGGTTCGGCAAGCGTCGCCGGCGTAGCCGAGGCGACAGCGCCGGCCGAGCGCGGCACCATGCTCGGCACGCCGCAATACACCGCGCCGGAATACTTTTTGTGGGAGGAGGGCACGACCCGCTCCGACCAGTTTTCGCTCGGCGTCATCGC
>CAYNGV010000206.1:0-2251 GCA_964397005.1 uncultured Sulfuritalea sp. | reverse complement strand
CAGCGGTGGAGGTAGACCGGCGCGCCGATGGAAGACAGGTGCTGCGCTCGCCGCAGCCCCTGCAGCCCTACGCGCGCTGCCTCGGCGAGCATCTCGAGCGCTGGGCGCGCGAGGCGCCGGAGCGGGTGTTCCTCGCCGAGCGCGCCGGCGCCGGCTGGCGCAAGCTGACTTTCGGCGAGGCGCTACGCGAAGCGCGCGCCATCGGCGCCGCGCTGCTGGCGCGTGGGCTGTCGGCCGAGCGGCCGGCGATGGTGCTCTCCGACAACGCCATCGATCACGCCCTGCTGATGCTCGGCGCCCTGCACGTCGGCGTGCCGATCGCACCCATTTCACCGGCGTATTCCCTGATGTCGAAGGACTACGCCAAGGTGAAGGCCATCGCCGGACTGCTCCAGCCGGGCCTGGTATATGCGGCCGACGGTGCCAAGTTTGCGGGAGTGCTGCAGGCGGTGGACTTCGGCGGCGCCGAGATCGTGCTCGGCGCCAACCCGCCGGCCGGGCTGCAGGCGACGGCCTTCGCCGACCTGCGCGGGATGCCAGGCGCCGAGGTGGATCGCGCCTGCGCCGCGGTCGGCCCCGACACCATTGCGAAGTTCCTGTTCACCTCGGGCTCGACCGGCGAGCCGAAGGGCGTCATCAACACCCAGCGCATGCTCTGCTCCAACCAGCAGGCCATCTCGCAGCTGTGGCCCTTCCTCGCCCAAGGTGAAAATGGGCCGCCGGTGATCCTGGACTGGCTGCCGTGGAACCACACCTTCGGCGGCAACCACAACTTCAACATGATGCTCGCCAACGGCGGCACGCTCTACATCGACGAGGGCAAGCCGGCGCCCGGACTGATCGAGAAGACCGTGGCCAACCTGCGCGAGGTGTCGCCGACGATCTACTTCAACGTGCCGCGCGGCTTCGACACGCTGATCCCCTTTCTGGAGCAGGACGCGGCGCTGCGGAAGAATTTCTTCAACGAGCTGCAGCTGATCTTCTACGCCGCCGCGGCGCTGCCGCAGAACCTGTGGGAGAAGCTGGAGCAGCTTTCCGTCCGGGAGCGCGGCAAGCGCACCGTGATGGTCTCGTCCTGGGGCGCCACCGAGACGGCACCAATGGTGACCTCGGTGCATTACCAGATCGAGCGCGCCGGCGTCATCGGCCTGCCGGCGCCCGGAACCGAACTGAAGATGGTGCCCAACCAGGGCAAGCTGGAACTGCGTGTGCGCGGGCCGAATGTCACGCCGGGCTACTGGAAGCGGCCGGACCTGACGCGCGAGGCCTTCGACGAGGAGGGCTTCTACCGCATCGGCGACGCCGGCCGCTTCGCCGACCCCAACGACCCGGTGAAGGGCGTCGAGTTCGACGGCCGCATCGCCGAGGATTTCAAGCTGATGAGCGGCATCTGGGTGCATGCCGGCGCCTTGCGCGTGAAGGCGCTGGCGCTGCTGGCGCCGGTGGCGCAGGACATCGTCGTCGCCGGCCATGACCGCGAGGAGGCTGGCTTCCTCGTCTTCGCCAATCCACCCGGCTGCCGCGGCCTCTGCCCGGACCTGCCGGCGGAAGCACCGCTCGAACAGGTGCTGGCCGACCCGCGCGTCGCCGCGCAGCTGCGCGAGGGCCTGGCGAAGCTGAAGGTAGCGGGCGGCGGCAGCTCCACTTACGCGACGCGCGCGCTGCTGATGGCGGAACCGCCGTCGATCGATGCCAACGAGATCACCGACAAGGGCTACATCAACCAGCGCGCGGTGCTGGCGCGGCGCGCCGCGCTGGTCGAGCGTTTGTATGCGGAGCCGCCCGACGCCGCAGTGATCGCGATCTATTGAGAAGCTCGTAAATATGACTGACGGCCTTGGTACCCCGTCATTCCCGCGCAAGCGGGAATCCACTGGGTCCCCGCTTGCGCGGGGACGACGAAGCATCGTCAGCCACTTCCACGATTCTCGATAAAAGTCAGTCCCCACGGTACGGCGACCCGCCTCCGAATCAGGAGGCCGGGGACTTTTCGACCGGATTTCTTGCAGGAGACATGAAATGAGCGAAGTCGTGAAAGTTTCGATGCAGGGCGGGATTGCCGTCGTCACGGTCGACAGCCCGCCCGTCAATACCCTCTCGCGCGAGGTGCGCGCCGGCCTGAAAAGCGCCTTCGAGTCCCTGCGCGGCAAGCCTGAAGTCAAGGCCGTCGTGCTGGCCTGCGCCGGCAAGACCTTTCTCTCCGGCGGCGACATGCGCGAGTTCGAGACCGGCGTGCAGGAGCCCGGCTACC
>CAYNGV010000205.1:0-2255 GCA_964397005.1 uncultured Sulfuritalea sp. | reverse complement strand
CTCTGCGCCTCTGCGGTAAGGTTTGCTTCATGATCATCGCCGCCGTGCAAATGATTTCCGGTCCGGACGTGGCGCCGAATCTCGCCACTGCCGGACGCCTGATCGCCGAAGCGGCGGCGGCCGGCGCGCAGTTGGTCGCGCTACCCGAATACTTTCCGCTGATCGGGGCCACCGATGCCGACCGGCTCGCGGCGCGCGAAGCGGATGGCGCCGGGCCGATCCAGGACTTCCTCGCCGGTGCTGCGCAGAAACACGGCCTGTGGCTGGTCGGCGGCTCGATCCCGCTGATGGCAAACGACCCGGCCAAGCTGCGCAACAGCTGCCTGGTATTCGATGCGCAGGGCAAGCGCGTGGCGCGTTACGACAAGATCCACCTGTTCGGCTTCAGGAAGGGCGACGAAGCCTACGACGAAGCCGCCACCATCGAGCGCGGCGATCAGGTCGTCGCCTTCGACTCGCCGCTCGGGCGCATCGGCGTCGCCATATGTTACGACTTGCGCTTTCCGGAGCTTTTCCGCGCCATGGCTCAGTTGCCAAACCCGATTGACCTGCTGGTGTTGCCCGCCGCCTTCACCGAAACCACCGGCCGCGCCCACTGGGAAATGTTGCTGCGCGCCCGCGCCGTGGAAAACCAGTGTTATGTCCTGGCGGCGGCGCAAGGCGGCCAGCATCCCAACGGACGCATCACCCACGGCAACAGCATGGTCATCGATCCCTGGGGTGAGGTGTTGGCGCGCATGGACAAGGGTGAAGGCGTGGTGATTGCCGAACTGAATCGACAACGACTGGTCGACACCAGAGCCAGCCTGCCGGCGCTGAAACACCGCATACTGTAGGAATCACTCAAGGAACTCCATGAACGCTCCCGCCAGTCCCATGCCCCATTTCGAGGTTGCCGAACAAGTCCTGCTCAAGCCCCACGGACTGGCACCGCATATGCTCGAGCGAGTATTCGGCCAACTCTTCGGCAATCATGTCGACTACGCCGACCTGTATTTTCAGTACGCCCGGTCGGAAGCCTGGAGCCTGGAAGAAGGCATCGTCAAGTCGGGCAGTTTCAACATCGAACAGGGTGTCGGCGTGCGGGCGATCTCGGGCGAGAAGACCGCCTTTGCCTATTCCGACGACATCAGCCTGGCGGCGCTGAAGTCCGCCGCCAACACCACCCGCGCGATTGCCGCGGCCGGCGCCCAGCGCCTGGCGCCGCTGCTGCGGCGTGGCAAGCAACCTGCCGCGCTATATGCCGGCAACGACCCCATCGCCTCGCTCGACGACGCGGCCAAGGTCACGCTGCTGGAGCGCCTCGAAGCCATGGCGCGTGCCGCCGATCCACGGGTCAAGGAAGTCATGGCGAGCATCGCCGGCACCTGGGAAGTCGTCCTGGTGGCCCGCGCCGACGGCCACATGGCGGCCGACGTGCGGCCGCTGGTACGCGTTTCGATTTCGGTCATCATGGAAGAAAATGGAAAGCGTGAGCAGGGTTCCTCGGGCGGCGGCGGGCGCTTCGATTACGCCTATTTCACCGATGCCGTTCTGGGCGACTACGCGCGGCGCGCCGTGCACCAAGCCAGCGTCAATCTCGCCGCAAAACCCGCCCCGGCCGGCGAAATGACCGTGGTGCTCGGCCCCGGCTGGCCCGGCATTCTCCTGCACGAAGCCGTCGGCCACGGCCTCGAAGGCGACTTCAACCGCAAGGGCAGTTCGACCTTCGCCGGGCGCATCGGCCAGCGCGTCGCGGCCAAGGGGGTCACCGTGGTCGATGACGGCACGATTGCCGACCGCCGCGGTTCGCTCACCATCGACGACGAAGGCAACCCGACACAGCGCACCGTGCTGATCGAAGACGGCATCCTGGTCGGCTACCTGCAGGACACGCTGAACGCCCGCCTGATGAAGGTCGCGCCCACCGGCAACGGCCGTCGCGAATCCTTTGCCCACCTGCCGCTGCCGCGCATGACCAACACCACCATGCTCAACGGCAGCCACGATCCCGCCGAAATCATCAAGTCAGTGAAGAAAGGCCTCTATGCCGCCAACTTCGGCGGCGGGCAGGTGGATATCACCAGCGGCAAATTTGTCTTTTCAACCGCCGAGGCCTACCTGATCGAGAACGGCAAAATCACCACGCCGGTCAAGGGCGCCACGCTGATCGGCAGCGGTCCCGAGGCAATGATGCGCGTCTCCATGATCGGCAACGACATGGCGCTCGATTCGGGCGTCGGCACCTGCGGCAAGGAAGGCCAGAGCGTGCCGGT
>CAYNGV010000204.1:0-2270 GCA_964397005.1 uncultured Sulfuritalea sp. | reverse complement strand
AAGGGCCTCGAATGGGTGCTCTACGACCTGGTTCTGGGCTGGAAAAAATCATGACTAAACGCTGGTACGTCGTTCACGCCTATTCCGGTTTCGAGAAATCGGTACAGCGCGCTCTGATCGAGCGCATTACGCGCGCCGGGATGCAGGACAAGTTCGGCCAGGTGCTGGTGCCGGTCGAAGAAGTCATCGAAATGAAAAACGGTCAGAAGAGCATTTCCGAAAGGAAGTTCTTTCCTGGCTATGTGCTGGTCGAGATGAACATGGATGACGACTCCTGGCATCTGGTCAAGAGTACGCCCAAGGTCACCGGCTTCGTCGGCGGTACGTCGACCAAGCCGACCCCGATTTCCGAAAAGGAAGTCAACAAGATCATGCAGCAGGTGCAGGAGGGTGTTGAAAAGCCCCGGCCCAAGGTCCTGTTCGAAGTGGGCGAAATGGTTCGCATCAAGGAAGGCCCGTTTACCGACTTCAATGGCAACGTCGAGGAAGTCAATTACGAAAAGAGCCGCCTGCGTGTCTCCGTGACCATCTTTGGTCGGGCCACGCCGGTGGAACTGGAGTTTGCGCAGGTCGAAAAGGCATAATTTTTTGCGGCGTCGCGGCGCGCAGTTTTGTTTTATCCGCGGCAAGAGGAGCGTCAGTAGGTGGATGGAAAATTCGCCGACCGCGCGCTAGGACTCACGTAGACAGGAGCCATCATGGCAAAGAAGATAATCGGTTACATCAAGCTGCAAGTGCCGGCGGGCAAGGCCAATCCCTCGCCTCCGATCGGTCCGGCGCTGGGCCAGCGCGGCCTCAACATCATGGAATTCTGCAAGGCGTTCAACGCCCAGACGCAAGGCCTCGAGCCGGGCCTGCCGATTCCCGTGGTGATTACAGCGTTCGCGGACAAGAGCTTCACCTTCATCATGAAGACGCCGCCGGCGACCATTCTGATCAAGAAGGCGGCGGGCATCACCAAGGGTTCGCCGAAGCCCCATACCGACAAGGTCGGCAAGATCACCAAGGCGCAGGCCGAGGAAATTGCCAAGACCAAGATGAAAGATTTGACGGCCGCCGATCTGGAAGCGGCTGTGCGCACCATCGCGGGTTCCGCCCGTAGTATGGGCATCACCGTGGAGGGTCTGTAATCATGGCGAAATCATCCAAGCGTGCGCAAGCGGTATTGGCCAAGGTCGACCGCAACAAAGCCTATCCGGTCAGCGATGCGCTGAGCCTGGTGAAGGAATGCGCAACCGCCAAATTCGACGAGTCGATTGACGTCTCGGTGAACCTCGGCATCGACGCCAAGAAGTCGGACCAACTGGTACGTGGTTCCGTCGTGCTGCCTTCCGGTACCGGCAAGACCGTTCGCGTCGCCGTGTTCGCACAGGGCGACAAGGCCGAAGCCGCCCGCGCCGCAGGTGCTGATGTGGTTGGCTTCGACGACCTGGCTGCCGACGTCAAGGCCGGCAACATGAACTTCGATATCGTGATTGCAACGCCCGATGCCATGAAAGTGGTCGGCGCCCTCGGTCAGATCCTGGGCCCGCGCGGGCTTATGCCGAACCCGAAGGTCGGCACCGTGACCATGGATGTGACCACGGCGGTGAAGAATGCCAAGGCGGGTCAGGTGCAGTACCGCACCGACAAGGCCGGCATCATTCATTGCACCATCGGTCGCGCTTCATTCAGCGTCGATGCGCTGAAGACCAACCTGACGGCGCTGATCGAGGCCTTGCAAAAGGCCAAGCCAGCCGCCTCCAAGGGCCACTATTTGAAGAAAGTGTCGCTGTCCAGCACCATGGGCGCCGGCGTTCGCGTCGATCAGGCCAGCCTGTCGGCGCAAAGCTAAAGAACTTTGGGCTGCTGCGTCCTTCGCGCTTTTGGCGAATGGCGCGGCAGGTTATCAAAGACCGCAGGTGTCCGCGAGGACTTAATTGCGGCAACGGAACATCGTTGCAAAGCCGGCGTAGATGGCGTTACCCGATGACGGAATCCAGGTTCCTGAATGAAGGTCGCCGTATCGCCAGCGCCGAGTTTTCGGCGTTGGGGTTTGACTAGGAGTTGACCGTGAGTCTCAATCTTGACGACAAGAAGACGGTAGTTGCCGAAGTGTCCGCGGAAGTCGCGAATGCCCAGTCGATCATCGTCGCAGAGTACCGTGGTCTCGGAGTGGTCGATCTCACCGCCTTGCGTGCCAACGCGCGCAAGTCCGGTGTGTATCTGCGTGTAGTCAAAAACACCCTGGTTCGTCGTGCCATTGCCGGCACGCCGTTCGAAGGTCTGTC
>CAYNGV010000203.1:0-2293 GCA_964397005.1 uncultured Sulfuritalea sp. | reverse complement strand
GGTTGATGTAGTAGTTGCTCCGCCCCACCTTGCGCTTGTGCAGGAAGCCGCCGGCCACCAGCGCTTCCAGATACTTGGTCGCCGTCAGTCGCGAGACCTTCAGGTCGTGTTCGATGAACTCGATTCTGGTATAGGGATAGGAAAACAGGTTGTTGATCAGGTCCTGGCTGTAGAAGCGGTAGCCGGCGCGGATGCGGTGCTTGTAGTCCATCAGCAGCGCCTTGATGGCCTGGATGGTGGCGATGCCGTCGGCGGCGGTTTGCTCCACCGCCGTGAGCATGTAGAGCACCCAATCCTCCCAACTGTCCCGTTCGCGGGTTTCCTGCAGGAGGCGGTAGTAGTCGGCCTTGGTGCGAACGATGTGGCGGGACATGTAGAGCACGGGACTGTCGAGCAACCCCTGCTTGACGAGGTAGAGCACGTTGACGATGCGCCCGGTGCGGCCGTTGCCGTCGTAGAAGGGATGGATGCTCTCGAACTGGTGATGGATGAGCGCCATCTTCACCAGGGAATCGGCATCGAACAGGCTGTCGTCGTTGATGAAGCGCTCCAGGTCGCCCATCAGGGCAATGATCTCTTTCGGGTTCTGCGGCGGGGTGTAGACGGTGCGCCCCCCGACACCCTTCAGCGCGGTGCCCGGCAGCTTGCGGAAGCCGGCGCGGTTGCGCTCCAACTCGGCCTGGATGCGCTGGATGACGTTGTTGGTCAGCAACCCGGCCTTGCGCACGGCGGCGAAGCCGACGCGCAGGGCCTGGCCGTAATAGGCAACCTCCTTGGCTGCCGCGCTGCTGGCCGTATCCGGGAACACGGCTTCGCGGAACAGCTCGTCGTGGGTGGTGACGATGTTCTCGATCTCGGAACTGTCCTTGGCCTCCTGCAGGCCCAGGGTGCTGATCAAAATGCCCTGGTTCGGCATGGCGGCGGCCACCCCCTTCAACTCGGCCAGCTTGCGGCTGGCGGCATTGAGCCGCTTGAGGATATCCGGTCGGTCGAAGCGCTCGGGGCGCAGGGATGTCAGGGGAGGAATTTCAGTCATTTCTATACATTTCGCCAGCCATGTATATAGCAATCAACGCATTTATATACATATCCGGCGCGATATGCAAAGGGTTTTTTGCCAAATGCATCGAAAGGCCGACGCTGACGGGACGGCAAAAAAAAGCAATTGCGACAACCAGCCACTACGTAAAATCTTCGGCCCGGCTCCCGCCACAGGCATCAGCCCCGGCGCAATGGGCTTGCCGAGCGATTCATAATAGCCGCCGGAAAAAAGTCAGTCCCTGCAGGACGGCGAATAAATACAGGACGGCACCCGCGGGTGCCTGGAATCAGGAGACCCCACCATGCTCGGCGCCCTCACCCTGCTGCTCGTCTTCCAGCTGATCGGCGAAGTCCTCGCCCAGTTGTTCGCGCTGCCGATCCCGGGGCCGGTGATCGGCATGGCGCTGCTCTTCGCCGCGCTGGCGCTGCGCGGCGGGCCGTCGCCGGAGCTGCGCGACACGGCGCAGGACCTGCTGCAGCACCTGTCGCTGCTGTTCGTGCCGGCCGGCGTCGGTGTCATGCTGCACTTCCATCGCATCGGCGACGAATGGCTGCCGCTGGCGGCCTCGCTCGTCGGCAGCACCGTGCTCACCATCGCCGTCACCGCCCTCGCCCTGCGCGCCCTGATGCGGCGCACGGAAGGTGGCAAGTAGCCATGCGCGCGCCCGCCCAACTCGCCGAGATCTGGGTCTACCTGTCGGCCTCGCCGCTGCTGGGCCTGACGGTCACGCTGCTCGCCTACCAGGGCGCCTGGTGGCTCTCCAAGCGAGCCCATTTCCATCCGCTCGCCAATCCGGTGCTGCTCGCCGTGGCCGCGCTGGTGCTGCTGCTGAAGCTGACGGGCACGCCCTACCCGACCTACTTCGACGGCGCGCAGTTCGTGCACTTCCTGCTCGGTCCGGCGACGGTGGCGCTGGCGATTCCGCTGTACGCGCAATTGCCGAGGCTGCGCGCCATGGCGTTTCCGCTGCTGGCGGCGCTGCTCGCCGGTTCCCTCACGGCAACCGTCAGCGCCGTGGCCATCGGCAGGCTGTTCGGCGCCAGCGAGGCCTCGCTGCTGTCGCTGGCGCCGAAGTCCGTCACCACGCCGGTCGCCATGGGCATCGCCGAGCGCATCGGCGGCCTGCCCTCGCTGACGGCGGTGCTGGTGATCACCACCGGCATCCTCGGCGCGGTGAGCGCGCGCTTCATCTACCGGGCGCTCGGCATCGCCGACCACGCCGTGCGCGGCTTCGCCGTCGGCGTCGCCTCG
>CAYNGV010000202.1:0-2294 GCA_964397005.1 uncultured Sulfuritalea sp. | reverse complement strand
GGCTGTTCCTCGAATCCGGCGGCAGCTTCAACATCCTCGACTGGCACGAGATGCGCATCGGCATGGCGCCGCAGATCCTGATCTTCATCGCCTTCCTGGTTTCCTTCGCGGTCAAGGTGCCGATGTGGCCGGTGCATACCTGGTTGCCGGACGCCCACGTCGAAGCCCCCACCGGCGGCTCGGTGGTGCTGGCGGCGATTGCACTTAAGCTCGGCGCCTACGGCTTCGTCCGGTTCTCGCTGCCGATCGTGCCCGACGCCGCGCACCAGATGGCGCCACTGATGATCGCGCTCTCCCTGATCGCGGTGGTGTACATCGGTTTCGTCGCGCTGGTGCAGGCCGACATGAAGAAGCTGATCGCCTATTCCTCGATCTCGCACATGGGCTTCGTCACCCTCGGTTTCTTCATCTTCAACCAGATCGGCGTCGAAGGCGCGCTGGTGCAGATGATCTCGCACGGTTTCATCTCCGCCGCGATGTTCCTCTGCGTCGGCGTCATGTACGACCGCATGCATTCGCGCATGATCGCCGATTACGGCGGCGTGGTGAACACCATGCCGAAGTTCGCCGCGCTGTTCGTCTTCTTCGCCATGGCCAATTCCGGTTTGCCGGCCACCTCCGGTTTTGTCGGCGAATTCATGGTGATCCTCGGCGCCATCAAGTTCAATTTCTGGGTCGGTTTCGCCGCCGCCACCACGCTGATCCTCGGTGCCGCCTACACGCTGTGGATGGTCAAGCGCGTGGTATTCGGCGAGGTTGCCAACGATCACGTCGCCGCACTGAAAGACATCAACAACCGTGAGTTTCTGTTCCTCGGCCTGCTGGCGGTCTGCGTGCTGGCCATGGGCCTGTACCCGTTCCCCTTTACCGAAGTGATGCACGCTTCGGTGGATAACCTGCTCAAGCACGTTGCGGTGAGTAAACTCTAATGCACACGCGGCACACGGCCCAAGAGACACGAGAGAAGCGATGCTGAATAATTTCGTGATGCCCGATCTGTACCCGGCAGCACCGGAGATATTTCTCCTGCTGATGTCCTTCCTGGTGCTGTTCGTCGACCTGATCTTCGGCGCCACGCATCGCTGGATGACGGCGATGCTGACCGTCATCACGCTGCTCGGTTGTGCCGCGATCACGCTGGTTACCTCCGACGGCCAGACCACGCTGACCTTCAGCAACATGTTTGTCGACGATCTCCTGTCCGACTTCCTCAAGCTCATGACCTACCTTGCGGTGATCATGATGCTGGTCTATAGCCGGCAATACATGGCGGACCGCGGCCTCGACAAGGGCGAGTTCTACCTGCTGGTGCTCTACGCCACGCTGGGCATGATGGTGATGATCTCGGCGGCGAACTTCCTGACCATGTACCTCGGTCTCGAACTGATGTCGCTCTCGCTCTATGCGCTGGTCGCCATCGATCGCGATTCGCCGCGCGCGACCGAGGCCGCGATGAAGTATTTCACGCTCGGCGCGCTGGCCTCCGGCCTGCTGCTCTACGGCATGTCGATGATCTACGGCGCCACCGGCAGCCTGGAAATCGGCGGTGTGGCGCAGGCGCTGTATCACGGACAGTCGGACAAGACCGTGCTGGTGTTCGGCCTCGTCTTCCTGGTCGCCGGTGTGGCCTTCAAACTGGGCCTGGTGCCCTTCCACATGTGGATTCCGGATGTCTATCACGGCGCACCGACGGCCGTGACCATGTTCATCGGTTCCGCGCCGAAATTTGCTGCCTTCGCCATGGCGTTGCGCTTGCTGGTCTATGCGCTGTTCGCCCTGGCGGTTGATTGGCAGAAGATGCTGCTGATCATGGCCGTGCTGTCCATCGGTCTCGGCAATCTGGCGGCCATTGCGCAAACAAACATCAAGCGCATGCTGGCCTATTCCGCGATTTCGCACATGGGCTACATGGTGCTCGGCCTGATGTCCGGTGTGGTCGGCGGCCAGGTGGACGCCTTCACGGCGATCAATGCCTACAGCTCGGCCTTGTACTACACCGTCGCCTACGTGCTGATGTCGCTGGGCGCCTTCGGCATGGTCCTGCTGCTGTCGCGTGCGGGTTATGAAGCCGAGAACCTCGAGGACTTCAAGGGGCTCAACAAGCGCAGTCCGTGGTTCGCCGCGATGATGCTGATCATCATGTTCTCCATGGCCGGCATTCCTTTCTTCATCGGCTTCTTTGCCAAGTTCGCAGTGCTGCTGGCCGCCATCAAGGCCGGCTACACGGCGGTGGCCGTGATCGCCGTGATGTTCTCGCTGGTCGGCGCCTTCTACTACCTGCGCGTGGTCAAGCT
>CAYNGV010000201.1:0-2327 GCA_964397005.1 uncultured Sulfuritalea sp. | reverse complement strand
GTGTTGATGTCGAGGTTGTTGGTCGGCTCGTCGAGCAGCAGGATGTCCGGGTTGGCGAACAGTGCCTGCACCAGCAGTACGCGCAGCTTCCATCCCGGCGCCACTTCGCTCATCGGACCAACGTGCTTTTCGATTGGGATGCCGGCGCCCAGCAGCAGTTCGCCGGCACGCGATTCGGCGGTGTAGCCGTCGTACTCGGCGAAATGCGATTCGAGGTTGGCGGCGCGCATGTAGTCGTCTTCGGTTGCGTCCGGATTGGCGTAGATCGCGTCGCGCTCTGACATGCAGGCCCACATCTCGGCGTGGCCCATCATCACCACGTCGAGCACGCGCACGTCTTCAAAGGCGAACTGGTCCTGCCGGAGGTAAGCCATGCGCTCGCCCGGATCGAGCGAGACGTTGCCGGCGGAAGATTCCAGCACGCCGGCCAGGATCTTCATGAAGGTGGTCTTGCCCGAGCCGTTGGCGCCGATCAGGCCGTAGCGGTTGCCCTCGCCGAACTTGACCGAGACGTTTTCGAAAAGCGGCTTGGCGCCGAACTGGATGGTGACGTTTGATGCGACGAGCATGGCAGTGCAACCGGTTGATGCGCCGGGTAAATTCGGCGAGGGCCGTATTCTACTGCCCCCGCCGCTGCAAACCCAGCCCGCTCAGCGCCTGGCATTGGGGAAGAACAGCTGTTCGCCGCCGATCTTGTACTCGGCAATCGCCTTTTGTCCGGCATCCGAGACCACCCAGTCGATGAACTTCTGCCCATCGGCCTGCTTGACGTGTGAGTGCTTCGCCGGATTGACCAGGATCACGCCGTACTGGTTGAAGAGCCGGGTGTCGCCTTCGACGACGATGCCCAGCTCGCCGCGATTCCTGAACGACAGCCAGGTGCCGCGATCGGCGAGGATGTAGGCGTTCATCGAGGCGGCGGTGTTGAGCGCCGGGCCCATGCCGGAGCCGGTGTCGCGGTACCAGCCGGGATTGGTGGCGCGCGCCTTGTCGAGATCGACGCCGGCGGCCTTCCAGTAGCGCAGCTCGGCGGCGTGGGTGCCGCTCTTGTCGCCGCGCGAGACGAAGGCGACGCGCGCGGAAAACTCGGCGCTGGCGATACGGCGCAGGCCTTCGAGGATGTCGCGGCCCGCGGCCTTGGCCGGGTCGGCCTTGGGACCGATCACGACGAAGTCGTTGTACATGACGTCCTGGCGCTTGACGCCGTAGCCCTCGGCAACGAATTTTTCCTCGGCGGCCTTGTCGTGGACGAAGACCACGTCGGCATCACCGCGCCTCGCCAGATCGAGTGCCTGGCCGGTGCCCAGGGCGACGACGCGCACCTTGATGCCATTGGCCTTCTCGAAAATCGGCAACAGGTGGCCGAAGAGGCCCGACTGCTCGGTCGAGGTGGTCGAGGAGACGGTGATGAAGCGTTCCTGGGCCTGGCCCGGGGTGGCAGCCAGCAAGCCGCAGGCAGCGAGGGCGGAGCAAAACAGGCGACGGGCGATCATGGCATTTCCTCCTGGAGAAAGTCTTGCGCCGCGGCGGTTCGCGGCTGGGTGAAGAATTCGCCAACCGGCGTTTGTTCGGTGACGCAGCCGCGGTCGATGAAAATTATTTCCTCGGCGATGCGCCGTGCCTGGCCGAGGTTATGTGTGGTCATCAGGATGCGCGTGCCGCTGGCGGCAATCTCGTTGATGATGCGTTCGACCTCGCGACTGCTGGCCGGGTCGAGGCTTGCCGTCGGCTCGTCGAGGATCAGCAGTTGGGGTTCGAGCGCCCAGGCGCGGGCCAGCGCCACGCGCTGCTGCTCGCCGCCCGAGAGCAATCGCGCCGGACGTTTTGCCAGGGCTTCCAGGCCGACGTGGGACAGCGCCTGTCGCGCGCGATGTTCGCATTCGGCCGCTGCGTAACCCTTGAGCTTGAGGCCGTAGACCACGTTGGCCAGCGCCGTGGTGCGCAACATGATCGGCCGCTGGAAGACCATCGCCTGCGACAGCGGCTGCGTCCAGCGCAGCGCGCCGCCGCTGGGATGCAGCAGGCCATGGATCAGGCGCAGCAGCGTGCTTTTGCCGGCGCCGTTGGGACCGAGCACGACGGTGCGCTGCGCCTCGAACTGCAACGACACGTCGTCGATGATGCGCGTGCTGGTCTCGGTGAGACTCAGTCCCTCGATGGCAAGCCAGGTACTCATCCCCAATGTCTCTCCGCCCAGCCGCGCAGCGCATAGGCCACGGCGTTGATCGCCAGCACCACGGCGATCAGGATGAAGCCCAGGGCGAGGGCCAGCGGCAGGTCGCCCTTGCTGGTTTCCAGCGCGATGGTGGTGGTCATCACGCGCGTTA
>CAYNGV010000200.1:0-2347 GCA_964397005.1 uncultured Sulfuritalea sp. | reverse complement strand
GCATCAAGATGCAGGGCTTCATCGTCTCCGACGACCTGAGCCGCTGGCCGCCGGCGCTGAAGGAACTCGCCGGCCACGTCGCCTCTGGCCGCATCAAGTATCGCGAGAGCGTTGCCGAGGGCCTCGCCTCAGCGCCCGCCGCCTTCATCAGCCTGCTCAAGGGCGGCAACTTCGGCAAGCAACTGGTGAAGTTGATATGAAATTCAAAGCTCCACCGCAGAGGCGCGGAGACGCGGAGGAAACGCAGAGAACTTCAAGAGCATCTGACAGGGCTCTTCTCCGCGTCCTCTGCGCCTCTGCGGTGAAAGGTTTTTCATGAGCAACGCGCATACCGGCACCCGCCCGGTCACGGAAAAGGACGCCCTCGACACCGCCAGCCTTGCGGCATGGATGAGCAGCCACGTCGAGGGTTTCGCCGGTGAGTTGCAGGTCGAGAAGTTCAAGGGCGGCCAGTCCAACCCGACCTTCCTGCTCACGGCCGGCGGCCGCAAGTACGTGATGCGCCGCAAGCCGCCCGGCAAGCTGCTGCCCAGCGCCCATGCGGTAGACCGCGAATACAAGGTGATCTCGGCGCTGGCCGGCAGCGACGTGCCGGTGGCGAAGACCTGGGCGCTGTGCGAGGACGACAGCGTGATCGGCACCATGTTCTACATCATGGACTGCGTCGACGGCCGCATCATGTGGGACCCGTCGTTGCCCGGCATGACACCGGCACAGCGCGGCGCGATCTTCGACGAAATGAACCGCGTCATCGCCGCCCTGCACCGCGTGGATTACACCGCCGTCGGGCTCGCCGACTACGGCAAGCCAGGCCAGTATCTCGAACGCCAGGTGGCGCGCTGGAGCAAGCAGTACCGCGCCTCCGAAACCGAAAAGATCGAGGCCATGGACAAGCTGATCGACTGGCTGCCGCAGAACATTCCGGCCGGCGACGAAACCAGCATCGTGCATGGCGACTTCCGCCTCGACAACACGGTATTCCATCCCACCGAGCCGCGCATGCTGGCCGTACTCGACTGGGAGCTGTCGACGCTGGGTCATCCGCTGGCCGACTTCGCCTACCACTGCATGACCTGGCGCCTGTCGCCCGGCCAGTTCCGCGGCCTCGCCGGCAATGACCTGGCGGCGCTGGGCATTCCGTCGGAGGCCGATTACGTCGCCGCCTACTGCAAACGCACCGGCCGCGCGCCGATTCCGCCGAAGGAATGGGAGTACTACATGGCCTTCAACATGTTCCGCCTCGCCGGCATCCTGCAAGGCATCCTGGCGCGCGCGCTGCAAGGCAACGCATCGAGCACGGAAGCTATCGAAACCGGCAAGCGCGCCCGGCCGCTGGCCGAAGAAGCCTGGCGCCAGGTCGAGCGCCTGCTCGCAAGCAGTTGAGACTCATGGAGCCCTGATTGCTCACCCTATCCAGCCTACAAACCAAGCCGCGTGTTAGCCGCCCTCTCCCCCCCTCCAAGGGGGGAGTCGGAGGGGGGATGGGGATACAGAAGTGGCAAATCCGCCCACAATTTCCCATCCCCACCCCGGCCCTCCAATCGCAAACGTCGCATGCGACCTTCCCCTTGAAGGGGAGGGAGATTCCGCTCAGCAATCACTGAATCACTCGAAAAAAAGGACACATCATGGATTTCGATTACTCCCCCAAGGTCAAGGATTTGCAGAAGCGCCTCAACGCCTTCATGGACGAGCACATTTATCCCAACGAGGATGTGTTCCACCAGGAGGTCGAAGCCAACCGCGCCAAGGGCAACCCCTGGGTGCCGACCGTGATCATGGAGCAGCTCAAGGAGAAGGCGCGCTCCGCCGGCCTTTGGAACCTGTTCCTGCCGCAGTCCGAACGCGGCGCCGGGTTGAGCAACCTCGAATACGCGCCGCTGTGCGAAATCATGGGCCGCTCGCACATCGCGCCGGAAGCTTTCAACTGCTCGGCGCCCGACACCGGCAACATGGAGACCATCGAGCGCTACGGCAACGACGCCCAGCGCAACGAATGGCTGATGCCGCTGCTCGAAGGCAAGATCCGCTCCGGCTTCGCCATGACCGAACCGGCCGTCGCATCGTCCGATGCCACCAACATCGAGGCGCGCATCGTCCGTGACGGCGACCACTACGTGATCAACGGTCGCAAGTGGTGGACCTCGGGCGCGCCCGACCCGCGCTGCAAGATCCTCATCTTCATGGGCAAGACCGATCCCGACAATCCCAGCCGGCATAACCAGCAGTCGATGGTGCTGGTGCCGATGGACACCCCGGGCGTGACCCGCGTGCGCGCGCTCAGCGTGTTCGGCTACGACCACGCGCCGCACGGCCACGGCGAAGTCGATTTCAAGGACGTGCGCGT
>CAYNGV010000199.1:0-2384 GCA_964397005.1 uncultured Sulfuritalea sp. | reverse complement strand
GCCAACGGGGACAACCCGCGCCTCATCGAAAGCCGGCTGGAGGGGTATCTCGTCTGAAGGCGGCTACGCCGATACTGTGCCGCGATTCCGCGCGTTTGGTGGTATTGCCTTTGCGCTTATTTCCGGTTCAGCTTGGCAAACGCCGCGGCTCTCGCGTGCAGTGAGATGGCGAAACTACGGATACTCAATTCCTGATTCGGCTGGCTGTAGGATCCGCGAATGCCGGTTTTCGCATTTGATGTGAAGAAACAGGCAGCGTCATATAACAACTCGCGGACCAGTCGCTCGCAGACCAGCTCATACCGCTTGGCGTAGCTTAGTTCCTGATAGGCCTCATCCACGCCGAACGGCTTAAGCCTGATGCGCTGTGTAGGTCGAATCGACTTCTCGTGTTCCTCCAGCATGAAGAGGTAGCCGAGCCAGGGTTTCTGCGACGGTTTGTAGACGCCTTTGCGGTAAGCTGCCCAGAAATCGGTGGCGTTGCCGAGCGCCTCTTCGACACGATTGTTGAAGTTGTTGCCGAAGCTGCCGACCTGCGACTTTACCTCGATCGTCGCGACGAGGTCCGAGCCGGATACGACAACCAGATCCCATTCCTTGGTCGGACGGAAATAACCCGGCAGGGTGCGCTGCATTTTCTGAGTGGTAAATATGGCCGCGTCGGTCAACCCCGCATCGCTGACGATGCGGGCGATCAGGCTCACGAAGCCGTCGGCATGCTTGCCACCCGTGACGGCACCACGGTTGCCCGCATCCTTTTGTCCGCTCGCCGCCCCCTGCCGCTTTTTCTGTTGGCCACGTGTCTTCCAGAAGTGCTTGACCGCCTTTCCGAGTTCGGTTTCGACGTCGATCAAGTCACGCCTCGTGCAGTCTAACTGTATGACTGGAAAAGAACTTTGGTATATCCCGTTCGACTCGCCTTGCGGCCATCTCGAAGTAATGCGAATCGACTTCAACGCCGATGCTATTGCGACCCCATTTGGCGGCGGCCACGTTGGTCGTGGCTGTCCCCATGAAGGGATCCAGCACCGTGTCGCCGACGAAGCTGAACATGCGGACGAGACGCTCGGCCAGTTCCAGCGGGTAGGGCGCGGGGTGGTGTTTGGTGGAAGCGCCGGTAACGCCCGACCATATCTGCTGGAACCAGACCTTATGTCGCTCGGCGGGAACAACGCTTAGAATCCGGGTGGCCAAAGCCGGGCTGCGATAGCCGCCGGGCTTGCGTTCCATCAGAATGAACTCGATGTCGTTCTTGATGACGCTGTTCGGTTCGTAGGGCTTGCCGAGGAAACCGCCGCCATTGCCGCTCGCTTCATAGACAGCGTTGGCGATCTTATGCCAAATGATCGGTGCGAGGTTGCTGAACCCGATCGTCCGGCAATGTTCCTGAATGGAAGCATGGAGCGGCATTACCATGTGCTCGCCCTTGTTCTTGCGGCGCGACAGACAAACATCTCCGACGACACAGACAAGGCGGCCGCCGGGAACCAGTGCGTCGAAGCATGACTGCCAGACCTTGTCGAGTTCCGCCAGAAAATGTTCGTAGTCTTCGATGTAACCCATCTGGCCTTCGCCCGGGTTGTAATCCTTGAGTGTCCAGTAAGGCGGTGAGGTTACGACGAGATGCACGCTGTTCGGCGCCAGGAAGTCGATGGCGCGGGAATCATGCCGGTAGAGGTCGTGCGTGGTCGGGATCTGGGACAACTGGGCTTCGATTGCTGCCGTAAGTTTCGGGTTCTTGGCGATCCGTGGCAGATCGGTCTGATGGTCCGTGACTTCCCCGATCTCCGGCGGCAGCCACTGGGCGTGGTCAAGGGCGAGTTCGGTCTTATGGGCCGGCTTGTTCATGCCAGGATTATCGCAAGTCACCAACCAATTTGTCACGGCTATTTTGACCCTCTACCGGGACCGGTAGTCGCTCGTGCGCAAAGGGGTATCCGGAAAAAGTCAGTCCCCGCAGGACGGCGTTCGCCAGGCCTGAAACGGTCATTGTCATCCGAAGCGCCAGTTGATGCCGAGCGTTGCGGAAGTCGTCGCGGTGCGTGGGCTGGCCTCGTCGCGAGCGTGGATGATGCCGAAGGCGAACTCGAGATCGTCTCTCGGCGAAAAATGGCACCGATATCGGTGTAGCGCGAGCGCTTGCTGTCGCCGGCCGCACTCTCCGATTCGATCCCCGTATCGAGCGCCAGCTTCCAGTGCTCGCTGGCATCTCAGCCGGCGTTTCCGAATCGCGCATCTGCCAGCCGCACGGCCAAGCCATCGCCCGTCTGAGCGCCAAGCTGGTGAAGAAGAAATGACGGCCTTCACCCCGGCTCCCTTGCCGCGGCAAGGGAGCCGGCATCGCCGTGGCCTTCGTCGCCACCATCTACGGCGTCGGCTCCGCC
>CAYNGV010000198.1:0-2386 GCA_964397005.1 uncultured Sulfuritalea sp. | reverse complement strand
TTTGCTCGGATTCATCCTGCGCGCAACAACGTCCCCAGCTTCACCCCGGGCAACGGCGCAATGATCCATGCGGCCATCTGCGCCAGACCCCAGGCGATCGGCAAGTACAAGATCGCAAAGCTTGCCGGTATGGCAAAACCGGTCACTACCTGTTTCACTGCGGCGGCGGCCATCAGCGCAGGCAAGGCCGGCTTGAGAACGCTGGCCCACAGCCACTCAAAATGACTGGCCGCCAAGTATTTCCTGTTCACCCTCCACGCATAGAGCGGACCATAAATGCAAAACAAAGCGCACCAAAAGCTGGCGGCGCCCACCGCGCCGAAGTTGATGGCGGCGAAAATCACCGCCGGCACCTGGATGCAAAGCAAGCCCATGTGCATCCTCAGCGTGATCCTCGTGTCAGCGTGCGCCAACGTCATGGCATAGGGCATCATCATCAGGCTGGTCAGCAGCGTGGTGCCGACGACCAGCAGGCTGAGAATCGTGTGCACCGCCCCGGCAACCTGCGCGTCCCTCAGCCAGAGCAGCAGAACGTCGTGGCTGAACAGCGCCAGGGTAAACCCGATAGGAAACACCAGCAGCGACACCAGACGCGAGGCAAAGCGATAGATGTCCGTCAGCGCCTGCGCATCGCCCTTGGCCTGGCACTGCGTCATGCGCGGGTAGTAGGTCGTCTGAACCGGAAACGTCATGAGCTGCACAAGGTTGGCCACGTTCGAAGCGATGGAATAAAAGCCGAAATCGCGCAGCGGCAGCAGGCGGCTGAGCAGCAGCTTGTCCGCCTGCGTCACCGCGAGCGAGGTAACCATCAGCGAGCTGATGCCGACAGAGAACCTGCGGATGCTCTGCCACTGGGCCCAGTCAAAACGTGCCGGTGCCGCGGGCGCCGTCAGCGAGATAGCAAGAAGCGTCCAGCGCAGGACGAGGGCCGTCAGCGCGCCGCTGACGGCCAGCCACGCGAAAAAGGCGCGTGGATCGGAGGATAGCCTGAAGAGCACCGCGATGGCGCCGACGTTCGCGACCACGGTCATCGTCATCGACACGGCATTCAGAACGACCTGGCGCTGCAGTCCCGCCAGCCCGCCGCCGTAGAGGGAAACGAAGAAACGGAAACCGATCATCAGGCCGATCAGGGCGATGCACTGCCAGACCATGTCGTAAGGCAGCGAGTGGTCCGTGATCCAGTATCGTGCTATGAAAGGGGAAGCCAGGAAAACCAGCAGGCAGACCAGCCCGACCAGGATCGCATAGAAATATTCGAGCGTACGCAGCAGGTCGTGCATGCCCGAAAGATTGCCGGCATCGTCCGGCTTCGCCGTTTTTTCCGCGAACGCGCGCGACAGGGAGGCGGACAGCCCCGCTTCGAGGAAGGTGAGAATGGACTGCAGCATCAGGCCGATGCCGATCAGGCCATAGGCTTCCGTACCGAGCGCCCGCAGCACGAACGGCGTGACGATCAGCGGCACCAGCATGTTCAGGAACAAGCCGGAGTAGGCGGCGATCAGGTTCCGGCGCATCGGCCGGCGCTAGCGCCGCTCCCCGATCTTGCGCAGGGGGTTTCCGACGTTGATGCTGTAGGGCTCGATGACGCCCGAGACCACGCTGCCCGCGCCGATGATCGCGCCCTGCCCGATGTCGGCGCCGTCGAGAACCACGCTGTTGGCGCCGATCCAGGCGTCCGCGCCGATCCTGATGCCGCCCTTGGAGGGCAGGAATCCCTGCTGCAGCAGGGTCTTCTCGCGCGAGCGGTATTCATGGTTGGTCGGCGCCAGCGTGCAGTTGGCGGCGATCAGGGCGCCCTCTCCCATGAAGATGCCGTTGCCCGTGTAGATCACGGTGCCGGCATTGATGTAGCAGCGCGCGCTGATGATCAGGTCGCCGCTGCCGCCGCTGGGATTGATGCGCACGAAGGAATCGATCAGGACCTCGTCGCCGATCTCGATGCGGGTGCCGCGCACCGAATCCTCGATGTGGGCCAGCGGGGAAATCCGGGCTGTGGGGGAAATGATCAACATAGCGCTGTGAACCGTCTGATGAAATCGTCCAATTCGCCCGCGGGGCGCGGCTGGCCGAAGCGGCTGACCGGCATGAAATCCGATCCGGCGCCGGCATTCGGCGCCTCGAGGCTGGCCGGCGGCCGCTCCACGACGCACGGGCGACCGCGCTGCGTCTCGGTAATGCGCCGGCAGCGCTGGGCGAAGTCGTACACGCTCTCGGTGTCGGCACCCAGCACGTTGATGACGCCGGCTGCGTCGGCCAGATCTCCTGCGACGCAGCGGGCGGCCATGTCCGCTATCGCAGCCGCGCTGACGAAGTTCCGCCTTTGCAGTCCGCTCGATTTGAGGACGATGCGCCCCGTTTCCGCGGCTTCACGCGGGAAGCTGAA
>CAYNGV010000197.1:0-2402 GCA_964397005.1 uncultured Sulfuritalea sp. | reverse complement strand
CAGCGGCGCCAGCATCCAGTCGAGGATTTCGCCGAACAGCGAATTCGGATATTCGGCGTAAAGGAACGGGTTCGGGCCGCGCAGTGTCGGCGCGACCGCAGCCGGGGGTGTATCGAAGTCAGGCGCTGCCATCGGCGGAAGCCGCCGCGTCGGACGGTTTCTCCAGGCAATAGCCGAGGCCGCGCACCGTCACGATGCGGGCGTCGCCGGGTTCGAGCTTCTTGCGCAGGCGATGGATATAGACCTCGATGGCGTTGTTGCTGACTTCCTCGCCCCAGCTGCACAACTGGTCGACCAGTTGCTCCTTCGCCACCAGGCGTCCGGCGCGCAGCAGCAGGATTTCCAGCAGCGCCAGTTCGCGCGCCGACAGTTCAAGAAGCTCGCCATTGAGTCGGGCGATGCGTTCGGACTGGTCGTAGGACAAGGCGCCGACCTCGATCCGCGTCGGATTGCCGGTGCCGCGGCGGGTGAGCGCCCGCACCCGGGCAAACAGTTCCGGCAGGGCGAAAGGTTTGGTCAGGTAATCGTCGGCGCCGGCATCCAGCCCGCGCACCCGGTCTTCGATGCCGTCCTGCGCGGTGAGCACCAGTACCGGCGTGGCGACTTTGCGACCCCGCAGTCGCTTGAGCACGTCGATTCCCGACAGACGCGGCAGGCCGAGGTCGAGGATCAGCAGATCGTAGGGTTGCGAGAGCATGGCCGTGTCGGCATCGGCGCCGTTGTTGACGTGGTCGACCGCGTAGCCGGATTTGCGCAGGGCGGCGATCAAGCCCTGGGAAATGATGCGATCGTCTTCTGCAAGCAATAATCTCATGGCGGCCTCTGAACTACAGGGAAGCGGGTGCGATGCGCCGAACCCCGCTCAGCTTGCCACAGATCAGGCCTTTGGCAAACGCGCGCTGACGCCGGCCCAGAACGCATCGCCCTTGGACTTGCCGGCCAGGCTCGAAATGATGCCGCGGCATTTCTCCAGCGTGGCCGCGAGTTCGGCGGCGCCGTTGCTCTTTTCGATCAGCGCGGTCAGGTCGTCCGCCGCCGGTCCCAGATAGGTAACCAGCGACTGGCAAGCATAACGTGAAGCCGATTGCAGCGAAACTTCCACCGACGCGACCGCGGCAGCCGCCGCCGGAGCTTCGGCGACGACAGGCGCGGCGGCGGAAGCGGGCGCGCCGACTTCGCCAGGATCGACTTCGATGAAACCCTGAACCAGCAGGGCGTCGAGAATGTCACCGGTACTCGGATGCGCGCTTCGCGACAGGAGGCCGCTGCGCGGGGTCTTGTCGTCCACCATGATCAACATGGTCCGCTCCCGCATGCCGAGCTTGTTGGCCCGCGTCGCGATCTCGGTCCGTCCCTTTTCGGTCTTGCGATAGATGCCATCGTCGGCCATGGGTATCCTCTTAGTGATACGAATTCTGGCGAAATGATAACGTGTCCGGTGCCACGATGGGCATTGATGATTGGCGCATCGCAGCAAAGCAACCCGTCGCGCACGCCGTATCGCCAGCGCCGACTTTTCACGCACTAACGCTCATGACACCGAGTGCCGTCCGCCGAAGATAAAACACGCGAAAGGCGAATTGGTCGCCCGCCCCCCTTCCCCCCTCACGGGGGGTTACCAGTCGGCGCGCTGCGCGCGTCCATTACCAAAGACTTCGAACAAGGTGTTTCACGTTAAATGCAAAACCCCCGCCCCTGTTTCCAGAGTCGGGGGTTTCGTGAGGCTGCACTCCAGTAGGAAGGAGGGTAACGGGAGGAAACCTGGGTTTCCTCCTGTTCCAAACCTGCGCTCTTGGGCGCAGCCCAAGAGGAAACCTGGGTTTCCTCCTGTTCCTTCCACTGGATATGTAATCGGCTTCGCCGAATTACATATCCATGCCACCCATGCCGCCCATGCCGCCCATGCCACCCATGCCGCCCATGCCGCCCATGCCACCGGCCGGCTTGTCTTCGACCAGTTCGGCCACCATGCAATCGGTGGTCAGCATCAGGCCGGCCACCGAAGCGGCGTTCTGCAGTGCGAAGCGGGTGACCTTGGTCGGGTCCAGCACGCCCATCGCCACCATGTCGCCGTACTCGCCGGTCGCGGCGTTGTAGCCGAAGTTGCCCTTGCCTTCGAGCACCTTGTTGACCACCACGCTCGGCTCGTCGCCGGCATTCGCGGCGATTTCGCGCAGCGGCTGCTCGAGGGCGCGCAGCACGATCTTGATGCCGGCTTCCTGTTCGTGGTTGTCGCCCTTGAGCGAGATCGCAGAACGGGCGCGCAGCAGGGCCACGCCGCCGCCGGCGACGATGCCTTCTTCAACGGCGGCACGCGTGGCGTGCAGCGCGTCTTCGACGCGGGCCTTCTTTTCCTTCATTTCCATCTCGGTGGCGGCACCGACCTTGATCAGCGCCACGCC
>CAYNGV010000196.1:0-2443 GCA_964397005.1 uncultured Sulfuritalea sp. | reverse complement strand
TTGTGGTTTCGGTCGTCACTTGTTAGCCTCCATGCGATCGGGCTAAATTTTGGGCGCCTTGCGCCGTTTTCAAGTGAACGGCGGCCGCGGCATGCTCGCGAGACCGGCTCAAAAAACCCGGTTGTTATCATAAATTACATGCAAATCAACCAGTTGGAAGCAGCGCCCGGCCCCGATCCGGAAAACGTCGGCGGCGCTACCGCCTTGCGCCGGCCGTTTGCGCGCATCCGGCAGGCGCTGCTCCTTGTCTATGTCCTTCTGCTGCTGGTCCTCGCGGCAGGCGTCCTGCGCTTCCTCCACGACAGCAGAGCGAACGCCCTCGAGGATGCGACCCAGCACAGCCGCATGCTGGTCCGCATCCTCGAGGAACACCTCGCCCGCACCCTCGGCGAAGCGGACAAGGTGCTGCAGGGTGCCGTGGAACAGTTCACGGCCATGGGCGGCCTGGAAAAGGTCGGCGAAAAAACGGTGCACGAGTCGCTCAAGCGCCGCCAGGCCCGCCTGCCCCAGGTCGCCGCCTTCGGCGCCGTGCTGCCCGATGGCAGGCTGCTGGCCCGCACCGCGGAGTACCCCGTCCGGCCTGTCGACATGTCGGACTGGGAAGACTTCGTTTATCTGCGCGACCGCGCCGGAGAAGCGCCCTACATCGGCACACCGATGAAGCACGCCGTCGGTACGGATCTCCTGATCCACCTTTCCCGCCGCCTCACCCTGCCGGACGGGCGTTTCGCGGGCATCATTCGCTGCGGCATCACCAGCGAATACCTCATCCGCTTCTACGACGAGCTGAAACTGCCGCCGGAAACCGTCCTGACGTTGGTCAAGCCCGACGGCACGACGGTCTTCCGGCTTCCCCTGTCGGAAAAGCCTGGCCAGCAGAAGCTCTCGAACACCGCCGCCTTCAGGGAGGGCCGGCCAGCCGGCCACGAAGGCGTCTTCGAAGACTTCCTTGCCCAGGAGGATCGGCGGCACCTGGTCGCCTATCACTGGCTGCCCGACGCATCCCTTGGCGTCTTCATCGCCCTGCCGCTGGAGCGGGTGTACGGCGCCAGCGAGCGCGATGCCCTGCGCGCCGCCGTCGGCGGCCTGCTCATCGCCGCCGTCTTCGGCGCCCTCTTCCGGCTGGTCTTCCGCACCCTGCGGCGCGAGGAAACCCTCTCGGCGCAGCGGCGCGCCGCCGAGCTGGCCCTGCGCGACAGCGAGGCCAAGTACCGGGCGCTGGTGGAGAACATCCCGCAGCGGGTGTTCTACAAGGACCGGCAGTCGCGCTACCTGGCGGTGAACCGCCGGTATGCCGAGGACAAGGGGCTCACCCCGGGCGAAATCGTCGGCAAGGACGACTTCGCGCTGAGCCCTCCCGAGCTGGCGGAAAAATACCGCGCCGACGACCTGCGCGTGATGGACAGCGGCCGGCCGAGGCCTATGACGACAAGGCCCACCTGCAGGGCGGCCAAACGCTCACCTTGCATGTCGTCAAGACGCCGGTGCGCGACGATCGCGGCGAAATCGTCGGCATTTGCGGCATCTATTCGGACGTCACCGAGCAGCGCCAAATGGAAGCGCGCCTGCAGGAATCCGAAGCCGGCCTGCGCGCCATTTTCGGGAGTGTGCATGAAGGCATCCTGGCGGCCGATGCCGCGAACGGGCGACTGCTCCTCTCCAATCCCGCCATCTGCAGCATGCTCGGCTACAGCGAGGCCGAATTGCTGGGCCTGTCTGAGCGAGACATTCATCCGTCTCATGAGCTTCCGCGCATGGAAGCGTTCTTTTGCAACATGGCCCAGGGAAATTATGCCCTGGCCCAGGACGTGCCCATGCTCCGCAAGGACGGCAGCATCTTCTATGTCGACATCAACTCCACGCCGTTCACCCACGACGGCAAGGCCTGCCACCTCGGCGTCTTCCGCGACGTCACGGAAATCCGCCGGGCGCGCGAGGCGCTCGCTGCCAGCGAGGCGCGCCTCAAGGAGGCGCAGCGCCTGGCGCAACTCGGCAACTGGGAACTCGACCTGACCGACAATCGGCTGCACTGGTCGGACGAGATCTACCGCATCTTCGAGATCGACCCCGACCGCTTCGGCGAATCCTACGAGGCCTTCCTCGCCGCCATCCATCCGGACGACCGCGAACGGGTGAATGCCGTCTACCGCGACTCGGTCGAGCGTCGCTATGCCTACTCGATCGTCCACCGCCTGCTGTTCGCCGACGGCCGCATCAAGCACGTGCGCGAGCACTGCGAGACGGAATACGCCGCCGACGGCACGCCGCTGCGCTCCCTCGGCACCGTGCAGGACGTCACCGAGCAGGTGCTGGCCGAAGCGGAAATCCGCGCCCTCAACGAAACCCTCGAGCGGCGTGTCGCCGAACGCACCGAGGAACTGGCGCGCACCAACCGCGAGCTGGAATCCTTCTCCTATTCCGTCTCGCACGACCTGCGCGCGCC
>CAYNGV010000195.1:0-2455 GCA_964397005.1 uncultured Sulfuritalea sp. | reverse complement strand
GGTTCCACCGGCAAGCCGAAGGGCGTCCAGCACAGCTCCGGCGGTTACCTGCTGCACGCGATCCTGACCATGAAGTGGACCTTCGACATCAAGCCCGACGATGTCTTCTGGTGCACCGCCGACATCGGCTGGGTCACGGGCCACACCTACATCACCTACGGCCCGCTGGCCTGCGGCGCCACCGAGATCGTCTTCGAGGGCGTGCCGACCTACCCGGATGCCGGGCGTTTCTGGAAAACCATCCAGGCGCACAAGGTCAACATTTTCTACACCGCGCCGACGGCCATCCGTTCGCTGATCAAGTCCGGCGAAAACACGCCGGCGACGCACCCGAAGAACTACGACCTCTCCAGCCTGCGCATCCTCGGTTCGGTCGGCGAGCCGATCAACCCGGAAGCCTGGATGTGGTACTACAACAATGTCGGCGGCGCGCGCTGCCCGATCGTGGATACCTTCTGGCAGACCGAAACCGGCGGCCACATGATTACCCCGCTGCCCGGCGTCACGCCGCTGGTGCCGGGCTCCTGCACCCTGCCGTTCCCCGGCATCGCCGCCGCCATCGTCGACGAGACCGGCAATGATGTCGAATGGGGCAAGGGCGGCTTCCTGGTGGTCAAGAAGCCCTGGCCGGCCATGATCCGCACCATTTACGGTGATCCGGAGCGTTACAAGAAGTCCTACTTCCCGGCGGATTTCGGCGGCACCGTGTACCTCGCCGGCGACGGTGCGATGCGCGACGCCAAGACCGGCTACTTCACCATCATGGGCCGTATCGACGACGTGCTGAACGTCTCGGGTCACCGCATGGGCACCATGGAAATCGAGTCGGCGCTGGTGTCCAACCCGCTGGTGGCGGAAGCCGCCGTGGTGGGTCGTCCCGACGACCTGACCGGCGAGGCGATCTGCGCCTTCGTGGTGCTGAAGCAGGCGCGTCCGACGGCGGAAGAAGCCAAGAAGATCGCCAACGAACTGCGCAACTGGGTCGGCAAGGAAATCGGTCCGATCGCCAAGCCCAAGGACATCCGTTTCGGCGAGAACCTGCCGAAGACGCGTTCCGGCAAGATCATGCGGCGCCTGCTGCGCAGCCTGGCGAAGAACGAGGAAATCACCCAGGACGTGTCGACCCTGGAGAACCCCGGCATTCTGGATCAGTTGAAGCAGAACGCCTGACGCCGTGCCATGATGGAAAAAGAGCGCCCCTCGCGAGACGGGCGCTCTTTTGCTTTGTGTGCCAGCCGGGACGGCATCCCCTTGTGGGATGAGCCAAGCGCAAAACGACCGTGGCGGGGTACCATGGCATGAAGATATGGGGGAGATGAAAAGATGATCCGCACCCGCCTCGTTGCCCAGCGTCTCGCGTTCCTGTTCCTGCTCGGCTGCTTCTTCTTCAACTACCCCCTGCTGTCGATCTTCAATCAGGGCGGCAGCCTGTTCGGCATGCCACCCTTGTATGCCTGGCTGATGGGCTCCTGGCTGGTCCTGATCGCGCTGCTGGCGCTGGTCGTCGAAGGGCGCGAGCGCTGATGCTGCAAGGCTGGGTCATCGTCCTCGCCTCCTTTCTCTACCTGGGGGTGCTGTTCGGCATCGCCTGGTATGCCGACCACCGCGCCGACCACGGCCGCTCGCTGATCGCCAACCCGGTGGTGTATGCGCTGTCGCTGGGCGTGTATTGCACCACCTGGACCTTCTACGGCAGCGTCGGACGTGCCGCCGCCAACGGCATCGGCTTCCTGCCGATCTACCTCGGGCCGACGCTGCTGTTTGCGCTCGCCGGCTTCATCCTGTACCGCATGATCCGGGTGGCCAAGGCCAACCGCATCACCTCGATCGCCGACTTCGTCGCCTCGCGCTACGGCAAGAGCCAACTGCTCGGCGGCCTGGTGACGGTGATCGCCGTGGTCGGCGTGATCCCCTACATTGCCTTGCAGCTGAAGGCGGTGTCGAACAGCTTTACGATCCTCACCAACTATCCCGAGATCGTCATGCCGGCCAGCGCCGGCGCGGTGCCGCTGTTCCAGGACAGCGCGCTCTACGTGGCGATGATCCTCGCCGCCTTCACCATCCTCTTCGGCACACGGCACCTCGACGCCACCGAGCGCCACGAGGGCATGGTGGCGGCGATCGCGGTCGAGTCGGTGGTCAAGCTGGTGGCCTTCCTCGCCGTCGGCGCTTTCGTCGTCTGGGGCATGTATGGCGGGGTGGCGGACATTTTCGCCAAGGCGTCGGCGGTCCCCGAGGTGGCCTCGCGACTCAATCGCGCCGACACGTCGGCATCCTACGGCAGCTGGGGCACGCTGGTTTTCCTCGCGCTGTTCGCGGCGCTGCTGCTGCCACGCCAGTTCCAGATCGCGGTGGTGGAAAACGTCGACGTCAAGCACCTCAATCGCGCGGTGTGGATGTTCCCGCTCTACCTGTTTCTCATCAACCTGTTCGTGCTGCCGGTGGCGCTGGCCGG
>CAYNGV010000194.1:0-2466 GCA_964397005.1 uncultured Sulfuritalea sp. | reverse complement strand
AGACCCCGGTTTTCTTTTTTCCACGCCCGCAAAAGTCAGTCCCCGCAGGACGGCGACACATCCAAGCCGCGGCGTCTAAACATCAAGCAGCCTCCGCATCGCCCGCACATCGCCATGCAGCGAGATCATCGCTTCGTCGAAACTCAGATGCGGCATCGCCTCCCGCACGAGTTGGGCCACCGCCCTTGCCTGGGCAAGATCGCGCGGTTTCTTGACCGGATCGCGTTCGGGCTGCTGCGACAGCCAGGCCTTGTGCAAGGCGAACGCCCTTGGGTCGGGTGCGCGCATGGGTGCGGGAAAGCCATCTTCGTCGATGGCGACGGCGTCGAGTTTCGGCGCGTTGATGAGCCATTGCAGACCCGGCACTTCGGAGGCGACCAGATCGCCCTCCGAAAAGGTAACCGGCTCTGAATCGCGCATGGAGCGCGGCGCGACGATGAGATCGACCATGAACTGCCCGGCGTTGGCCGCGCGAAAGCCCCGCTTGCGAACCAGCTCGAAGCTGCGATCGGCTTTCTTCAGCAAGCCGAGCAAGCCTTCCCCGTCGAGGCGAGTCGAGGTCAGCGTCAGTTGCCGGCGCGTATCGTAGAGGAGGTCGATGTCTCCGGAGGCGAGCAGTTCGAGCAGGAACTGCGCGCCGCCGGCGGCCTCATAGGCATACAGCGCCTGCGTGCCCAGCACCGAGAATGCGCCGAGCAGGTCCCGCTCCTCCAGCAGCCGCAGGATGCGCGCCACGACACGCGGCACCCGCGCCAGGCGCAGCGCCTTGTTCAGGCGAGCCTGCTCTGCAAGCTGCGCATCCAGTCCCGCCAGGCGCTCCTGCGCCCGAGCCTTGCCCTCGAGAAACCGCTCCAGCGTTTTTTCCGTTTCCGGAGACCGCCGCCCGAGGAGTTTGCCGTTGCCGCGGCGATCGTGCTGCCGAAACAGGTACTCTGCCCCGCGAACCTGCTTCCAGCGCATGCCGTAGGCGTAATCCTGCGCATGACGATAGGCCGCCATGCGCGCTTCGTGGATCTGCTGGGTATTGATGAGATGCAGACGCTGCTGATTGGATAAGGGCGTCATCGCGTTTCCTTCAATTCATCATTATTGCAAATAATGAAGGAAACATTCGTTTTGTCAATTGATATTTAACGATTTTTCATTCAAAAATTACATTTTCCCGAAATGAAGGGAAATCGTATGTTAATCATCTGGGCAGACTTGGGACAGACTCCAGCTTTTCCGCCCCCGCAAAAGTCAGTCCCCGCAGGACGGCGGCAAATCCGGGCCGCGGCGCCAAGCCACCTATGCCCAAAGCGCCTCGCCGGCAACGTCTGGGGCAATCCGCAGCATTGCCTTTCGCCCCTGCTCGGCACGCGCCCGCCAACCCCTGCCACGCCCTATGGCATCGCGCCAGGCCGAATTGAACACTTCGGCTTGCCCGTTCTCAAGGAAGTAGCTCGCAATACTCGCGGCCTGGAGCAGGTCCTTGGCTGCCTTGGCCCGTTCGCTGACCGGCCGTTCGCCAAACACGATGAGCTTGTGGACCGCAAAGCGTTCCGGCGCGGGCAGGTTGACCACGCAGGCGCCGAGGCTTGAGAACACGCATCCCTGGGTTGTCTGCTCCAGGGAGAATTCCATGAATTTGAGCGGCGCCAGCGCAAGGTTGAGTTCCTTCATGACGACGAAACGATGTCCGCGCGCCTTGCCGGTAACAAAGTCCAGCCGCAATTCCTGGTCCTGCGGATTGCGGTACTGCGCGCCCGCCTTGCCATTGAATTGGACGATCGGCAGCAGCCCCATCTCGAGCGATTCGAGCGCGTCATGCACATCGATTCTGAGATTGGCCGGCAAGGCAACGGATATGTTGCGGCCGGCATGGGCCAGATCCACATCGAGCGTGGCGGCGCCATCCTGCCAGCGGACACCGAGCATGTTGCCGAGGGCGAGAAATGCATGCGTGCCGACGAGAATGCCGCCGGCGCGAAAGAAGCCATAGTCGGCCAGCCGCTTGATGATGCGAAAGTGCTTGGGCGCAGCCGGTACGCAGCCGGCAGCCATGGCCATGCGTGCCGGCGGCGCCAAGGGTTTGTCCTTCCTTGCATTCTCGAACTTTTCCACCAGGGCGCGGACACGCGGGTTGTCGGGACCGATATAGACCATGCGCAGCTTCCGGTCGATGTCCCGATAGCCGAAATACCAGTAATCGCGTCCTTTCAGTGCTCGCTTATGGAATGCGCCTACCAGCCCGGCCAGGGGATTAAACATTTCGAATGCTTGCGCCTGGCTGAACAGTTCGGCATAGGCAGTTTGTGCGGAAAGAGAAAGGCTGGCAAAGCGCATGGCGACCCCAATTACTATATTTTTTTGATTTTGTATAGTAACTCGCGCATCAAGTCAATCGAAGCAGCGCCGGCATGGGTCCTCACCCCTTCAGCAGCCGCCCCTCCCCCGCCGCCAGCCCGTCCGGCACGCCGAGCAGCA
>CAYNGV010000193.1:0-2474 GCA_964397005.1 uncultured Sulfuritalea sp. | reverse complement strand
CGGGCAGGATGTGGTTCTTGAAGCGGTCGCCGAACACCATGATGGTGTCGTAGGCCATCGATCCGCAGATGAGAGTTTTCATGGGAGTTCTGTTGGTTCAGGGATAGAAAACATACAGCCGGTAACCGCTGGCGGTCATCTCGCCGGGATCGACGCCGATGGCCACCATGATATCGGCGTTGGGCGGCATGCCGTTGGCGAGATCAGTTTTGGGCGGCAGATAGTCGGCCGGCGCCATTACCTTGCGCGCGATGGCCTTGTCCGCCGTATCGGTGAGCGTGAGTTCCAGATGTGGGAATTGCTGGGGAAACGGCGCGCGGTTTTTCAGCGTCGTCGTCAGAGCCAGCCGGCCGGCGTGTTCCTTGTCGGGAACCAGATCGGACGCCTCGATGCTGACCAGTGCGACCTTGGCCGGCAGCCCGACTTCGCAGTCGGCGATGTCGCACAGGGCGACCAGGGTCGGCTTGATCTCCGGCGAGAGCACCGCCAGCTCGACGCGGAAAGCCAGCGCCGCCTGCAAGCCGATGGCGGCCAGCGCGACGAGGCTGCCGATTACCCACGGCCAGCGGCGCGGTGGCGGGGGCGGCTCGGGGAAGGTTTCGCTCCAGTCGGGCGCTGCGGGTTCGGCGGCGATCGGCTCGACGGTTTCGGGTTCGGTGGTGACGAGTTCGACCGGCTCGGGTTCGGCGACGGCAAAGGGTTCCGGAATCGGCGGGCCTTCGATTTCTGATTGCGATGACGCCGGGATGTTTTCCGGTTGTTCCTTCTCGGACACTGGCGGAAAACTCGGCTCTGGTGATACGGCATCTGTTTTTGTTTCGGGATGCTCGGCGGGTTCCGCTTCGGCTGTGGCCATGGACGGCGCAAGGCTTTGCGGTGATTCGGCGACGGCGGGCGGGACCACCACCATCGGCTCCTCGATCAGGCTGTCGAGGGCATTGAAGATGTGCTGGCACTCGCCGCAGCGTACGCGGCCGGAGCGGGCCTTGAGCTGCTCCGCGGTAACGCGGAAGCGGGTTTCGCAGGCAGGGCAGCGCGTCAGCACAGCTGTCCCTCCAGGCGTACCCAGCCGTCGAGTTCGGCGCCGACGCGCAGCGCAATCAGCGGCGCATACGCGGCGATGACCTGCTCCGCCTGGCTCGCCAGCACACCCGACAGCGCAATGCGCCCGCCGGGCGCGATGCGCGCGACCAGCAGCGGCGCCAGCACGCACAGCGGATTGGTCAGGATATTGGCGACGACGATGTCGAAGCGCTCTTGCAGCTCATCTTCCGAGTGGCGCAATTCGAGCGCGACCTTGTTGGCGCCGGCGTTGTCGCGGGTCGAAGTCAGCGCATTGCGGTCGATGTCGACGCCCAGCACCGACGCCGCGCCCAGCCTCGCGGCGGCGATGGCGAGGATGCCCGAGCCGCAGCCGTAGTCGAGCACCGTCTCGTCGCCGCGCAGGGTTTCGGTCAGCCATTGCAGACAGAGAAAGGTCGTCGGATGCGATCCGGTGCCGAAAGCGAGGCCGGGATCGAGCACCAGATTGATGGCATCGGGGTCTGGCGCCACATGCCACGAGGGGACGATCCATAAGCGGTCATTGACCCGGATCGGATCGAACTGGGATTGGGTGAGCCGCACCCAGTCCTGTTCGGCGACGTCTTCGAGTTCGATTTCAGGCAAGTCGTCGATGCCGGCCGCCACCGTGGCGACGGCGATGCGGCCGATCAGGTCATCGCTCGGGTCGAACAAGGCCACGACGCGGCTGATGTTCCACAAGGGAACGATGGGCTGGTCGTTCGCGCCGCCCGGTTCGCCGAATTGCGGCGTTTCTTCGTCGGTTCCCGCCTGCGCATCTTCGACGCTGACGGAAATCGCGCCGGCGGCGAGCAAGGTGTCGGTGAGCGAATCCGCATGCGCGGCGTCGGTCTCCAGGGCGACGCTGACCCACATGGCGCCTACTTGCCCTTCGTGACTTCGTTTCGGGCCGCCAGCTTCTCTTCAAGGTAATGGATGCTGGTGCCGCCCTTGATGAAGCGCTCGTCGAGCATCAGGTCCTGATGCAGCGGGATGTTGGTCTTGATGCCGTCCACCATCATTTCCGACAGCGCGATCCGCATCCGGCGAATGGCCTGTTCGCGGGTGTCGCCGTAAGCGATCACTTTGCCGATCATCGAGTCGTAGTGGGGCGGTACGGTGTAGCCGGAATAGGCGTGGGAATCGACGCGGATACCGGGGCCACCGGGCGGATGCCAGTTGGTGATCTTTCCCGGCGATGGCGTGAATTTGAAAGGATCTTCGGCGTTGATGCGGCATTCGATGGCATGGCCGCGGAGTTCGATGTCGCGCTGCTTGAACCAGAGTTTTTCTCCAGCGGCGATGCGAATCTGCGCCTGGACAATGTCGATGCCGGTGACGAATTCAGTCACCGGGTGCTCGACCTGGACGCGGGTGTTCATCTCGATGAAGTAGAACTCGCCGTTCTCGTA
>CAYNGV010000192.1:0-2495 GCA_964397005.1 uncultured Sulfuritalea sp. | reverse complement strand
CCGATCACGCGCGGACGCACGTCCTCGCGCCAGTTGTAGAGCTCTTCCTTCAGCTGGTATTCGATCAGTTGGCGTTTCTCTTCGACCACCAGGATTTCTTCCAGTCCTTCGGCGAAGCGGCGCACGCCGTCGGATTCGAGCGGCCAGACCATGCCGATCTTGTAGAGGCGAATGCCGATTTCGGCGGCCAGCGCGTCGTCGATGCCAAGGTCATCGAAGGCCTGGCGCACGTCAAGGTAGGACTTGCCGGTGGTGATGATGCCCAAGCGGGGATTGGGCGCGTCGATGACAATCTGGTTCAGTTTGTTGGCGCGGCAATAGGCCAGCGCGGCATACAGTTTGTGATCGAGCAGCCGGGCTTCCTGCAGCAGGCGATCATCCGGCCAGCGGATATTGAGGCCGCCCGCCGGCAAAGCGTAATCTTCAGGTAGCGCGATGCGTACACGGTCGGGTGAGATGTCGACGGAGGCCGAGGATTCGACGGTGTCGGCGACCGCTTTGAAGCCGACCCAGCAGCCGGAATAACGGCTCATGGCCCAGCCGTGCAGGCCGAGGTCGAGATAGTCCTGCACCCCGGCCGGTACCAGCACCGGCATCATTGCGGCCTTGAATGCATGCTCCGACTGGTGCGCCACCGTCGATGAACGCGCCGCGTGATCGTCGCCGGCTATGGCCAATACACCGCCGTGCTTCCAGGTGCCGGCGGAATTGGCGTGCTTGAAGACGTCGCCGCAGCGATCCACGCCCGGGCCCTTGCCGTACCACATGCCGAAGACGCCGTCATGCTTGGCGCCCGGCGACAGATTGACCTGCTGCGTGCCCCACAGGGCAGTGGCGGCCAGATCCTCATTGACCCCCGGCTGGAACACGATCTGGTTCTGCGCCAGATGTGGCTTGGCCTTCCACAGCGCCTGATCGAGGCCGCCCAGCGGCGAACCACGGTAGCCGGACACATAGCCGGCGGTATTCAGCCCGGCCAGGGCGTCGCGCTGGTGCTGCAGCAGTAGCAGTCGAACCAGGGCTTGGGTGCCGGTCAGAAATACCCGGCCCGAGGCGAGGGCGTATTTGTCCTCGAGGGTGATGGTGCGCAATGGCGCGTTCATGGCTGCTCCTGAATTTTTTGGACGTCGGAGATGCGTTGACCTTGTGGGCCGTGCATCGGGCCTGGCCGTCCTCGGTCAGGGCGGCGGCAGAATCTTACCCGGATTCAGGATGTTGTCGGGATCGATGGCACGTTTGATAGCCCGCATCACGTCGATGGCAACTTCGCCGTGCTCCAGCGTCATGTAGTCCTGCTTGCCGATGCCGACGCCATGCTCGCCGGTACAGGTGCCGTCCATGTGGATCGCTCGCTGCGCCAGACGGGAGGCGAAGCCCTTGGCGCGGGCCAGTTCGTCCGCATTGTCGGCGTCAACCAGCAGCATGATGTGGAAATTGCCATCGCCGACATGGCCGACCAGCGGGCCGGCAAGCTTGCTCGCGTTCTCGTCCAGGTCGCGGAAGGTTTCGGCTATGCAATCCGCGAGCTTCGAGATCGGCACGCAGACGTCGGTCGTCAGGGCACGGCAACCGGGCTTGAGGCCGAGGCCGGCGTAGTAGGCATCGTGCCGCGCCTGCCACAGGCGGCTGCGATCCTCGGGGCGGGTCGCCCATTCGAAATCCTGCCCGCCGTGACCGGCGGCGATCTCCTGCACCGTCTCGGCCTGCTCCTTGACGCTGGTCGGCGAACCGTGAAACTCAAAGAACAAGGTTGGTGCTTCGCGCAGGGTTGTCTTGCTGTGACGATTGATGGCGGTAATGGCCAGGGCATCCAGTAACTCGATGCGCGCCACCGGAACACCAAGCTGGATGGTCTGAATCACTGTCGTGACAGCGTCCGCAAGGCTCGGAAATGCGCAAACGGCGCTGGAAATGGCCTCGGGCACCGGGTAGAGCTTGACTGTCAGTTCCGTGATGATGCCCAGCGTACCTTCGGAGCCGACCATCAGCCGCGTCAGGTCATAGCCGGCCGCCGACTTGCGGGCGCGGCCGCCGGTCTTGAGGATGCGGCCGTCGGGCAGTACCACGGTCATGCCCAGCACGTTCTCGCGCATCGTGCCGTAGCGCACGGCGTTGGTGCCGGAGGCCCGCGTCGCGGCCATGCCGCCGAGACTGGCGTCCGCCCCCGGATCGATCGGAAAGAACAAACCGGTACCGTTCAGCGCTGCGTTGAGGCCTTTGCGCGTGACGCCGCATTGCACCGTGGCGTCAAGATCTTCCTGGCGTACGGCGACAATCTGGTTCAGCGCCGACAGATCGATGCAGACGCCTCCGTTTACCGCCAGCAGGTGGCCCTCAAGCGACGTACCCGTGCCAAAAGCGATGACCGGGATGCGATGGCGGTGGCACAAGGCGACTATTTCCGCGACTTCCGCGGTCGATTCCGCAAATACGACCGCGTCCGGCGGCATAGGTGCGTGGGATGACTCATCCTTGCCGTGATGCAGCCTTACCGC
>CAYNGV010000191.1:0-2559 GCA_964397005.1 uncultured Sulfuritalea sp. | reverse complement strand
GTGCTCTGCGCCTATCCGGCGGTCGGCGACGAACCCTTCGCGGTGTTGCTGGCCGATGATCTGCTCGATGGCGAGCCACCCGTGATGAAGCAAATGGTGGATGAGTACAACCGCTACAGCCGTTCGGTGATCGGGGTGCAGCAGGTGCCGCGTGAAGACACCAAGAGCTACGGCATCGTGGACAGCAAGCCGATGACCGATACGCTGGAACAGATCCTGCGCATTGTCGAAAAGCCGAAGCCGGAAGACGCGCCATCGACGCTGGCCGTGGTCGGTCGCTACATCCTGACGCCGCGCATCTTTCATCACCTGGCGCACATCGGCAAGGGCTCCGGCGGCGAGATCCAGCTCACCGACGGCATTGCCGCGCTGCTGGCCGAGGAGCAGGTGCTGGCGTATCGCTACAAAGGCACGCGCTACGATTGCGGCTCCAAGCTGGGCTATCTTGAAGCGACAGTGGCTTTCGGTCTGCGCCACCCGGAAGTCGGCAAGGAATTTGCCGTCATGCTGCAGAGGGTCAAATGAACCCGCGGGAAGCTCAGAAGATTTTCGACGAGGCCGATCTGCTGTGCTCGGCGGAAAACTCGGCGCTGGCGGTACGGCGTGTCGCCGGCGAAATCACCGCGCGCCTCGCCGGTGCCAACCCGCTGGTGCTGGCCGTCATGGGTGGTGCCGTGGTGTTCACCGGACAGCTTTTGCCGCAACTGGCCTTCCCGCTGGATTTCGACTACCTGCACGTCTCGCGCTACGGCGACGTCACCACCGGCGGACAATTGGCCTGGATCGTCGAACCGCGCTCCGAGGTGGCGGGGCGTGTCGTGCTGGTGGTGGATGACATCCTCGACGAGGGCGTGACCCTTGCCGAGATCCGCAAACGCCTTCTGGCACAAGGCGCCAGCGAGGTCTTGAGCGCGGTGTTCGCCGACAAGAACCTGGGCCGGACCAAGCCGATCACCGCGGATTTCGTCGGCGTGCATCTGCCCAATCGCTACGTCTTCGGCTACGGCATGGACGTCAAGGGGGCGTGGCGAAACCTGCCTGCTGTCTATGCGGTAAAGGGGCTCTGAACAAAAGAATTGGAAACATCGGCGTCAAGGCTTGCAGGGCTTGCATCTTCGACGGATTTAATGGTTCAATACGCTTTTCTAAACCAAAGGGGAAGTCAATGAACAAGAGTGAACTGATTGAAGCAGTTGCCGAGCGTGCCGAGCTTTCCAAGGCCGCAGTGAACAAGGCCATCGATGCGTTGACCGAAGTGATCACCTCCGTAATCTCCAAGGGCAATCCGGTTGCGCTGATTGGCTTTGGCACGTTCAAGTCCGTGATGCGTTCCGCGCGCACCGGCAAGAACCCGAAGACTGGCGCCGTACTGAAGATCGCCGCCAAGGCCGTGCCGAAGTTCTCCGCTGGCGCCGGCCTCAAGGCCGCTGTTGCCGGCAAGAAGCCGGTGGCCAAGAAAGCCCCCGCCAAGAAGGCCCCCGCAGCGAAGAAGCCGGCCGCTGCCAAGAAGCCCGCTGCCAAGAAGAAGTAAGCAGGCGCGCTTCAACAAAAAGGGCAACCCTCGGGTTGCCCTTTTTACTGCCTGTCTTCGGCAGGGAATCAATCCAATACGTGCGACACCAGCCCATCGGCCAGCTTGGGTTCGAACCAGGTCGACTTCGGCGGCATCACGTTGTTGCTGTCGGCCACCGCCATGAGTTGATCCATGCGCGTCGGATGCAGCGCGAATGCCACTGCCATCTCGCCGGAATCGACACGCTTTTCCAGTTCGGCCAGGCCGCGGATGCCGCCGACGAAATCGATGCGCTTGTCGCGGCGCAGGTCGGCGATGCCCAGCAGCGGGCCCAGTACGTGCTCGGAGAGCAGCGACACATCGAGGCTCGCCACGGGATCGGCGGGAATCAGTTCGGGCTTGATGGTCAGCTTGCGCCAACGGCCGGCGAGGTACATGCCGAATTCGCCGGGACGGGCCGGATGCACTTGCTGTGCGCAATCCTCTACCGTGAAAGCAGTAGCGAGCCGTGTCACCAGCGCCGACTCTTCAAGTCCGTTGAGATCCTTGACGACGCGGTTGTAGTCGAGGATCTTCATCTGGTGATGCGGGAAGATCACCGACAGAAAATATTCAGCAGGCTGCTCTAGCTCCGGCTTGCGGTGCGCGGCGGCGACGCGCGAGGCGGCGGCCGAGCGGTGATGGCCGTCGGCAATGTAGAGCGCGTTCATGGCATCGAAGGTTTGCGTGATCGCGGCGATCTTCGCTGCGTCGGTCAGTATCCATATCTGGTGGCGGATGCCGTCGTCGGCGGTGACGTCGGCAGTCGGCGTTCCCTGCGCAATGGCTTCGATCAGTGCATCGGCGGTCGTGGAAGCCGGATAGGCCAGCAGCACCGGACCGGTCTGCGCGTTGAGCGCCTCGATCTGGCGCACGCGGTCGTCCTCCTTGTCGGGCCGCGTGAATTCGTGCTTGCGGATACGGTTGCTGTCGTAGTCGGCAACGCTCGCGGCGGCCACCAGGCCGGTCTGCACGTGCTCGCCCATGGTCAACCGATAGGCGTAGTA
>CAYNGV010000190.1:0-2599 GCA_964397005.1 uncultured Sulfuritalea sp. | reverse complement strand
GTGTTCAACGAGGCCTACCTGATGCACACCTCGACCTCGCCGCAGTATTCGATCATCGCCTCCTGCGACGTGGCGGCGGCGATGATGGAAGAGCCGGGCGGCAAGGCGCTGGTCGAGGAGTCGATCGCCGAAGCGCTGGATTTCCGCCGCGCCATGCGCAAGGTGGACAAGGAATGGGGCGCCGACTGGTGGTTCAAGGTCTGGGGCCCGGACGACCTGTCCGAGGAAGGCATCGAGGAGCGCGACGCCTGGATGCTCAAGCCCGGTGACCGCTGGCACGGCTTCGGCAAGCTGGCCAAGGGCTTCAACCTGCTCGACCCGATCAAGGCCACCGTCATCACGCCGGGACTCGACGTCGATGGCGATTTCTCCGACGACTTCGGCATTCCCGCTGCGATCGTCACCAAGTACCTCGCCGAGCACGGCGTGATCGTCGAGAAGTGCGGCCTCTATTCCTTCTTCATCATGTTCACCATCGGCATCACCAAGGGCCGCTGGAATACGTTGGTCACGGCGCTGCAGCAGTTCAAGGACGACTACGACCGCAATCATCCGCTGTGGAAGGTGCTGCCCGAATTCGTCGCCAAGCATCCACGCTACGAGCGCGTCGGCCTGCGCGACTTGTGCACCCAGATCCACGAGGTGTACAAGGCGCGCGACATCGCCCGCCTGACCACCAAGATGTATTTGTCCAGCATGGTACCGGCCATGCGTCCGGCCGACGCCTTCGCCAAGATGGCGCATCGCGAGATCGATCGCGTTTCGATCGATGAGCTCGAAAACCGCGTCACCGCGGTGCTATTGACGCCTTATCCGCCGGGGATTCCGCTGCTGATTCCGGGAGAGCGCTTCAATTCCACCATCGTGCGCTACCTGAAATTCGCGCGCGAGTTCAACGAGAAATTCCCCGGTTTCGAGACCGACATCCACGGCCTGGTGAAGGACGCCAGCAACGGCGCGGTGCGCTACTACGTGGACTGCGTGGCACAGTAATCGGCATGTCTCCGGCTGAGCCGGAGAAGGTATCCCTTGCGGTCGGGGTCGGCGGCCCGCGCGTCAGGGCCGCTGGTAAGTGACGAAGGCGTAGCCCGGTCCGGTTTCATCGCGATGCGTTTCGCGCGCGGCTTCCTGCCACTGCCGGCGGTCGATTTCGGGAAAGAAAGTGTCGCCCTCGAAAGCCGCATCGATCTCGGTCAATTGCAGGCGGTTCGCCAGCGCCATGGCCGTGGCATACAATTGCGCGCCGCCGATGACGAAGGCTTCGCCGCTTTCCGCGGCTTCGATGGCGGCGTGCAGCGAGGTCGCGACGACAGCCCCGTCGGCCTGATAGCCGGCATTGCGCGTGACGACGATGTTGCGCCGGCCGGGCAGCGGGCGAAATTTCGCCGGCAGCGATTCCCAGGTCTTGCGCCCCATGATCACCGTGTGTCCCGTGGTCAGTGCCTTGAAGTGCTTGAGGTCTGCCGGCAGGTGCCAGGGCAGGCGGTTGTCGACGCCGATCACGCCATTTCGGGCGACGGCGGCGATCAGGGTGAGGGTGGCGGCGGGCATCGGGCGGCGATCATAGGTGCTGGTAAAGCTCGGCATACTGCCGCGCGGCTTCCTCCCAGCTGGAGTTGCGCGCCATGCCCTGCTTCTGCAACTGGCGCCAGCGTTGGGGGTCGTGCCAGGTTTCGGTGGCGCGCTGCAGGGCCTCCAGCAGGGCCTTCCCGGTGGCCGGGCCGAAGACGAAGCCGTTGCCATGTTTGGCGTTGGCGGCATCGATCACGGTATCGGCCAGGCCACCCGTGGCGCGAACCACCGGCGGCGTGCCATAGCGCAGGCTGTACATCTGGTTGAGGCCGCAGGGCTCGAAGCGCGAGGGCATGACGAAGATATCGGCGCCGGCCTCGATGCGATGGGCCAGTGCTTCGTCGAAGCCGATGGTCACCGAGCATTGCCCCTTGTGCTTTTGCGCCAGTGCCGCCCAGCTGTGCTCGATGGAATGTTCGCCGCTGCCGAGAATGACCAGTTGTGCCGGCAGCTTGAGTACCTGCGGCGCCGCTTCCAGCAGCAGGTCGAGCCCTTTCTGCTCGGTCAGGCGGCTGACCACGGCGAGCAGGGGGAGGTCTTCGCGGCGTTCGAGCCCGAGTTCTTCCTGCAGCGCCGCCTTGTTGGTCGCCTTGCCCTCCATGCGCCGGGCGCTGTAGGTCTGGCGCAGGTGGCGGTCGGCGGCCGGATTCCAGGCTTTGGTGTCGATGCCGTTGAGGATGCCGGAGAGCCGGTCGCCGCGATGGCGCAGCAGGCCGGCCAAGCCCATGCCTTCGGCATCGGTCTGGATTTCGCGGGCGTAGCTCGGGCTGACCGTGGTGATGGCATCGGCATGTTGCAGGCCGGCCTTGAGGAAGGACAGGTAGCCGTAGTACTCGACGCCGTCGATCTGCCACGCTTCGTCCGGCAGCCCGAGTTCGAACAGCGACGCATGGTCGAACAGGCCCTGGAAGGCCAGGTTGTGCAGGGTGAACAGCGACTTTGCCTGCGCCCCCGGCAGGTAGCGCAGGTAGGCGGGCGCGAGCCCGGTTTGCCAGTCGTTGCAGTGGACGATGTCGGGCTGCCAGTC
>CAYNGV010000189.1:0-2601 GCA_964397005.1 uncultured Sulfuritalea sp. | reverse complement strand
GCTTCAGCGGCTTCAACAGGCGCGCCGGCGAATACTGCTTCATGATGCCCGACGAACCCTTGGCGCAGATCACGCCCTTGTTCAGCGGGTGCTCCGGATTGCCGTCGATGTAGCGCACCACGCCGTCGCGCAGATGCACGCGGATGCCGCAGCGGCAGGCGCACATGTAGCACGTGGTGTTCTTGACTTCCTGAATCGAAGGAGGGGATGCGTTGGCGGCTGGCATTGAGGGAAGTCGTGACGAGTCCGGAACGATATATTAGCAACTCTTTATATTCTGGCTTTAAGCACTGTCAAGGCACAAGGGGATAATTTCTATTTTTGAATAAGCAACAGTGATTGCGGGAATTCGACCGGCCGCTGTAGAGTAGCCGACCCATGCATGAACCGCCACGGCATGAAAGAAAGCCAATATCCATGAACATCCCCGACTTTACCGACAGCGAATTCCAACTGGTCAGCCAGATCCTGCTCGAACGCTACAGCCGACTGGTTCCGCTGCAATCGGCCGACGTCGAATTGCAGCTTGATCCGGCCAACGAGACCCTGACCACCTGCCCCTCGCTGTACTGGAACGAGCTGGGCGCCGAGTTCATCGTCAGCAAACTGGCGGATCAGCGTTTCCGCTGCCAGTTCTTCTATTCGGCCGATGAGCAGTTCGGCACCGGCCGCGACTTCTACGACAATCTCGGCGATTGCGTGACCAACGTGCTGCAGATCCAGGCCGACCACCACGGCACGCGCTCCGCTGCCTTGACTGAGACCCTAGGCAACAAGGCGCCGGCGCAGGACGAGGACTACCACGGCCCGCTGGTGATATGACGCTGGAAAAGGCCCGCCAGCTGCTGGGCACCCAGGTCAGCTTCGGCGGCGGCTACAACCGCAACGGCGCACGCCTGATCCTCGCCGACGTCGCCAAGGAACATGGTCAGGCTGCGGCCGATGCGCTGATCCGCGAGTTTCGACTCGACGAGCTTTTTGGCTTCGGCAAGGACCAGGACCAGTGAGAATCTGCATTCTCTCCGACAGCCATGATCGCGGCCCGATGATGGCGGCGGCGGTTACCGCGGCCAAGGCGGAGGGCGCCGAAGCGGTGATCCATTGCGGCGACATCATCGGCGGCAACACCCTGCGAGCCTCGCTCAAGCTGGGCCTGCCGATTCATGCCGTGCACGGCAATAACCTGGGTGATCCGGTTTCAATCGCCCGCATCGCCCACAACTCTGACGACCAACTCCACTATTACGGCCAGGACGCGACCTTGAAACTGGGCGGGCGACGCATCTTCCTCACCCACTATCCGCATCTCGGCCACGGCATGGCCTGCACCGGCGACTACGACCTGGTCTGCTGCGGCCACAGCCACGAAACCGAGATCCGCCAGCAGTTGAATATCCTCGGCGGCCTCACCTGGCTGGTCAATCCCGGCACCGTCGCCGGGCTGGGTGCGCCCCAAGCAACATGGATCCTCGCCGACCTGGAGGCCTTGAGCTTCGAGATTCGCATCGTGACCACCGCGCCAGTAGTCGCGTAAGCTGTTCTCCAACGCGGCATCGGCGCATTCAGCTTTTCTATTACAACATTGGAAGATTGGACAGGCCGACGTGCCCGCAGTCGATAAAATTCGCGACACGCAAGACCATTTTTTTGGGAGCTCGACGTGACGGCTTCAATAGCAACCAACCAGACGATCTTGGTCGTCGGCGGCGGCATCAGCGGCATGACGGCGGCGCTTGAAGCCGCGGAATGCGGCAAGCAGGTGATCCTGGTCGAAAAGACCCCCGTCCTTGGCGGCCGCACCGCGCGGCTCTACCGCTACTTTCCCAAGATGTGCCACCCCACCTGCGGGCTGGAAATCAACTTGCGGCGCCTCAAGCAGAACCGCAATGTCCGCCTGATGACCATGACCGAGGTCACCGCCGTTTCCGGCAGCCGAGGCAACTACGAAGTGACGCTGAAAGTCTCTCCGCGCTACGTCAATGAAAACTGCACCGCCTGCGGCAAATGCGGCGAGGCGGTCAGTGCAGAAGTATCGAACCCGTGGAACTACGGTCTGGACAAGATGAAGGCGGCCTACCTGCCGCACAACATGGCCCATCCGCAGCGCTTCGTGATCGACCCCTCAATCGTCGGCACGCCAGAGGGCGAGAAAGCCAAGGCGGCCTGTCCGGTCGGCGCCGTCGACCTGGAAATGAAGGAAGAATCCGTCACGCTGCAAGTCGGCGCCGTGATCTGGGCTACCGGCTGGCGTCCCTACGATGCCGCCAGGATTCAGCCCTACGGCTACGACCGTTTCCCCAATGTCATCACCAGCCTCGAATTCGAGCGCCTGGCCGATCCGCAAGGCCCCACCGGCGGCAAGATTTTGCGCCCAGGCGACGGCAAGGAGGCGAAGAACGTCGCCTTCATCCAGTGCGCCGGATCGCGCGACGAAAACCACCTGCGCCATTGCTCGCGCATCTGCTGCATGGCCTCGTTGAAGCAGACGCAGTACGTGCGCGAAGCCTTCGGCGAAAGTGGCAAGTCGACCATCTATTACATCGACATCCGCGCCATCGACCGCTTCGAGGACTTCTACCAGATGGTGCAGAAGGACGCGAC
>CAYNGV010000188.1:0-2609 GCA_964397005.1 uncultured Sulfuritalea sp. | reverse complement strand
TGCGGGCCGAACAAGGATTTCGTGCTGCTCGACATCACGCATCTGCCGCCGGAAACCATCATGAAGCGCCTGCCCGGCATCCATGAGATCGGCATCCAGTTCGCCGGCGTCGATTGCCTCAAGGAACCACTGCCGGTTGTGCCGACCTGTCATTACCAGATGGGCGGCATTCCGACCAACTACCATGGTCAGGTCGTGGTGCCGAAAGATGGCAACCAGAGCACGCCAGTGCATGGCTTCTATGCCGCCGGCGAATGCGCCTGCGCTTCCGTGCATGGCGCCAATCGTCTCGGCACCAATTCCCTGCTCGATCTTCTGGTGTTCGGCAAGTCGGCCGGCGAGACGGCGGTAAACGACCTCCGTGGCAACGTCAAGGCGCACAAGCCGCTGGCGCAGGAAGCCATCGACAAGACCCTGGCGCGGCTTGATCGCCTCAATCATCAGAAGGACGGCGCCGACGTGCACGAAACACGCCTGGCCATGCAGCGCACCATGCAAAAGCACGCCGGCGTGTTCCGCTTCAAGGACATGCTTGCCACGGGCGTCGAGCGCATCAGCGAGATTGAGCAGCAGGTGGCCCAAACGCAAATCAAGGACAAGTCGAAGGTATTCAACACTGCCCGCATCGAGGCGCTGGAACTCGACAACCTGATCGAAGTCGCCAAGGCCACCATCGTTTCGGCCAATGCCCGCACCGAATCCCGCGGCGCCCATGTTCGCGACGATGCCACGGATACGCCGGAGACGCCGGATGGTCGCGATGACAAGAACTGGTTGAAGCACACCCTGTGGTACCGCGAAGGCAGTCGTCTTGACTACAAGGCGGTGCAAATGAAGCCGATGAGCGTCGACACCATCGAGCTGAAGAAGCGTGCCTACTGACAAGGAACAGACGATGACGAACGCCACACGTACCGTCCAGTTCAGGATCTATCGCTACGATCCGGACCAGGACGCCAAGCCCTACATGCAGGACATCTCGGTCGAGATCGATTCGACCGATCGCAAACTGCTGGACGCCATGGTCAAGCTCAAGGCGAAGGACGATTCCATCTCCTTCCGTCGCTCCTGCCGCGAAGGTGTCTGCGGTTCCGACGCGATGAACATCAATGGCAAGAACGGCCTCGCCTGCCTCACCGCGATGGACAGTTTTCCTGAGGGCAAGCCGATCGTCCTGCGCCCGCTGCCGGGCCTGCCGGTGATCCGCGACCTGATCGTGGATATGACGCAGTTCTTCAAGCAGTACAACTCGATCAAGCCCTACCTGATCAACAACGATCCGCCGCCCGAGCGCGAACGCCTGCAATCGCCGGAGGACCGCGAGGAACTGAACGGCCTCTACGAGTGCATCCTGTGCGCCTGCTGTTCGACCTCCTGCCCGTCTTTCTGGTGGAATCCGGACAAGTTCGTCGGCCCGGCCGGCCTGCTCGCCGCCTACCGTTTCATCGCCGATACGCGCGACCAGGCAACCAGCGAGCGTCTTGACGACCTGGATGACCCGTATCGCCTTTTCCGCTGCCACACCATCATGAACTGCGTCGATGTGTGTCCCAAGGGACTGAACCCGACCAAGGCGATCGGAAAAATCAAGGAAATGATGGTTAGACGTGCCGTCTAACCATCATTTGCATGATGGTAAATAGTTGCCATCCCCCCGGCCCCCTTCCCGCGGAAGGGGGTGACATCGGTTCAGCCGCTGGCGCGGCTTCCGGTTTGGATGGCGTAGCGGAAGAGCGCCGGGCGCGCATCAATCGCCTGAAATGGCATTGCCGGCGCGCCCTGCTGGAACTGGATCTGGTTTTTGATCGTTTCTGGGAGCGCTACGAGACCAGTCTCGATGTGCTAGGCGAAGCGGCACTGGAAAGCTTGCTGGAACTGGAAGACCACGATCTGTGGGCGTTGGTGAGCGGCAGGGTAGCCACCAGTGATCCGCAACAGGCGGCAATGATCGAGCGGCTGCGGGAAGTCTCGCCGATAGCCAATTTTGAAGAACTACAGCACCGCAACTGACTTGAAGAGAGGAAAGACCATGAGCACGAATCGCACAGCAACCCTTACCATTGATGGCAAGACCGTCGAATTTCCCGTGATGGTCGGCGTTCACGGCAACGATGTGATCGACATCCGCACGCTGGGCGCCAAGACCGGCTTGTTTACCTACGATTCAGGCTTCCTTTCCACGGCAAGCTGTCAGTCGAAGGTGACTTTCATCGACGGCGACAAGGGCGAACTGCTGTATCGCGGTTATCCGATCGAGCAGTTGGCGGAAAACTGCAACTTCCTCGAAGTCGCCTGGCTGCTGAAGAATGGCGAGCTGCCCAACGCGGCCGAGAAGAACAAGTTCGAGAGCACGATCAAGAACCACACGATGGTGCATGAACAACTGGTGAAGTTCTACCAGGGCTTCCGCCGCGACGCGCATCCAATGGCGGTCATGGTCGGTGTCGTCGGCGCCCTGGCGGCCTTCTACCACGATGCAGTGGACTTCACCGATCCTGCCGAACGCAGTGTCTCGTTCAACCGCCTGGTCGCAAAATTGCCGACCATCGTCGCCATGGCCTACAAGTACAACACCGGCCAGCCCTTCATGTATCCGCGCAACGACCTCG
>CAYNGV010000187.1:0-2683 GCA_964397005.1 uncultured Sulfuritalea sp. | reverse complement strand
ATCCGGACATCTGCCCGAACATGGGCACCGACCACGGCCCGCTGGTGCAGCTCTATCGCAAGGCGCGCGCCCTGCCCGGCATCAAGAAGGTGCTGATCGGCTCCGGCCTGCGCTACGACCTCGCCGTGAAATCGCCGGAGTACGTCAAGGAGCTGATCACGCACCACGTCGGCGGCTACCTGAAGATCGCGCCGGAGCACACCGAAGCGGGGCCGCTCTCCAAGATGATGAAGCCGGGCATCGGCGCCTACGACCGCTTCAAGGCGATGTTCGAGAAGTTCTCGGCGGAAGCCGGCAAGGAGCAGTACCTCATCCCCTACTTCATCGCCGCGCATCCCGGCACCACCGACGAGGACATGCTGGCGCTCGCCCTGTGGCTGAAGCGCAACGGCTTCCGCCTCGACCAGGTGCAGACCTTCCTGCCGACGCCGCTGGCGCTCGCCACCGCGATGTACCACACCGGGAAGAATCCCCTGCGCAAGGTGACCGCCGCCGCGGAGGGCGTCGAGGTGGTGCGCAGCGGCCGCGTGCGCAAGCTGCACAAGGCCTTCCTGCGCTGGCACGACCCGGAGAACTGGCCGCTGCTGCGCGAGGCCCTGCGTCGCATGGGCCGCGCCGACCTGATCGGCAACGGCCACCGCCACCTGGTGCCATCGTTCCAGCCGGCGGGCACCGGCAAGCCGCCCCGCCCGGCGATGCAACGGCGCTCGGCCGCACCGCCGGCAAGAAGCAAGTCGAGGGGAAAATAGGCAGGACGGGAAACTCGTCGAGCGCTACCCCGATGCAGCTGAGCGATTGGCAGCGGTATCGGCAAGTTGCATTTTTCAGTGCGGCAGAAAACGACTGGTTTTCCGAAAAATGCCCCCGGACGGCGCTTCGCTTCCAGGTCTGCGCCACATCAACCCCGCCATCGCGCCCCAGCGGCCAGAACACACACCACAGTCACATCCGCCATGCAGTAAGGACGCAGCGCTTCCCTTGCTGGCAAACCCAAATCGGCCCGTCCGTACAAGGATAGGCGAAAGCCTGACGTCTGGCGCTCGGGAGGACTTGGGTAAAACTTCCGGTCGTGGGTGATATGTGCCCAACCCATGCGCCCCCTGACGGCCGGGAGCCGCGACCTCGCCAGACGCTCAAAGGCTGGCCGCCGGAATGGCCACGATGCGCTCGCTCAGGCGGCGCGGCTTCTCGTCGTTGCAGACCACCAGGCCGAGCGGGCAATCGTGCATGGCGATGAACTCTTCCAGCGAACGCAGGCTGCGCGGCGGCACCGTCGCGCCGAGCTTGATTTCGACCGGCAGCACGCCGCAATCGCCCTCGATGATCAGGTCGATCTCGGCGCCGCCGCGCGTGCGATAGTGAAAAGGCGTCGCCGCCATACCGGCCTCGGCGAAACCCCGCAGCAGCATCTCGGCGACATAGGCTTCCCAGGAACGACCGGCGGCGGGGTGGGTCGCCAGGTCGTCGGCGCACTCGATGCGCAGCAGGCGATGCAACATGCCGCTGTCGCGCATGAAACCCTTGGGGTGGCGCACCAGCTGCTTGTGCGGCGAACGATCCCAGGCTGGCAGATGCCGCCACAGATAGGTGCCCGTGGCGATGCCCAGCCAGTCGCGCACCGTGGGTTCGGAAACGCCGAGGCTGCGGGCGATTTCGGCATTGTTGAGAATGCTGCCCGACACATGCGCCAGCATCTGGATGAACTGGCGAAAACGGTCGCGGTTGAGCTGCGGAAACAGCGCGCCGATGTCGCGCAGCAGATAGGTGTCGAAATAATTGCGGTGCCAGAGACGGCGGAATTCGGCATCCGCGTCGAGCCAGGGCTCCGGATAGCCGCCATCGAACCAGTGGTCTCGCAACTGGCGCAGATCGACGCGTGGCGCGGCGGCGGCCATCAGGGCCGGCGGCCCGGCCCTTGCGCCCAGTGCCGCGAAGACTGGCGATGGCCCGCACTGCCAGGCTTCGCCCAGTGAAAACGGCGACAGTTCGGCCAGGCCGATACGCCCCGCCAGCGATTCGGCGATGCGCCGCACCAGTTCGGGCGAACTGGAACCGGAGAGCACGAAGCGCCCCTTGCGGGCCCGGTCGCGGTCGATGGCGACCCGCAAGGCCGGGAAGACCGCCGGCGCCAGTTGCGCCTCGTCGATGATGACAGCCTGCGGATGCAGGCGAAAAAACGTATCGGGCTCGGCAAGCAGCTGGGAACGGTCCGCCGCGCTTTCCATGTCGAGCCGCAGCCACTCACCGGACAAGGCGCCCAGCAGCGTCGTCTTGCCGCACTGCCGCGCGCCGAACACGGCCACGCACGGAAAATGTCCGAGCAGCCGTTGCAGATGGGGCAAAAGGTGGCGGGGTTTCATGTGCCAATCCTAAAGCCGCACATTAGAATATGCAAGCAACCGCCAACCATGCCCAACAGGATTCCATGAAGAGCCAAGCCCGGCCTGACCCGCGAATTCAAGTGACATCAGCCCGGCTCCGGCCGGGTTTTTTCTTGATCGACTGTATTTTATGAATTACACGGCAGGGTTCCGTGAAGTGGGAATCCCCACCCTTCAAGCCAGGGAGGGTGTTAATGGATCATTTTGCAGCGACCGCGAATGCCCGCAGCCAGGGATCGAGGTGGGCGATATCAAAGGTTCCGGCCTCGAACATCTGGATCATCTCGGCGTGGATCTGCACC
>CAYNGV010000186.1:0-2740 GCA_964397005.1 uncultured Sulfuritalea sp. | reverse complement strand
TATCCGCTGGGCATGTTCGGCTTCATCCTGCTGACCTATCTGGTGATCGTCGGCACCAGCAATGCGGTGAACCTGACCGACGGCCTCGATGGCCTCGCGATCATGCCGACGGTGCTGGTCGGCGCGGCGCTGGGCATTTTTACTTACGTCGCCGGCAATTCCGTGTTCTCCAAATACCTGCTGATGCCCTACATCCCCGGCGCCGGCGAACTGACGGTGTTCTGCGGTGCGCTGGCCGGCGCAGGTCTGGGCTTCCTGTGGTTCAACGCCTACCCGGCCGAGGTGTTCATGGGCGACGTTGGCGCCCTGGCGCTGGGCGCGGCGCTGGGCGCGGTGGCGGTGGTGGCGCGGCAGGAGATCGTGTTGTTCATCATGGGCGGCGTTTTCGTCGCCGAAACCATCTCGGTGATGCTGCAGGTCGGCTATTTCAAATACACCAAGAAGCGCTACGGCGAAGGCCGACGAATCCTGCGCATGGCGCCGCTGCACCATCACTTCGAACAAACCGGATGGAAGGAGACGCAGGTGGTGGTGCGCTTCTGGATCATCACCATCCTGCTGGTGCTGTTCGGATTGTCGACGCTGAAAATACGATGAACGAAATGGCATTTACCGCAGAGGCGCAGAGGCGCAGAGTAAGGCGACGCAGAGAAAAGCAATCCTGTGCAGTGGTCTTTGCCGTCCTCTGCGATTCCTCTGCGCCTCTGCGCCTCTGCGGTGAGAACTTGCCGTGGAACTGAACGGCAAACACGTCCTCATCCTCGGCCTCGGTGAATCGGGGCTGGCCAGTGCGCTCTGGTGCGCGCGGCAGGGGGCGCGGGTGCGCGTGGCGGACACCCGGGCGGCACCGCCCTATCTTGAGGAGTTGCATCGCCGTGTCTCCAGCGCCGACTTTTGCAGCGGCGAGTTCGACAAGGCGCTGCTCGATGGCATCGATTTGCTGGTGCTGTCGCCTGGACTCTCGGGCGGGCTGATGGTGGTGATCCACGCCCGCGCCGCCGGTATTCCGGTGGTCGGCGAGATCGAATTGTTCGCCCAGGCGCTGCGCAGTCTGGGCCGGAATGTTCCGGTGCTGGCCATCACCGGAACCAACGGCAAGACCACCACGACGGCGCTGACCGGGCATCTGCTGCGCGCCACGGGCAAGACCGTCGGCGTCGCGGGAAACATTTCGCCGGCGGCGCTGACGGCCCTGATGGACGCGCAGGATGCCGATGCCCTGCCGCAGATCTGGGTGCTGGAGCTTTCGAGTTTCCAGCTGGAGACTACCGAGACCTTGTATCCGGCTGCGGCGACGGTGCTGAACATTTCCGACGACCATCTCGATCGCTACATCGATCTCGACGAGTATGCGTCGGCCAAGGCGAGGATCTTTCAAAGCGCCGAGGGCGCACCGGGCGTGCAGGTGCTCAATCGCGCTGACGCACGGGTGCGCCGGATGGCGCTGGCCGATCGTCACATCATCAGCTTCGGCCTCGATGCACCCGTAGCCGGTGAGGACTTCGGTCTGCGCATGAATCGGGGCGAGGCGTGGATCGTGCAGGGCGAACGCTTCCTGCTGCCGGTCTCCGGATTGCCGTTGGCCGGCTTGCACAATGCCGCCAACGCGATGGCGGCGCTGGCCTTGTGCACCAGTCTCGGCTTCGACGCGAATGCATTGCTGCCCGCCTTGCGCAGCTTCCGCGGCTTGCCGCATCGTGTCGAAAAGGTTGCCGAGATCGATGGCGTGAGCTGGTACGACGATTCCAAGGGAACCAATGTCGGCGCCACGGTAGCGGCTCTGACCGGCCTCGGCGGATTGGGGCGCAAGATCGTTCTCATCGCGGGCGGCGATGGCAAGGGACAGGACTTTTCCCCGCTCGTGAAAGCCGTGGCGAAGCACGCACGCGCCGCGGTGCTGATCGGCCGTGACGGACCGCTGATCGAAAAGGCCATCCTCGCCTCCGGAGTGGCAATCGAAAGCGCAACGGACATGGGCGATGCCGTGCGTCGCGCCCATTCGCTGGCGCAGGACGGCGATGCCGTGCTGCTGTCGCCGGCCTGCGCCAGCTTCGACATGTTCCGCAACTACGAGCACCGAGCGCAGGTCTTCGTTGCCGCCGTCCATGCACTGGAGGGCGCCGGCCGCCGGGCCGCCCCAAGGCAGGCGCAGTCAGCCACGCGGAATTCCGCCGGCGGCGGAATGAACCAGGATCGCCCCCTTCCCCGGGAAGGGGGAGGGGGGGAAGGCAAATCGTGAGTCGCACCTACGCCGCACCAGCGCAGCACGCGCCCGCCGAGCTGGACGGCCTCCTGCTGTGGCCGGCGATCGGCCTGCTGCTGCTGGGATTGGTGATGGTGTATTCGTCGTCGATCGCGATGGCCGAGGGCAGCCGTTTCACGGGCGGCCAGTCGGCCTATTTCCTGTTTCGTCATGCGGTCTTTCTTTCCGTCGGACTGGTCGCCGGCGTGATGGCCTTTCAGATTCCCTTGCGGCTGTGGCAGCAGGCGGCGCCCTGGCTGTTCCTGGCCGGGGTCGTGCTGCTGCTGCTGGTGCTGATTCCGCATGTCGGCCGTTCGGTCAATGGCGCCCAGCGCTGGATCGGCCTCGGCCCCATCAACCTGCAACCTTCCGAGTTGATGAAGCTCTTCGTCGTGCTCTACGCCGCCGACTACACCACGCGCAAGCTCGATGACATGGGCAGCTTCCTGCGCGGCTTCGGGCCGATGGCGCTGGTCATGGTGCTGGTCGGCTTCCTGC
>CAYNGV010000185.1:0-2745 GCA_964397005.1 uncultured Sulfuritalea sp. | reverse complement strand
ACTGGCTGGCGAACTTCGCCGCCGCGCGCGATCTCGCCGAGCGCTGCCACGCCCACGTCATGGCGCGGCATACCTACGCACAGCGCGCGGCGACGCTGCACGATGCATTGCTGGCCTGGCACGATGGCAAAAGAGGCCGGCTGGCATGAGCGCACCGCTGCTGTCCATCGTGATGCCGGTCTACAACGTCGCACCCTACCTGCCGCGCTGCCTGGAAAGCCTTGCCGCACTGGCGCCTCCAGCCGACGAAATCATCGTCGTCGATGACGGTTCGACCGACGACTGCCCGACCATCCTTGCCGAATTCGCACCGCGCCTGCCGCAGATGCGCGTGATCCGCCAGGAAAACGGCGGGCTTTCGGCGGCACGCAATACGGGACTGGATGCAGCGAGCGGCAAGTACCTGGCGTTTGTCGACTCGGACGATTTTGTCGAACCCGATGCCTACGCCGAGGTGTTGCGCCTGGCCGAAGACGAACAACTCGACATGGCGCTGTTCAACGCCCGCTATCATTTCGAAGGCCGTCAAGCAGACCGGCCGATCTATGCCGATGCGCCTGCGACAGGCATCATCCCGGGCCGGGAATGGCTGAGGCAACGCCTGAAGGCCAGGCGCTTTCTGCATATGGTCTGGATGCATCTCTACCGCCGTGATTTCATCGAAGGTAACGCTTACCGCTTCGTGCCGCGCTTGATCCACGAAGACGTGATCTGGACCACGCGGGCGCTGCTGGCGGCGGAACGCGTCCGCTATACCGGGCATATTGCCGTGCATTACCGGATTCCGCTGCGCCGTTTTACGCCCGAGCAGAGCCAGCGCCGCCTGCAGGCCATCGTGGACAGCAGCGTGGTTAACGCCGAAGCGCTGGCAACGATGTGCGCAACACTGGGTAACGATCCGGAGTTGCGACGGCTGCTTGCCGACCAACTGGTCGACGGCGCCCTGTCCGTATTCCACAAACTGGAAAAAATGCCCGACCGCAGCATCGCCATCGCTACGCTGCACCGCCTGCGGCGCACGGGATTCTTGCGCCTGCTCTGGCAGCATGCCGGCAGTACGCCGCAGAGGCGGCGGATCGCGCGTCACTGGCTGCGTTCCTGGCTGGCAGTGCTCGGCAAATGATGCCGTCAGCCACTATGACATGGTTCTGGCAGGCGTGGCTCGCCGCGATTGTTTTCGTCTTTCCTATTCCGCATACCATCGCGCTGCGCAACCTGCTCTTGCTGATCGGTCTGCTGTCGCTGCTGGCGATGCTGCGGCGAACGGTTCGTCCGCTGTCACCGCCTTCTCTGAAGGCGGCCGCGTGGGGGCTGGTGGCAACCACGGCATGGCTGGTACTGCACTCCATCACCGTTGCGCCAGCGCCGACTTTGGCGCTGGACAACCTGCGCGGCGACTGGATCGTGCCCTTGCTGACCGCCGCACTGGCCGTCTGGGCAGCGACGCAGCTTCCGCAGGGGCGGGCAGCGCAGGCGGTGACCCTCGCGCTGGCGGCACACATGGTCTGGTTGCTGGGCTGGCAGTTGCATTTGTGGCTGGTCGCGGGTGCCTGGCCGTTCAAGGCAACACCATTCGCTGCCTATGATTACCACGGTACGCTCAACAGCTTCTTTCTTTCCCTGCTGGTAGCGGACCGCCTGGCGTGGGTGCTTGAAAAATACTCGCCGCTGGCACTAAGTCAGCGTTTCGGCTGGGTTCTGCTGCTGCTGTCGCTGGCCTCCGACCTTGCCCTGCAATCGCGCAATAGCACCGCCATTACCGTGTTGCTGCTACTGGCGGCAAGCCTTGCCTTGTTGCGAGCGTCGTCGCGCCAGGGTCGCGTCATCGCGATCGCTGCCGGCATGATCGTGATGGTCGGCGCAGGGTCGCTCAGCTTCGATAGCCGATGGCAAGGCTTGCGCGAATCCACGGCCATCGGCTGGTCATCGCCCAGTTCGTACTGGCTGACCAATGACGAAGCAACGCGGCCCGTCACGCCGTCCGGCGCTGGGCTGGAGGAGTCCGCCTACCTGCGCACCGCCTGGGCGCGTCAGGCGGTGCTGGCCATCGGCGAACACCCGCTGGGCCTGGGTTTCGGTCGCGATGGCTTCGGGCGTGCGATTGCCGAAAAATACAACACCCCGGGCATGGTCAGCAGCCACAGTGGCTGGCTGGATTTTGCGCTTGGTGCCGGCCTCCCCGGTCTCGCTCTGCTCCTGCTCACCGCCGGCCTCGCGATTCGAGGCGGCTGGATGTCGTTCCGGCAGCACGGCGACGGTGGCGGTCTAATGTTGATCTTTTTGGTTGGCGGCTATTCGGTGCGCTGTCTGCTTGACGGCCATCTTTCCGGCTGGCGGCTGGGTTTGTTCGCGTTCATCTGCGGCGTGCTGATTGCCGGCATGCGTGAGAAACCTGAAGTGCCATGAAGCTCGTCCAGATCAACCTCCAGCCCCACTTCGGCGGCGGCGAGGTGTATACCGCCTTCCTTTGCCGCGCACTGTCGCAACTCGGCGTGCCGACGCGCTTGCTGGTCCATCCGCGCGCCGCCTTCTGGGACCGGCTCGGGCTGCCGGCCGATACCGAACGCATCGCCGTCGCCGAGGCGGCCGAATTGCCGCATCACCTGCCCGCCGGACCGGTCTGGCTGCTGTCGCACGGTCCGCTGCCGGCCTCGCTACGCAGCGCAACGCCTGGCCGCCTGCGCAGCGCCATCGCGCACATGCCGGTGCAGGGACGCGAACCCGCCGCCTTCGCCGGTCACGATC
>CAYNGV010000184.1:0-2748 GCA_964397005.1 uncultured Sulfuritalea sp. | reverse complement strand
GTGGCGATCCAGCCGTTGTCGGTCATGAAAGCCTTGATGATCGGCGTCAGCAGCGTCACCAGATCGGCGGCATCCTTGCGCACTTCCTCATCGGGATGATTCAGTTCGCGATCGATCATCAGTGCGACGAAGGTCGAGAAGGCGCGCCCGCCTTCGGCATAGGCCTTCGCCGTCAGCAGCATGCGCCGCACGTCGGGATGGACGATGATCGGATCGGCCGGCTGGTCCGGCGCCTTGGGGCCGGAGAGGCTGCGCATCTGCAAGCGCTCTTTGGCGTAGGCCAGCGCGTTCTGGTAGGCGACTTCGGTCAGTCCCAGGCCCTGCATGCCGACGCCGAGACGCGCCGCATTCATCATGACGAACATGGCATTGAGGCCCTTGTGCGGTTGGCCGATGATCCAGCCGGTCGCATCATCGAGGTTCATCTGGCAGGTGGCATTGCCGTGGATGCCCATTTTTTCTTCGAGCGCGCCGCAAGTAATGGCGTTGCGCGCGCCCAGCGAGCCGTCGGCATTGGGAATGAACTTGGGCACGATGAACAGCGAGATGCCCTTGGTGCCCTTCGGCGCGTCCGGCAGGCGGGCGAGCACCAGATGCACGATGTTCTCCGCCATGTCGTGTTCGCCGGCGGAGATAAAAATCTTGCCGCCGCTGATCTTGTAGCTGCCATCCGCCTGCGGCTCGGCCTTCGAGCGCAGCAGGCCTAGGTCGGTGCCGCAGTGCGGTTCGGTCAGGCACATGGTGCCGGTCCATTGGCCCGAGACCAGCTTGGGCAAGTACAGCGCCTTCAACTCCGGCGTGCCATGCTCGTGCAGGCACTCGTAGGCGCCGTGGGACAGACCGGGGTACATGTACCAGGCCTGGTTCGACGAGTTGAACATTTCGGCAAGCGGGTTATAAACCGCGATCGGCAAACCCTGGCCGCCGTATTCCGGATCACAAGTCAGCGCCGGCCACCCGCCATCGACGAACTGGCGGTAGGCTTCCTTGAAGCCCGTCGGCGTCGTCACCGCGTGCGTGGCTGGGTCAAGCGTGCAACCCTCGGTGTCGCCGACTGCATTCAGCGGAAATAGCACCTTGGAAGTGAACTTGGCGCCCTCTTCCAGAATGTGATTGATGGTGTCGGCGTCGATCTCGGCGTGGGCCGGCAGCGCCTTGAGTTCGTTGGTCACGTCGAGCAGTTCGTGCAGCACGAAGTGCATGTCGCGCAGAGGGGCGTTGTATTGACCCATGGGATCCTCCTGTGTCTTGTTGGCTACCCGTAGCCATCCTGTAGCGAACGGCCGTTTCAAACAAACGTTTTAATACTAACGCAGTTTGCCGATCGGGAGTAGTTGTCCCGCTCTAAATTCAGCGAAGGAAGTTGCGGCTGATGTCGCGGAACGCCTCGGAATCCGCCTTGCGCAGCCATTCGAAGGCGACCATCTCGCGGCTGACGATGGCGGCCCCCGCGTCGCGCATGCGCGCCAGTGCGAGTGCCTTGTCGGTGTCGCGGCGCGAACCGACGGCCTCCTCGACGACAAAGACCTGTCTGCCGCTGCCGAGCAGTTCGATCACCGTCTGCAGCACGCAGACATGGGTTTCCATGCCGCACACCACGATCTGCCTCGAACCGCCGGCCTGGTCGAAGCCGTGACAGGCGCCCGCCACGGCGGAAAAATGCAGCTTGCTGGCGACAGAGCCCGCCGGCAGTTCGGCGGCCACCACCGGATGGGTGGGGCCCAGCCCCTGCGGATACTGCTCGCAGGCCAGCACGGGAAGGTCTAGCCGGCGCGCGACCCGGATCAGCCAGACGATATTCTCGAGCACGGCTTGCCACCCGGCAATCGCCGGCACCAGTTTGCCCTGCACGTCCACCACCAGCAGAGCCGAGTTTCGCGCATCGATCAGCATGATGAAGCCTCCCAGGCGGCAATGAATTCCTTCCAGTGCGGCTGACCGGTCGCAGCCAGCGATGATTTCACCAGGGCCAGTTCGGCATCGTGCTCGGCGGCGGTCAGCAAGCCGCGCATCATCTGGAAGCGCAACAGGACAAGAAAGGTATTCACCACGTCGGTTTCGCAGTAGTCGCGAATCTCGTCGATGCGCCCCTCCAGCCATGCGCCCCAGACCGCGGAGCCGTCCATGCCGAGCTTGCCCGGCAGCCCCATGAGGCGCGCCAGTTGATCCAGCGGCGCGCTGCCGCGCGGTTGGTACATCGCCAGCAGGTCCATCAGGTCGAGATGGCGCGAATGGTAGCGGCTGATGTAATTGTTCCACTTGAAGTCTTTGGAATCGCGGTAATCGCCCTCGCCCATGTCCCAGTAGCGCGGCGCCGCAACGCAATGGATCAGGCCGCGATAGTGCAGCACCGGCAGGTCGAAGCCGCCGCCGTTCCATGACACGATCTGCGGCGTGAACTTTTCCACACCATCGAAAAAGCGCTGGATGATCTCGCCCTCGCCCGACTTCGGCTCGGCCAGCGACCAGACCTTGAAGCCATCGTCGCTGCGCAGCGCGCAGGAAATCACCACCACGCGTTGCAGATGCAGCGGCAGGAAATCGCTGCCGTTCTTGGCCCGCTGGCGCTGGAAGGCGAACTCGGCCACCTCGGCGTCCGGCAGCGTCGCCGGCAGTTCGTGCAAGGTGCGCAGCCCGGCGATGTCCGGGATGGTTTCGATGTCGAAAACGAGAACAGGGGTCATGGGCGGGGTGTTGGCGAAAAAATGACAATCAATCCAGGGAAAGTTATGCGAAGCGGTATCCTAG
>CAYNGV010000183.1:0-2785 GCA_964397005.1 uncultured Sulfuritalea sp. | reverse complement strand
AAAGCCAAGCTGGACAAGCTGGCAGGCGACATCAAGGGCATCAAGCTCGAAGTGATCATCGCTGTCGGCCACGCCGACCGCTTTGGTACCGACGCCTACAACCAGAAGCTCTCCGAGAAGCGCGCCGAAGCCGTCAAGGCCTATCTGGTGAGCAAGGGCGTCGAACCCAACCGCGTCTACACCGAAGGCAAGGGCAAGAAGCAGCCGATCACCAAGGCCGACCAGTGCAAGGGTCCGAAGAGCAAGAAGGTCGTCGATTGCCTGCAACCCGATCGTCGCGTCGAAATCGAAGTCATCGGTACCAAGGCTCAGTAATACCGCCTGACTCAGAAAAAAGCCCTGCCCCGCAGGGCTTTTTTCGTTTACCGGGAATGTCTCAATGAACGCAACAAACAACGCCGATCCCCGCGAACTGGACAAGTTCGGAGACGCCGCCCATCGCTGGTGGGACCCGAACTCGGAATTCCGTCCCCTGCACGACATCAATCCCGCCCGCGTGGCCTGGATCGACGATCACGCCGGACTCAAGGGCAAACAGGTGGTCGATGTCGGCTGCGGCGGCGGGCTGCTCAGTGAAGGCATGGCGGCCATGGGCGCACAGGTTACGGGGATTGACCTGTCCGAGAGGGCACTCAGTATCGCCCGCCTGCATCTCTACGAAAGCGGGCATGTCATCGACTATCGCCTCATTTCAGCCGAAGCCATGGCGGACGAAGCCCCTTCCCGATTCGACTTCGTCACCTGCCTTGAAATGCTGGAACACGTGCCCGATCCGGCAAGCACCGTGGCAGCCTGTGCCCGCATGGTGAAGCCCGGCGGGCAGGTATTCCTGTCCACCATCAACCGCAATCCGAAAGCCTACCTGCTCGCCGTGGTCGGTGCCGAATACATCTTCAACCTGTTGCCGCGCGGTACCCATGACTACACGCGCTTCCTCAAACCGGCCGAACTCGCTCGCCTGTGCCGTGCAGCGGGACTCGAAGTACTCGAAATCACCGGTTTGCGCTACAACCCGCTCAAACGCGATGCATCGATCGGGGGCGACACTGATGTGAATTACCTGCTCAGAGCCCGACGCAATGCCTGAGGCAGTACTCTTCGACCTGGATGGCACCCTGGCCGATACCGCACCCGACCTGGGTGGCGCCTTGAATCAACTGCTGCTGGAGCAGGGTCGCGCCCCGCTATCGATGGAGCAATTGAGGCCGCATGTGTCGTCAGGCGCCCGTGGCATGATCGGCGCCGGCCTTGGCATGACCCCGGGCGACCCTGCCTACCTCGCCCTGCAGCAGAGGTTCCTGGCCATCTATCAGGAAGCGCTGTGCGTCGGCACCCGTTTGTTCGAGGGCATGGCCGAACACCTCGATGAACTCGAAAAGCAGGGAATTCCCTGGGGGATAGTCACCAACAAGTCGCAACGCTTTGCGATTCCCCTGATGGAAGGGCTCGGCTTGCGCCAGCGCAGCCTTTGCATCGTCTGTGGCGACAGTGCCCAGCGTTCCAAGCCCCACGCACACCCCATGCAACTCGCCAGCGCCGTAATCGGCATCGCCGCGACAGACTGCATCTACGTCGGCGACGATGAACGGGACGTCATCTCCGGCCGCGCGGTCGGCATGAAGACCGTCATTGCCGCCTGGGGCTATCTGGGGGACGGCAAACCTCCAGCGGCGTGGGGGGCCGATGCCATTGCGGCGTCGCCGCACGATATTCTCGGCATTGCTGCGGCAAACCGCTAGAATTCGGCTTGCAATTCGCAGATCAGGCACTATCTGATTTGCACCATGCCAGGGGGCGACATGGCTTCGACATGGGTGACAAAGCATGCAGGGCATACCGAGGATCCGGGTACCTCGTAAATCCATCTGGAACGCACTAACTGCCAACGACGAGCGTTTCGCTCTAGCCGCTTAACAGCGGCTGGCTTCCGAACTGGTTTGCTTCTGGACCAGGCAGCGCAAGCTGCATCGGAATCATATACAGGAGATAAGGCTGTGCAGAGTCGTGATGCACAGTTCGAAAATCCAGCGAATCGCCTGCAACCAGCCTGTCCGTCGGCGTGTTGCGGGTTAAATCAAATGACGCGGCTAAGTATGTAGAACTGTCTGTGGCGCACTTGTGGACGCGGGTTCAATTCCCGCCGCCTCCACCATTTAACAGGCCACCAGCTTTCGCTGGTGGCCTTATTCTTCCTCGATTAAGACAGTCCGGCTAAGGCGCCAGACAGCCTTTTGCGCCCGCCTCGGCACCGATCCTCTTGAGCAGGGTCACCTTTGCCTCGCTACCCATTTTCTCGTCGATAAATGCGGCGTCGGATTCCGTGGCAAAGCGCAGGCATTCCGGTTTGCCGGCAAGAATTCGAGTTCGGTACTCATAGGCAGCCGTTATATCGTTATGGACCGCGGCTTGGTAGGGTCTGGGTTTGGGCTTTGCCACCGGCGCAGGCTTTGCCGGAGCAACAGGTTCCGCTGCGATCGGTGCGGTGAACGCAATCATCAAGGCGCAATTCATGACGGATCGTGCCGTCATTTTGATCAGGGCCATCATGGGTTCTCCATATCATCGGCTATCGGTCTTGATTTGGTTCGGCCGGCGGTACGAATTTCACCGATCCATCCAGATACTACCGCCATTTGATCTCTGTCGATGGCAGTTCATAGCGTTTCAATGGAGTGTAAATCCGGCTCAAAAGTCGGCGCTGGCGGGACGGCGCGACGATGACAAGCAGACGATCGATCGCATGAAGCGTCAGTCGGAAAAGGCCCCCATCGCTGGGGGCCTTGGT
>CAYNGV010000182.1:0-2836 GCA_964397005.1 uncultured Sulfuritalea sp. | reverse complement strand
TTCATCCACGAGCATTTCGAGCGTTTCCTGACCAAGGCCCACGGCCGCTACCAGCCGATGTGGTATTTCATTCCGATCCTGCTGATCGGAATGCTGCCGTGGCTCGGCAGTCTGGTACAAGGCATCGCTGCCGGCTTCCGCCGCGATGCCGGCCGCCGCTTCCAGCCGCGCCGCTTCCTGCTGGTGTGGGCGGTGCTGGTCTTTGTCTTCTTTTCGGTCTCCAGTTCGAAACTGGCGTCCTACATACTGCCGATTTTTCCCGCACTGGCCGCGCTGATCGGCATCCATCTGGCCGGCCACGCCGCATCCCGTCGTATCGAATGGCACGCCCTGCCCGCCGTCGCCATCGGTGCCGGCTGCCTCTTTCTGGTGCCCTACGTCACCGGCTTCGCCAACGAGAAAGTTCCGGTGGCGCTCTACGAAGCCTATCAACCCTGGTTGTATGGCGGCGCCGGCGCCCTGCTGGCGGGCGGCCTGATCGCGTTCTGGCTGGGAAGGCAGGGGCGCAACGTCGCTGCCATGTTCACCCTGGCCTTCGGCGGCTTCGCCTTCGGTCAGGGGTTTTTGCTGGGCCATGACACTCTCGGCACTGTCAACTCGGCGCACGACGTGGCCGCCGTGATTCGTCCGCAAGTACCGCCGGACGCGCCATTCTTCAGCGTCGATACCTACGACCAGAGCCTTCAGTTTTATTTGAAGCGAACCACGACCATGGTCGCCTATCGCGACGAATTGGGCTTTGGTGTCAAGCAGGAACCGCAGAAATTCATTCCCGACATCGCCGGCTTCGAGCAGGCATGGAGCGCCGCCCCCGTCGCCTGGGCATTGATGTCGCCGGCCACGTGGAAAGAAATGAGTGCAAAGGGATTGCCCATGACCGAAGTCGTCCGCGACACCCGCCGCGTCATTGTGAGGAAGCCATGACATGAACGCCCTCAGCTTTTCACTGGTTCTGGCCGGCGTGCTGCTTAATGCCGCCGCGCAACTGTTCCTGAAGGCCGGCACCAATGCGGTCGGCCATTTCGAGTTTCATGCCGACAACATCGTGCCGGTCGGCCTCAAGCTGGCTTTCCAGCCTTTCATCATGGGCGGCATGGCCTGCTACGCGGTGAGCCTCGTGATCTGGATCATGGCCCTGTCGCGGGTTCCGGTATCGATTGCCTACCCAATGCTGTCGATCGGCTACGTGATAAATGCCTTCGTCGCCTGGCACTGGTTCGGCGAAGCCCTGGCAGCGCAGAAACTGCTGGGAATCGGCTTCATCGTCGTCGGCGTGTTCCTGGTGGCGCGGTCATGACCCTGCCGTTTTTGCCTTTCACGCGCCCCTCCATCGACGAGGAGACCATCGACGAAGTGGCGAATGTGCTGCGCTCGGGCTGGATCACCAGCGGCCCCAAGGTGCAGGCCTTCGAGGCGGCGCTGTCGGAATACTGCGGCGGCCGTCCGGTGCGCGCGTTCAATTCCGGCACCGCCACGCTCGAGGTCGCGCTGCGTCTGGCAAAAGTCGGCGCTGGCGACACGGCGATTACGACCCCATTGACCTGGGTCGCAACCGCCAATGTGATTCTGGAAGTCGGTGCGACACCGGTGCTGGTCGACGTCGATCCCGTCACGCGCAACATCGATCTCGACCAGCTGGAAGCAGCCATCACGCCGCGGACCAAAGCCATCATCCCGGTTGACCTGGCCGGCCTGCCGGTGGATCGCGACCGCTTGTATGAAATCGCCGGCAAGCACAATCTCCGCGTGATCGAAGACGCCGCGCAAGCCTTCGGCGCCTCGTGGAAGGGCAAGCCGATCGGCCACTCGTTCGGCAACAACCGTGATTTCGTCTCCTTCAGCTTTCACGCCAACAAGAACCTCACCACCTCCGAAGGCGGCGCCCTGGTGCTGCCGGCCGACATCGACATCGGCCTCTGCGAGCGCCTGCGCCTGCAAGGCGTCAAGCGCTTCCCCGATGGCGGCATGGACGTCGATGTGCTGGGCGGCAAGTTCAACCTGACCGACATCGCCGCCACCATCGGGCTGGGCCAGATGAAGCATCTCGAAGCCTTCACCGCCCGCCGGCGCGAGCTGGCGCGGCGCTACTTCGACTGCATCGACCCGACACTTGGCCTCGAAATGCCGGTCGCCGATTTCAGCAACAGCAACTGGCACATGTTCCAGGTCCTGCTGCCCGCCGACGTCAATCGCGGTGCCTTCATCGCGGCAATGAAGGCGCGCGGCATCGGCGTCGGTGTGCATTATCCGGCGCTGCACCTGTTCTCGCTGTATCGGGCGCTGGGTTTCAGGGAAGGCGACTTCCCGCATGCCGAGCGCATCGGCGCCAGCACCGTTACACTGCCGATCTTTCCCTCGATGCAGGACAGCGACATCGATCGCGTTTGCGAGGCACTGGCCGCCAGCCTGTCGGAGATCACATGAGCATACCGAATCTGTCCATTGTCATCCCCATCTACAACGAAGAAGCCACGCTCGCCGCGCTGTTCACCCGCCTTTATCCGGCGCTCGATGCACTGGGCGAAAGCTACGAAATCGTCTTCGTGAATGACGGCAGCCGCGACCGCTCGGCGGCCATCCTGCGCGAGCAGTTCGAGGCGCGTCCGGACGTCACCCGCGTCATCCTGTTCGGTGCCAACGCGGGCCAGCACATGGCGATCATGGCCGGCTTCGAGCACTGCCGGGGCGACATCATCATCACGCTGGACGCCGACTTGCAGAATCCACCCGAGGAAATCGGAAAGCTGGTGACCAAGATGCGCGAAGGCCACGATTACGTCGGCAGCATCCGCCGCAAGCGCCAGGACAGCCTGTTCCGCACCTGGGCCTCGAAGGC
>CAYNGV010000181.1:0-2881 GCA_964397005.1 uncultured Sulfuritalea sp. | reverse complement strand
CCTACGACGGTACCGGATCGGGCCGGTGGGGCGCTCTGCTCCGCGTAAGTAAAGGAGGAGGCGGCGGCCGCAGGCCGGCGACGGGGGACATGGAGCGGAGCAGAGCGCCCCGGCGGCCCGATCACCCACCAACCTCAAACACAAGAGGATTTTCATCTCAACCTCTCATCACCGAATCCGGATCCGTGATCGCCGCCTTCCAGATCGGCACCAGCACCGCCGCCGCGTAGGGCACGACGGTGAAGAAGAACAGGGTCGCCACTTGCAGGCCGTCGATGTGCGGCGTCAACTGGAAGCGCGGATAGAGCACGGCCCAGCCCTTCAGCACCGGCTCGAACAGCGAGGCGGCGAAGTGGAACACATGCACGTAGGCGGCGACGAAGCCGGCGAGGAAGGCCGTCAGCGAAATCAGCAGGCCTTCCCAGAATTTCATCTTGATCACGTCGCCGGTTTCCCAGCCGATCGCCTTGAGGATGCCGATTTCGCGTTTTTCTTCGGCCGAGAGCCCGGAGGCCTTCTCCCAGGCGAGGATGCCGAAAGCCAGTATCGCGGCGGAAAGCAGCGCCAGCACGATGCCTTCGCGCCAGTCGAAAATAGAGGCATAGGTGCGCAGCACTTCGTCGCGCAGGATGGGCCGCGCGTCGGGCAGCGCGGCAGCGAGCTTGATCGCGACGTTGCGCACTTCCTGCGGGTTGGCGACCGAGAGAGCGATGTCGGTGTAGTGGCCCACGGGGTAGTCGAAGAAGGCGCGGAAGTTCTGCTCGCTCATCAGCACCAGGTCGGCGCTGACCAGTTCAGAGGCCTGCGGCAGGACGTCGGCGACGATGAAGGTGTGCAGCTTGCCGGAGTACGATCGAAAGGAAATGCCATTATCCTTGGCCAGGCCGCGCGAGCGTTCCAGCGCGGGACCAACGACGATCTCGCCCGCCGCCGGCGGATTCCCGGCCGGCACCATGAAGGTGTAGTTGGCCTTGGTCACCGCGTCGTAGTAGTAACCCCAGAGGCGGCCTTCCATTTTCTGCACGCCACGAATGCGGCCTATCCTTTCCATGTAGCCGGGCGGAATCAGGTCGTGGCGGCCGGCCACCATGCGCTGCACGATCACCTCGGGCGAGGCCGCCAGCACGCGCGCCGCTTCCTGGCGCAAAGCATGGGTGTAGAGCGTGACCGAAGCCAGCATGAACACCAGCAACGCATAAACCGCCAGCAGGCCGAGGTTGCGCGTCTTGCGCCGCGCCAGCGACACCAGCGTGAAGTCGATCAGGTAGCGCTGTTTGGCCAGCCAGAGCTTCATTTCGCCGTATCGCCAACGCCGAGTTTTACAAGACCCGCCGGCGGCGCGATCAAGGCGCCGGTGGGGAAATGTTCCAGCGCCAGCGGATGATCCTGGAATGCCGAATGCAGGTCGGCCTGCGAGGGATGCCGCGTGTAGCGCGCCTCGGTGAACAACGCGAGATCGGTCAGGCGCAATTGCGCCACCAGGCGCGTGCGTTCGGCCTCGTCCGCCCCGGCTGCTACACGCAACCGCGCGGCATCGACGAAGCACAGCGCGAAGGCGCAGATGCCCGCGGCCAGTGTCAGGATGGCACGATCTGCGGGACGCATCACAGCAGCTTCCTTACCGCCGCCACCACTTTGTCGGTGGCGACGCCCAGCGGCAGCAGTTCCGCAACCTGGCCGTCGGGACCGATGACGAAGGTCTGCGAGCTGTGATCGACGGCATAGCCGCCGTCGGGGCGAGTCGGCTGGCGCAGGTAGCCGACGCCAAAGGATTTCGCAATGGCGGCGGTCTCCGCGGCTGTCCCCACCGCGCCGATCATCGCCGGATGGAAATAGGCGACGTAGTCCTTGAGCTTGGCCGGCGTATCGCGCTCGGGATCGACCGAGACCATGATCATCTTCGTCCGCGCCCGCTCTTCCGGCGTCAGCGCGTTGAGTGCTGCGGCACCCGCCGCCATCGACATCGGGCAGACATCGGGGCAATTGACGTAGCCGAAATAGATCAGCAGCACATTGCCGCGCAGCGCCTTGGTGTCGACCGGGCCGGCCGCGCTTTGCAGGACGAAGTCGCCACCCTCCGGGCGCGCCACGAGCACCCGCTCTCCCATGCCGGGATCGGAACAGGCAGTGAGAAGCGCAATGACAAGAGCGGCGGAAAAGCCGCGCAGCAGGAAACTCACGGAATTCATTTCATTCATCTTTCCACAGCCTTCCAAGGCTGCGGAGCCGACACTTCGGGCAAACGCCCGCCGGCCCGGACGGCCGGATCAGGAAGACGGAAATACGTCCGGCTAGACGCGATTGGCGGCGCGCATCAAGGCGCCGCGCAAAGCGATCGTCAAACTCGAACCGAGGCCGATGCGCTGCGCCACGGCCGGCAGGATGATCAGCGATGCCAGAGCGAAACCCGCGCCGAGCAGCAGCGAACCCATCTCGCTCTTGTCCGTCGCCGTATCCTGTGCGTTCTGTGTCATCGGGCGCCTCCCTCAATTCGATTTGCGTGTGAGGGATCATAGAACGCCGCAAGCGGGTCGCCGTGCGACAAAGTGTCGCAGTCGAGGCGGATTCTTCAGCCGAATTGATCCACGTCAAGCGACGCCGATCTCGTCGTCGCCGAGGTAGCAGCCCGGGTCCTCCGACCAGGCATCGCCGGTCATCTGCTGGGCGCGCACCCGCGTATTGCCGCCGCAGATGTCGAAATGGACGCAGACGCCGCAGCGCCCCCCCACCTTGCGCGGCTGCGCCTTGAGCCCGGCCATCAGCGGGTCCGACGTATCCATCCAGATATCGCCGAAGGAACGCTCGCGGACATTGCCCAGCGTGTGATGCCACCACATCGTGTCGGGATGGACGTTGCCGAGGTTGTCGATGTTGGCGACGT
>CAYNGV010000180.1:0-2883 GCA_964397005.1 uncultured Sulfuritalea sp. | reverse complement strand
CGGTCTTTAGCTGGCCTCCGACGTCAGGTGCGCAACGGACGTATCGCGCCACCATGCAGGGGCCGGTAATGCGGTTAGCGCTTGCCGCCGGCAAGTTTCAATGCTTCCGGCATCCGCCGCAGGCGCCAGATGACCACCGGGCCGAGCAGTCCTCCCAGGCCCAGTGTCGACCACGCCAGCCCCCACACCACATGATCGGGCAGGCTGCCGCCGGCGCGGCCCCAGTCGAGCACCAGGCCGAACACCCACGGTGAAATCGCGCCGGCGCCGAAGCCGAGTACGGAACGCAGCGAATACGCGGCGCCGAGGTAGCGCGGATCGGTGAGTTCGGTCAGTGTGGTCGAGTGGATCGATGAATCCCCTACCCCGGTGACGTTGTAGAAGATCGCTACGACGACCAGCAGGAACATCGGCAGGCCGACCATCCAGCCGAAGCTGAAGGAGCAGGCCAGGCTGGCGACCGACAACAGCAAGGTCACGCGGGTGCGGCCGAAGCGATCCGACAGCGAGCCGCCGAGCACGCTGCCGACCACGGCGGCGAGATAGGTCAGCGCCGTCAGCGTGGCGCCGAGGCTGGCCGCCTGCGTGCCGCCGCTGCCGTCGACGATGGCGGCGGCGGCGAGGAAGGCCGGCAGCCAGGCCCACAGGCCGAGCAGTTCCCAGGCATGGAAGGTGTAGCCCCAGATCGACAGCATGGCCGGCTTGTTGCGCACCACTTCTTTCAGTCGGCCGAGATTGCCATGCCCGCCGGGCGAGGCATGGACTACGTTCGGCACCTCACGCAGCGCCCACCAGCCCAGAGCCATGCCCAGCAGCGGAAAGCAGGCGGTGACGACGAAGGCGCCGCGCCAGCCGGCGAGAGGAATCATGGCGCTGGCGATGAACAGGCCGATGGCATAACCAAGCGAGGCGGCGGCGAGGTAATAGCCGAGCGCGCGACCCTGTCGCTCGCGGATACGCTGGGCGACGATGGCCAGCCCCGGCGTGTAGGAGCCGCCCGAACACAGTCCGGTGAGACCGTAGAGCAGCAGCGCCGAAACGAAGCCGTCGGCAAACAGGGCGAACAGCAGCCCGCTGGCGACCGCCGCGCCGCCGGACAGCAGGTAGATGCGCCGCGCGCCATGGCGGTCGGAAAGGAAGCCGACCGCGAACAAGGAGATCAGGAAGCCGACGTGATAGGCCGACTGCACCATGCCGGCCTGCCACGCACTCATCTGCCAGTCGGTGCGCAGCAGCGGCAACACCGCCGACCAGGCGGTGAACATCGTGGCGAAGGCAGCGCGCGCCGCGCAGAACTGGAGCAGCCAGGGCATGGACGGAGCTTATCACCCACGATTGACGACACGGCGCTCGCCGGGTTCTGTTCGGGCTTGCCGCAGTTACAGAATGGACACTCCGCCGGCTGCGGTGATTGATTGGAACGGGGAATCGTCATGCCTGCTGCATCGCTTGCGTTGCCTGCGCAACTTTCGCGCCGCGTCGAAAGGCTGGCGCAGGCTGCGGGACGGACGCCCGAAACCATGTTGCCCTGCGTCATCCGCGACGGGCTTGATTATTGTGAGTACGCGGTGAAGAGCATCAACGAAGGCCTGGCCGACATCGAGGCCGGGCGCACCGATTCAGCTCAGGATATTCGGGGGAACTTCGCGAAGCGCCGAACTACGCGCCGTGACAAAAAAGCGGCTTGACTGCGCCGCACTGGCGCGCCAGCGCCAGACGTTCGATCAATTTATCTCGGCGATCCACTTTGCAAGTCGCTGCCGCACTTTGGCAAGCCGCTCATCGCCGATGCTTCCGATGCTGCCTACCAGCAGCGCGCCATCCAGCACCGCGAGGCGGGACAGTCGCAATACGCTCGGGGCTTTCAGGCCGCTGGCAGTGAAGTCGGCGTCCGCAGGGGCAAGCACTTCATCGAAACCGGCTTCTGCCTGATCGACCTTCGAAGACACCATGCACACCAGCCAGTCGTCAAAGCGCGAGGCTTGCCGCAACATCAGAACGGGCCTTAGTTTGGCCCCGGAAAGGTCCGTGTAGGGAAATGGCGTAAGGACAATCTGTCCCGCGCGCTTCACTGCCATTGTTCGCGCAGATCGTTACGGCTGTAAGCGACCGGATCGGCCTCGATGCCGCGTAGCGCCTGCGCCATCGCCATTCTGGAGAACTCGGCGTCCGTCCAGTCGTCATGGGCGATGCCAGCGTCCCCCTCAGTTCCGCAACGCGCCGACAGAAACTCGACAAAGTCGAACACTTCGGCTTGCTTGTCCAGTGGCAGGGCTTGCAGCCGCTCAATCAGTTCAGCATATCCCATGCTTCGCTCCTCGTGTGCCGTGGATTTTTGCCTATCAGCTTGCCATTGTGCCACCGGCACCTCGCCGAATCAAAAAATGCGCTTTTGTCTGGCTCCGGCGGCGTGGATACGGTGTTCGTCGGGCACTGTTCGGGTTTACCACGGCTACCCAAAATTTCTGGGAGGCTGCTAAAATGTCCTCCGTTCCGCCGAGTTAAATGACAACTTGCGTGGCGGAGAACACCGGCGACGGTGGAAAAACAAATAGCGCTAAAGCGTCGCCCGCTCACGCCTCAAAGCCGGCTTCGCCGCAGCAATGAGGCGTTTTTGTTTGTGGAGCGAGACCATGTCGAACGATTTTTTCTTCACTTCCGAGTCGGTTTCGGAAGGCCATCCGGACAAAGTGTCCGACCAGATTTCCGATGCCATCCTCGACGCCATCCTGGCGCAGGATCCGCATTCCCGCGTCGCCGCTGAAACCCTGTGCAACACCGGCCTTGTGGTGCTGGCCGGCGAGATCACCACCAGCGCCAATGTCGATTACATCGGCATCACGCGCAATGTGCTGAAGCGCATCGGCTACGACAACACCGAGT
>CAYNGV010000179.1:0-2938 GCA_964397005.1 uncultured Sulfuritalea sp. | reverse complement strand
GGCGCGATCAGCACCGTCACCGCCTGCGTCGCATCGGCCGGAATGCCGGTGCGCGGATCGAGCAGGTGGCAGTAGCGGCGGCCGGCCACTTCGAAGTAGCGGTGGTAGTCGCCCGAGGTGCCGATGGCTTCACCGTCCTTCAGTTCCAGCGTGGCCAGCGGCGCGCCGCCGACGCCTTGCGGCCGCGGATGCTGGATGCCGATGCGCCAGTGCGTGCCTGCCGCATCGCGGGTGCCGAGCGCCAGGACGTTGCCGCCGATGTTGATCAGCGCGTTGGCAATGCCGTCCTGCTTCAGCGAGGCGGCGGCGCGGTCGAGTGCGACCCCCTTCAAGTAACCGCCGAAGTCGAGTGCGACGCTCTTGTTGCGGCTGCTGACGCGATTGCCGTCTACGCGCAGATCAGCGATCGATGGACGCTGCGCCAGCAGCGCGTGGACCGCCGCCGAATCCGGCAGGCGCGCCTGGATGTCGTCGGTATGGAAGCCCCACAGCGCGATCAGGCGGCCGATGCCAGGATCGAACAGATGGTCGCCGGCGGCGGAGACGGCTTGCGCTTCGCGGATCAGGGCGGCGAATTCAGCGCTGACTTCATGCGGGCGTCCGGCAGCAATGGCCTGATTCAGGGCCGACAGTTCGGAGGGCTGCCAGGCGTGGTAGGTACGATGCAGGCGATCAAATTCCTGCAGCACGCGACTACCGGCGGCGCGCGCCTGGGCTTCCGGGACGCCAGCGATCAGCAGTTCGACGCGGGTGCCGAAGACATAGGATTCCTGCCGCCACGGCGCCGACGGCCCGCAGGCGGCGAGCAGCGATGCCGCGACGAGCAGGGTCAGGAGCCGGAACACTCCCGTTCCAGGGCATCCACCAAGGTGGCCGCGACGTCGAATTTCGTCTGCTGCGCGATCTCGACGAAACAGGTCGGGCTGGTGACGTTGATCTCGGTGAGGCAGTCGCCGATCACGTCGAGGCCGACGATCAAGAGGCCGCGCGCCCAAAGAATCGGCGCCAGCGCCTCGGCGATTTCACGGTCGCGACCGAGCAGCGGGCGCGCCACGCCCTTGCCGCCGGCAGCGAGGTTGCCGCGCGATTCGCCGGGCTTCGGGATGCGCGCCAGGCAGTAGGGCACCGGCTCACCGGCGATCAGCAGGATGCGCTTGTCGCCGTGGGTGATGGCCGGCAGGTAGCGCTGCGCCATGATGCTGCGGGCGCCGAAATTCGTCAGGGTTTCGACGATGACGTTGCGATTGGAGTCGTCCTTCAGGACGCGGAAAATGCTGCTGCCGCCCATGCCGTCGAGCGGCTTGAGGATGACGTCGCCGAGTTCGTCAATGAAGGCGTGGATGTCGTCCGGATCGCGGGCGATCAGCGTGGTCGGCGTGAATTGCGGGAATTCGGTGATGGCGACTTTTTCGGAATGGTCGCGGATCGAACGCGGCTTGTTCCAGATCCGCGCGCCTTCGGCTTCGGCGCGTTCCAGCAGCCAGGTGGCGGCGACGTATTCGAAATCGAAGGGCGGGTCCTGCCGCATCAGCACGGCGTCGTAGGCCGTGAGCGGCAGCAAGGAGACTTCGGCGACGGCAAACCACGCCGTGTCGCCAGCGCCGACTTTTAGCCGCTGCGCGCGCGCCTTGACGACGCCGTCGCGCCAGGTCAGCGCGCTGCGCTGGATGGCCCAGACTTCGTGGCCGCGCTTCGCCGCGCAGCGCATCATGGCGATGGACGAATCCTTGTAGGCCTTGAGGCCTTCGAGCGGATCGAGGATGAAGGCGAGCTTCACGGCTTACTCCTGCGGCGCGGCGCGTTCGAGTTCGAGCGAAGCGGCCAGCATGGCCAGCCGCGCCACCACGCCATAGGCATAGAAGCGGTTGGGCGGCGCGTCGGGGCCGAGCTGGGCATCCGGCAGGGAACAGCCGGTCTCGAAGGCCAGCGGCTTGAAGGTCATGCCCGGCGCGTTGAGGTTCTCGTTGATGGCGCGCCCCGTATTGACGCGGTAGAAGCCGCCGACCACGTAGCGATCGATCATGTACACCACCGGTTCGGCGGTGCCTTCGTCGACGCGTTCGAAGGTCGGCACGCCTTCCTGGATGATGACTTCGGTGACCGCCATGCCTTCCTTGACCACCGCCATCTTGTTGCGCTGCTTGCGGTTGAGGTTCTTCACCTCACTGGCATCCTTCACCGTCATGATGCCCATGCCATAGGTGCCGGCGTCGGCCTTGACGATGACGAAGGGTTCCGACTCGATGCCGTATTCCTTGTACTTGGCGCGCATGCGGTAGAGCAGCGTGTCGATGTTGGCGGCGAGGCATTCCTCGCCGGCGCGCTCATGGAAATTCACCTTGCCGCAGACCTCGAATTCCGGATTGATCAGCCAGGGGTCGATGTCCAGCTCCTTGGCAAAACTGATCGCCACGTCCTGGTAGGCGGCGAAATGCAGCGACTTGCGGCGCACATGCCAACCGGCCCACAGCGGCGGGATGAGGAACTGCTCATTGATGTTGGCGAGCAGTTCCGGCACGCCGCCCGAGAGGTCGTTGTTGAGCAGCACGGCGCAGGGATCGAAATCCTCCAGGCCGAGCCGGCGGCCTTCTGTGCCAACGCGCTTCAGCGGTTCCAGCACCAGCTTCTGGCCGTCGGGCAGGTCGAGCGTGGTGGGCTCGGTGATTTCCGGCAGCAGGCTGCCGATGCGCACGTTCAGCCCCGTGTGATGCAGGATCGTCGCCAGCCGCGCCACGTTCATCAGGTAGAACTGGTTGCGCGTGTGGTTCTCCGGCACCAGCAGGAGATTGCGCGCCTCGGGGCAGATCTTCTCGATCGCCGACATCGCCGCCTGCACGCACAGCGGCAGGAAGGCCGGATTCAGGTTGTTGAAGCCGCCAGGGAACAGGTTGGTGTCGACCGGCGCCAGCTTGAAGCCGGCGTTGCGCAGATCGACCGA
>CAYNGV010000178.1:0-2999 GCA_964397005.1 uncultured Sulfuritalea sp. | reverse complement strand
GCATTATAGGCGACGTAGGCCGCGTTCGACTTGGGCGCCACGGCCATGTAGAGCACGGCATTGGCCAGCGCCAGTTCGCCTTCCGGGCTGCCCAGGCGCTCGTAAGTGGCGCAGGCATTGAGCGCGATCTCCCAGGCCCTCGGGTCGGCGAGGCCGACATCCTCGATGGCCATGCGCACGATGCGCCGCCCCATGTAGAGCGGATCGGCGCCGCCGTCGAGCATGCGTATCAGCCAGTACAGCGCGGCATCGGGATCGGAACCGCGCACCGATTTGTGCAAGGCCGAGATCTGGTCGTAGAAGGCATCACCGCCCTTGTCGAAGCGCCGCAGGTCGGCCGCCAGCGTCTGCTCCAGAAAGTCGGCGCTGACGACACGGCGATGGGCAGTGGCGGCAGCCGTGCGCAACTGCTCCAGCACGTTGAGCAGGCGGCGCGCATCGCCGTCGGCATAGCCGATCAGGCGGTCGCGCGCCTCGGATTCGAACTCGAGATCGGCCAACGCCCTTGACCGGGCGCGGTCGAACAGCTCGCCCAGTTCCCCTTCATCGAGGCTCTTCAGCACATAGACCGACGCCCGCGACAGCAGCGCGGAATTCACCTCGAAGGATGGATTCTCGGTGGTCGCGCCGATGAAGGTCACCGTGCCTTTTTCAACGTAGGGCAGAAAGGCGTCCTGCTGCGACTTGTTGAAGCGATGCACTTCATCGACGAACAAAATGGTGCGCCGGCCCTGCTGCGCCATGACCTCGGCCTGCTGCATCGCCTCGCGGATGTCCTTGACCCCGGAAAACACCGCCGACAGCCCGACGAATTCGGCATCGAAGCTGTCGGCCATCAGGCGCGCCAGCGTGGTCTTGCCGACCCCGGGCGGGCCCCAGAGGATCATCGAATGCGGCGTCCCGGAAGAAAACGCCAGACGCAGCGGCTTGCCCTCGCCCAGCAGATGGCGCTGGCCGATCACCTCGTCGAGCGTGCGCGGCCGCATCTGCTCCGCCAGCGGCGCATGCGGGTTCGCCGTCTCGAACAGGTCAGTCGCCGACAACGTCTGCCCCGGCCGGTGCGACGAAACGGAACAGCGAAGGCGGCAGCATGGGGTTGGCCTCGAACTGGGTGAAGCGCAGCGCCGTCACCTGGCCGAAGCTGTCGTGGATTTCCATGCTCACCGGCCGGTTGGAGGCAAAGCCGATTTTCATGTTCTCGAAGCTGGCGTCGCCGCCCTTGGGTTTGGCCTCGACGAATTCGAGGCCATCCGCCGCAACCCCCTCCTTGAGTTCGAAATGCTTGTCCAGGTCCTGCCCCGCCAGAAGGGCGGCCGGACTGGCGCCGAAGGCCGAGCCGATTTTCTTCACCGCGACCTGATTCAGTTCGGGATCGTAGCTCCACAGCTTGTTGCCGTCGCTGACCAGCAGTTGCTTGTAGGGCTTCTCGTAGGACCAGCGGAACTTGCCGGGGCGCTGCAGGGCAAAAATGCCGGCCGACTGCTGCGGCTTGCGCCCGGACTTGGAAATCGCCGTCTGCGAGAAGACGCCACGCGCGCTGCGGTTGGTTTCGAGAAAAGTCTTGAGCTGCTCGAGGCCGGTGGCCGACGCCGGCACGGCGGGGACCGCCAGGATGCAGAAAAGGCAGAGTAGTCGCTTCATGGGGCAATTATCCCCGATGCCACCCTTGCACGGCGGGGTTTATTCGGCGCTGATGCTCCGCGTTATTCCGACCGGTTTGGTGCGATGACCTCGCGCCCGCCTGCGCCATTCATGGGCGTCACCAGCCCGGCCTTTTCCATGGCCTCGATCAGCCGCGCGGCGCGGTTGTAGCCGATGCGCAGATGGCGCTGCACCAGCGAGATCGAGGGTCGCCGCGTTTTCAGCACCACTTCGACGGCCTGGTCGTACATCGGGTCGCTTTCGGCATCACCTGCCGTATCGCCAGCGCCGACTTCTGCATCCTCACTCGATGGACCATCGAGCAAGCCGTCGACATAATCGGGCGGCCCGACTTTCTTCAGGTGATCGACGACGTGGTGAACTTCCTCGTCGGCGACGAAGGCGCCATGCACGCGAATCGGCAGGCCGGTGCCCGGAGCAAGGTAGAGCATGTCACCCTGGCCGAGCAGCGCCTCGGCGCCCATCTGGTCGAGGATGGTGCGTGAATCAATCTTGCTCGACACCTGAAAGGCGATGCGCGTCGGGATGTTGGCCTTGATCAGGCCGGTGATCACATCCACGCTCGGCCGCTGTGTGGCGAGGATCAGGTGGATGCCCGAGGCGCGCGCCTTCTGCGCCAGGCGCGCGATCAGCTCCTCGATCTTCTTGCCGACCACCATCATCAGGTCGGCCAGCTCATCGATGACGACGACGATGTAGGGCAGAGGCTCCAGCGGCTCTGGGCCGATGTCCGTATTGGCGGTCAGCGAGAAGGGATTGGGAATGTGCTCGCCGGCCTTCTTGGCGTCGTTGATCTTGCTGTTGTAACCCGACAGATTGCGCACGCCCAGCGCCGACATCAGCTTGTAGCGCCGTTCCATTTCGCCGACACACCAGTTCAGCGCATTGGCCGCCTTGGTCATGTCGGTCACCACCGGCGCCAGCAGGTGCGGAATGCCTTCGTAGATCGACAGCTCGAGCATCTTGGGGTCGACCATGATCATGCGCACGTCTTTCGGCTCGGACTTGTAGATCAGCGAGAGGATCATGGCATTGACCCCGACAGACTTGCCCGAGCCGGTGGTGCCCGCCACCAGCAGGTGCGGCATCTTGGCCAGGTCGACCACCACCGGCTGCCCGCCGATGTCCTTGCCCATGGCCATCGAGAGCGGCGAATGCATGCCATGGTAGGCCTGGGAGCCGATGATTTCCGACAGGCGCACGATCTGCCGCCGCGGATTGGGCAGTTCCAGCGCCATGCAGGATTTGCCGGGCACCGTCTCCACCACGCGGATCGACACCAGCGACAGCGCGCGCGCCAGATCCTTGGCCAGGCCGACGATCTGGCTGCCCTTGAC
>CAYNGV010000177.1:0-3007 GCA_964397005.1 uncultured Sulfuritalea sp. | reverse complement strand
GACAAGGCCGACATCGAGTTCCCCAACGACCTGCTGCGCGAACTCGACCGCATGGAATTCCATGTCTACGAGACGCGGCAGACCGTCCGCGCCGCCGTGCGCCCGATCGTCATCATCACTTCCAACAACGAGAAGGAACTGCCCGACGCCTTCCTGCGCCGCTGCTTTTTCCACTACATCAAGTTTCCGGACAAGGAAACCATGGGCCGCATCGTCGATGTGCACTTCCCCAAGCTCAAGCAGAACCTGCTCCGCGAAGCCATGGAAGTCTTCTTCGAACTGCGCGAAGTGCCGGGCATGAAGAAGAAGCCCTCGACCTCGGAACTGCTCGACTGGCTCAAGCTGCTGGTCGCCGAAGACATTCCGCCGGAAGCCTTGCGCTCGAAGGACCGCAAGACCGTGGTGCCGCCGCTGGCCGGGGCGCTGCTGAAGAACGAGCAGGACGTGCACCTTTTCGAGCGCCTCGTTTTCATGGCGCGCCAGAACCGCTAAGCGCCGCTGATTCGCCGCGCATATCGCCGTATCGCCAGCGCCGACTTTTCATGCTGATCGACTTCTTCCTCCACCTCAAGGCGAAGAAACTCCCCGTTTCCACGCGCGAGTTCCTCACGCTGCTGGAAGCGCTGAAGGAGCACGTCGCCGGCAATTCCATCGACGATTTCTACTTCCTCTCCCGCACCTGCCTGGTCAAGGACGAAACCCACTACGACAAGTTCGACCAGGCCTTCGGCGAATACTTCAAGGGCGTGACCAAGGTCACTGGCCTCGACGCCGACATTCCCGAAGAGTGGCTCAAGATGCTGATGAAAAAGCATCTGACGCCCGAGGAAAAGGCCAAGCTGGAAAAGCTCGGCTGGGACAAGCTCATGGAGGAATTCAAGAAGCGCCTCGCCGAACAGAAGGAACGCCATGCCGGCGGCAGCAAGTGGATCGGCACCGGCGGCAGCTCGCCCTTCGGCCACGGCGGCTACCACCCGGAAGGCATCCGCATCGGCGGCGAATCGGCGGGCAATCGCACCGGCATCAAGGTCTGGGAGAACCGCGAGTACCGCAACCTCGACGACACCGTCGAGCTCGGCACGCGCAACATCAAGATCGCGCTCAGGCGCCTGCGCCGCTTCGCCCGCGAAGGCGCCGAGGACGAGCTCGACCTCGACGGCACCATCGCCGGCACGGCAAGGAACGCCGGCTGGCTCGACATCAGGATGCGCCCCGAGCGCCACAACAAGGTCAAGGTGCTGCTGTTCCTCGACATCGGCGGCTCGATGGACGACCACATCAAGGTCTGCGAAGAGCTGTTCTCCGCGGCCAAGAGCGAGTTCAAGCATCTCGAATATTTCTACTTCCACAACTGCATCTACGACTACGTCTGGAAAGACAACCGCCGCCGCCATGGCGAGCGCTTCCCGCTGTGGGACGTGATGCACAAGTACGGCGAGGACTACAAGGTGGTGGTGGTCGGCGACGCCACCATGAGCCCCTACGAGATCCTGCAACCCGGCGGCTCGGTCGAATATTCCAACGAGGAAGCCGGCGCGGTCTGGCTGCAGCGCATGCTCGACACCTGGCCGCGCGCCGTGTGGCTCAACCCCGAACCCGAACGTTTATGGGACTATCGACATTCCATCGAACTGATACGCACCATTTTCAACAGCCGCATGTTCCCGCTGACGCTGGCGGGCCTCGAACGCGCCATGCGCGAACTGAACAAATAGGGAGTCGACCATGAACCTGCGCCGCCGTCTGCTGAAAGCCCTTGCCGCTGCCGGTCTGTTTGGTCCGGCCGGGATATCCGGCCTCATCAGCAACGCGCTAGCCAAGGGCAACGCGCCCATCGCGCCGGGGCTGCACAAGCTGCGCGGCCAGGTCACGGTAAATTCAAAGCCGGCACGGGAAGGCCAACTGATCGGACCGGGAGATACGATTGTCACCGGACCCGGCAGCGAAGCGATCTACGTCATCGGCCAGGACGCCTTCCTGCAAAGGGAAAGCTCGACCATCAACTTCGGCGCCGACGTCGCACTGAACCTGATGCGCGTGGTGACCGGCAAGATCCTTTCGGTCTTCGGCAAAGGTACGCGCACGATCCAGGTATCCACCGCCACCATCGGCATTCGCGGCACCGGCTGCTACATCGAGGACGAAGGACCGGGCGCCAAGTCCCGCACCTACTTCTGCCTGTGCTACGGCGATGTCGAACTAACGCCCAGCGCCGCGCCGCAGGAGCGCGAGAGCTACAGCACGACGCATCACGACAAGCCGATGTACATCCACAACGACATGAAAATGGCGAAGATGATGGTACCGGCCGGGGTCATCAACCACAACGACGATGAACTCAAGCTGCTGGAAAGCCTGGTCGGGCGCTGGCCGCCGTTCTATGGCCAGGGTGGCCCCCGCTACTAGACGCCCGTGCGGCGTCAGGCAGTTCCCGCGTCGAACATCGGCGGCGCGACCTTGATGATTTCCGAAATCGTGGTCAGTCCCGCGGCGACTTTCTTGGCGCCGGCGATGCGCAGCGGCTTCATGCCTTCGCGCATGGCATGTTCACGCAGCTTGTCGAGCTCGGCCCCGTTCGCCACCAGCTTCTTGAGTTCCGTCGACATCGGCATCATCTCGTAGATGCCGACACGTCCCTTGAAGCCGGTCATGCGGCAGTCGAGGCAACCCACCGGATGATAGAGCTGGGCCGGCCTGGACGCCTTCCAGGGCGCCACCAGCGCGGTCCATGCCGCTTCATCTTCGGCGCGCATGCCGCCGGCTTGCTTGCAATGCGGGCAGAGCGTGCGAATCAGGCGCTGCGCCATGATGCCGAGGACCGTCGCTGACAGCAGGTAGGCAGGCACACCCAGATCGACGAGCCGCGTAATGGCGGAAGGCGCATCGTTGGTGTGCAAGGTTGACAGCACCAGATGGCCGGTCAAGGCCGCCTGGATGGCCATGTCGGCGGTTTCCAGGTCGCGGATTTCGCCGACCATGATGATGTCCGGGTCCTGCCGCATCAGGG
>CAYNGV010000176.1:0-3026 GCA_964397005.1 uncultured Sulfuritalea sp. | reverse complement strand
ACGCGCCGCCGCCAACACCACCAATCCGGAATCGTGAGCGGACGGCAATTGTAGATCAAGTTTTTTACGCAATGCAACATAATCCGGAGCCCAACCATTGGCCCGCAACTCGGAAATTGCCCCTTGTTCTAGCAAGGTTAAGTCTTGCGCTCCACTACGCACGGCCTCTACTACTTTGGTTAATACCCTGAACAAGCGCGGCGCTTCCGCCCTTTCCGTCGCCGACAGGTAGCCGTTGCGCGAAGACAGGGCCAGGCCGTCCTCCGCGCGCACGGTCTCGCCGCCGATGATTTCGATGGGCAGATTGAAGTCCCGCACCATGTTGCGAATAACCATCAGTTGCTGGTAATCCTTCTTGCCGAACATCGCCACGTCGGGCTGGGCGATCTGGAACAGCTTCATCACCACGGTGGCGACGCCGCGAAAATGGCCGGGGCGGAACTCGCCGTCGAGAATGCCGGCCTGCTCGGGTGGCGGCTCGACGTGGTAGGTCTGCGGCTGGGGATACATTTCCGCTTCCCGCGGGGCGAACAGGTCATCGACCCCCGCCGCCGCGAGGCGTTCGCAATCCGCGGCAAAGGTGCGCGGATACGTCTCGAAATCCTCTCCCGGGCGAAACTGCAGGCGATTGACGAAAATGGTCGCCACCACCTGTTCCGCGTTGTCGCGCGCCTGCGTCATCAGTGCAATGTGGCCATCGTGCAGGTTGCCCATGGTGGGCACCAGCGCCACGCGGCAGTCCCTGCGTCGCGCCGCCCGCAGCGACGCGATGGTTTCGTGGATGCGCATCAGTAGCAGTGCTCCGGGCCGGGGAACGAGCCGTCCTTGACCGCCTTGACGTAGGCCTGCACGGCGCCGTCGATGCTCTGCGCCTCGGCCATGAAATCCTTGACGAAGCGTCCCTTCTTGCCGGGATAGACGCCGAGCATGTCGTGCAGCACCAGCACCTGACCGTCACAATCCTTCCCGGCGCCGATACCGATGGTGGCGCAGACCTTGAGCAGCCGGGTGATGTCGCCGGCAAGTTCCGCCGGCACCATTTCCAGCACCATCATCGCAGCGCCGGCCTGCTCCAGCGCGAGGGCCTCGCGCTTCATGCGCGCCGCACCCTCCTCGCCCCGTCCCTGCACGCGGTAGCCGCCCAGCGCATGCACCGATTGCGGCGTGAGGCCGATGTGGGCGCAGACCGGCACACCGCGCTCGACCAGGAAATGCACCGTCTCGGCCATCACCTCGCCGCCTTCCAGCTTGACCATCTCGGCCCCGGCCGCGAGCAGGCGCACGGCATTGCGCATGGCCAGCTCCTTCGACTCCTGGTAGCTGCCGAAGGGCATGTCGGCGACGCACATCGCGCGCTGCGCCATGTGCCCCACGCATTCCGTGTGATACACCATTTGCTCCATGGTCACCGGCAAGGTCGAGGTCTTGCCTTGCAGCACGTTGCCCAGCGAGTCGCCGACCAGAATCACATCCACACCGCAGCGGTCCTCCAGCGCGGCGAAGCTGGCGTCGTAGCCGGTGAGCATGGCGATCTTCTGGCCGTCATGCTTCATGCGGCCCAGTTCAGGCAGCGTGATCGGCTTGTTGCTGGCGAGGTAGGTCATGGCGATCTGAAGATGAAGTAAACGGCGCCTAGGATACACAAACCCGCCCACAGAAAATCCAGCTTGAGCGGCTGCTTCATGTAGAACAGCGCGAAGGGAACGAATACCGTGAGAGTGATCACTTCCTGCACTATCTTGAGCTGCCCCAATGACATCTCTTGGTGACCGATGCGATTGGCCGGCACCTGTAGCAGATACTCGAACAGCGCAATGCCCCATGAGGCCAGCGCGGCAATCCACCAGGGCCGGTCGTTGAGGTTCTTCAGATGCGCATACCAGGCGAAGGTCATGAAGACGTTCGAGGCCGTGAGCAGCAAGGCGGTCTGCCAGACGACGGGGATGTTCAGCACCGATCCCATGCCTCAGGCCTCCTGCGAAAACAGTCTCTCGACCTGCTGGCCGGCGCAGCGCGACAGCAGATCGGCGACGCGGCCCCGGCCCGGAATCTGGAGCTGCGGCGCGATCTCGGCCAGCGGCGCCAGCACGAAGGCGCGCTCGTGCATTCGCGGATGCGGCAGCGTGAGCCGCGGATCGTCGCTGAGCTCGTCGCCGAAAAGCAGCAGGTCGAGATCCAGCGTGCGCGGCGCGTTTCTTACGCTGCGCTGGCGGCCGAAACGCGCTTCGATCGCGAACAGGGTTTCCAGAAAAGTCGGCGCAGGCGAGACGGCGACGAGTTCGACCACGGCATTGATGAAATCGGGCTGATGCCTGAGACCGACCGGCGCCGTGCGATACAGCGAGGATGCGGCGACGAATTCGGTGTCAGGCAGTTCGCGCAAGGCATCGATGGCCGCCCGCACCGTCGCCACCGGGTCCCCCAGATTGGCGCCCAGCGCGATGAAGCAACGCCGGCTCACTTCAGCCTTCGCTGGCCACGCTGCCGGCCACATCGCCCTCGCCCGCCGACTTCTTGCCACGAACACGGCGCCGGCGCTTCTTCGGGCCGCTGTCGGGGATCAGCAGGGCTTCGCGGCCCGCATGATCGGCATTCTGGAATTCCTCCCACCAGTCTGCGACTTCCATGTCGATCTCGCCGCTCTCTGCGCGCAGTGCGAGGAAGTCGTAACCGGCTCGAAAGCGTGGCAACTCGATCAGGCGATACGGCGATTTTCCGGCGCGTTTCTCAAAGCGCGGCTGCAGGGACCAGATGTCCTTGATGTCGCCGACAATGCGGCGCGTGATGGCGAGCTTTTCGCCCTGCGCATCGAGCACCTCATCCATCGCCTCGTAGAGCGCGGGAATCGGCACTTCGCCGCGCGCCTTGCGAATTTCCCAGTTGGCCAGCACCTCGTGCCAGAGCAGGGTGGCGAACAGATAGCCGGGCGACAGCGATTTGCCGGCCTTTACCCGCGCGTCGGTGCTCTCCAGCGCCAGCATGACGAACTTCTCGCCCAGCGGCTGCTCCAGGATCACGTCGAGCAG
>CAYNGV010000175.1:0-3082 GCA_964397005.1 uncultured Sulfuritalea sp. | reverse complement strand
CGCGCCTCGCGCAGCAGTTCGCGCAGCACCTCGTAGCTCACGGTTTTTGCCGTCTTCACCTCGCCGCGTCCGCCGCAGGTGGGGCAGGGCTCGCACAACACATGCGCGAGGCTCTCGCGGGTGCGCTTGCGGGTCATCTCGACCAGCCCGAGCTGGGTAAAACCCGACACGGTAATGCGCGTGTGGTCCTTGGCCAGCGCCTTGTTGAATTCCGCCAGCACGGCCGCCTTGTGCTCTTCATCTTCCATGTCGATGAAGTCGGCGATGATGATGCCGCCGAGATTGCGCAACCGGAGCTGGCGGGCGATGGTCTGCGCCGCTTCGAGATTGGTCTTGAAGATCGTGTCGTCGAAGTTGCGCGAGCCGACATAGCCGCCGGTATTGACGTCCACCGTGGTCATCGCCTCGGTCTGGTCGAAGATCAGGTAGCCGCCGGACTTGAGGTCGACGCGGCGCGCCAGCGCCTTCTGGATTTCGTCCTCGACGCCGTGCAGGTCGAACAATGGCCGCTCGCCGGTGTAGTGGATCAGGCGGTCGGTCACCTGCGGCACATACTCATGGGCGAAGCTTTGCAGCTTCTGGAAGTTCTCCCGTGAGTCGATGATGACACCGGTGGTTTCGCCGGTCACCAGATCGCGCAGCACGCGTTGCGCCAGCGTCAGGTCGTGGTGCAGCAGCATCGGCGGCAGGGCGCCGACCTTGCGCGTCTCGATCTCGCGCCAGATGCGGCGCAGATAGGCAATGTCGGCCGCCAGCTCTTCGTCGCTGGCATCGGCGGCCACCGTGCGCAGGATGTAGCCGCCGGGCTGATCGGCGGGCAGCAGCGCCTGGATGCGGGCGCGCAGTTTTTCACGCTCGGCCTCCTCGCCGATGCGCTGCGAAATGCCGATGTGGGTGTCCTGCGGCAGGTGCACCAGCAGCCGCCCGGCAATGGAAATCTGGGTGGTCAGGCGCGCTCCCTTGGTGCCGATCGGGTCCTTTTGCACCTGCACGGTCAGCGACTGGCCCTCGCTCAGCACCCGTTCGATCGGTCGCGTTTCGTGGTTGCCATGGCCATTGCCGCCGGGACGTTCGCTCCAGATGTCGGCCACATGCAGAAAGGCGGTGCGCTCCAGCCCGATCTCGATGAATGCCGATTGCATTCCGGGCAGCACCCGCACGACGCGGCCAAGATAAACGTTGCCAACAATGCCGCGGCCGTTGGTGCGCTCGATGTGCAATTCCTGCACCACGCCCTGCTGCAACAACGCGACGCGGGTTTCCTGCGGTGTGAAGTTGATCAGGAACTGTTCAGTGGTCATAGGGGATAGCCGAACTCTCGCAGAAGCAACGCAGTTTCGCACAGCGGCAGACCGACGATGCCGGAGTGCGAACCGTGAATGTGTTCGATGAACATGGCAGCGCGGCCCTGGATGCCATAGGCCCCCGCCTTGTCCATCGGCTCGCCGCTCTGGACATAGCGGCGGATTTCTTCAGCCGTCAACTCGCGAAACCTCACCTCGCTGACCGAAAGGCGATGTTCGACGCGCTCGCCACGAGCCATCGCGATGGCGGTCAGCACCCGATGGCTGCGTCCGGAAAGCCGCGTCAGGATCGATGCCGCATCGGCTTCGTCGCGCGGTTTGCCGATGATCTCGCCGTCTACGTCAAGCGTGGTATCGGCGGCCAGCACCGGACGCACCACGATCGAACGACTGGCGATGAGGCCGGCGCCGAACATCGCCTTGGCCCGCGCCACGCGCTGGACATAGTCCTCCGGCGTTTCGCCGGGCAGCCAGTCTTCGCTGACTTCATGATCCTCGCGCGCGCCGGTGCGAAACAGCAGCAAGTCGAAGCGCACGCCGATCTGCGTCAGCAACTCGCGGCGGCGCGGACTCCTGGAAGCGAGGTAGATGCGGGGGTCGATCATGTCAGTCGCGATGATAAGGGTGGCCCTTGAGCACGCTCGCGGCGCGGTACAGGGCCTCGGCAAGGATCACCCGGACCAGGGCGTGGGGCAGGGTCAGGCTGGAAAGGCGCATGGTTTCGTGGGCAGTATTCTTGATCCGGGCATCCAGACCATCGGGGCCGCCGATGATGAAGGCGACATCGTCGCCACCGGCCATCCATTTTGCCAGACGCTCGGCCAGTTGCCGCGTGGTCGGCGCCTCGCCGCGCTCGTCGAGCGCAATGCGCCGACAACCGGCGGGCAGTTGCGCGTCGATACGGGTCGCTTCGTTCGCCATCATGACTTCCGCGGTCTTGCCCGTGGTGCGCGACTCGGGCTTGATCTCCAGCAGTTCCAGCGGCAGTTCGCGCGGCATCCGCTTCGCGTATTCGGCCCAGCCGGCCACCACCCATTCCGGCGGCCGCGCGGATACCGCCGCGACGATCAGCTTCATGCTGAAGGAAAAATCTACCGCAGAGGCGCAGAGGCGCAGAGAAAATCGACGCAGAGAAACCCCAAGGCCTCTTGCTTATCTCTGCGAAACCCCTGCGTCTCTGCGCCTCTGCGGTAAAGACTTTGCTGCGTCATTCCTCGGCGGCCTTCTTGGCGGGGCGTTTGGGCGCGACCTTCCACAGTTCTTCGAGGTTGTAGTAGCTGCGCACCACGGGCTGCATGACATGCACCACGATGTCGCCGAGATCGACCAGCACCCACTCGCCGGAATCCTCGCCTTCGATGCCGATCACCTGGCCGCCGGCCTCCTTGACCTTGTCGTAGACGTTGCGCGCCAGGCTCTTGACGTGGCGATTGGAATCGCCGGTGGCAATGATCACCCGATCGAACAGGGCCGACAGCTTGCTGGTGTTGAGTACCTCGATGTCCTTGGCCTTGATGTCTTCGAGGGCGGCAACGGCTATTTTCTGAAGTTTTCTAATGTCCATGCGGGGTCCGGTAGATCTGATGGGATTCAATATAGTCGAGAACGGCGTCGGGAACCAGATAGCGCACGCTCAGGCCCTGCGCCAGGCGCCGCCGGATGGCGCTGGCGGAAATCTCCAGCGCGGTGATGGCGAAGGGCACGATGCGGCCGGCCGGTGCGCCGGCGAGATCGGCTGGGGTGCCGTGGCGGGTGGTGTATTCGCGATTCAATGCCGT
>CAYNGV010000174.1:0-3106 GCA_964397005.1 uncultured Sulfuritalea sp. | reverse complement strand
TGCAAGGTGGATGAAGTGCTGCCGTTCTCGACCGGCGTGATCCTCGAACACCTTCCGGTGGAGCGCCTGATCGCCGGCCTGCCGGCGGCGCGGGTGGATCTTGCGGCCGACCACTGGCACGCCGCGGCGCACGCCATCATGACCACGGATACGGTGGCCAAGGCCGCCAGCCGCCGTGTCACCAGCGCCGTCCCACCAGGGGATACCGCTGCGCATAAGTTTTCCGTTACGGTCACCGGCATCAGCAAGGGCGCCGGCATGATCCGGCCCAACATGGCGACCATGCTTGGTTTTGTCGCCACCGATGCCGGCATCGCTCCGGCTCTGTTGCAGAAGCTGGCGAAGGATGCCGCCGATGCTTCCTTCAATTGCATCACCGTCGATGGCGATACCTCGACCAACGATTCATTTGTGGTTATCGCCACCGGCGCGTCGGGCTGCATCATCGACAGCGAGGCTTCGCCGCACTGGCCGGCGGTGCGCGACGCGGTGATCGGCGTGGCGACCGAACTGGCGCAGGCCATCGTGCGCGACGGCGAAGGCGCGACCAAGTTCATCACCGTAAAAGTCGGCGGTGGCGGCACGGCGGCGGAGTGCCGCCAGGTGGCCTACGCGATCGGCCACTCGCCACTGGTGAAGACCGCCTTCTTCGCCTCCGATCCCAATCTCGGCCGGATTCTGGCGGCGATCGGCTATGCCGGCATTTCCGATCTGGAGGCGGCCGGCGTGCGCGTCTGGCTAGGCAACACAGACGCAAATGCGGGCGATGAGGAAGTGCTGGTTTCGGAGAACGGCGGCCGGGCCAACAGCTATCGCGAGGAAGACGGTTCGCGCATCATGCAGGCCGCCGAAATCACCGTGCGCATCGATCTGGGGCGGGGAAGTGCTGAAGCCACCGTCTGGACTTGCGATCTGTCCTACGACTACGTCAAGATCAACGCCGACTACCGGTCGTGATGCCCCTGCGGAGTGGGCCAAGCCTGCAAACGAGGCTCCGGATAGCCTGCCGGCAGAAAGGGGCTTGCGCGACTACGCCACGCTTTCAGCCGCCGAGTCGAAGACAAAGCGGTTGCGGCCGGCGTGCTTGGCTTTGTAGAGCGCGGCGTCTGCCGAGGTGATCAGGCCTTCGCGCGTCATGTCGGGTTGCGGCAGTGAAGTGGCGATGCCGATGCTCAGCGACACGTGTCCGCCTTCCCCGCCGCTGTGGGGGATGGCCAGTTCGGTGACGCGCTCAAGAATTCGATTGGCGACAATGCCGGCTCCCATTGCATCGGTCGCGGACAGGATCACGGCAAACTCTTCGCCGCCGTAGCGGGCGACCAGGTCGCCCGGGCGAAGCACCACTTCCTCCAGCACCTTGGCGATCTGTTGCAGGCAATGGTCGCCGGCCTGATGCCCGTAGGTATCGTTGTAGCGCTTGAAGTGATCGACATCGATCATCAGCAGCGACAGGGTACGCAAATCGCGGCGCTCGCGCTTCCACTCGTTGCCCAGCTTTTCGTCAAAGCTGCGACGGTTGGCGATTCCTGTCAGGCCGTCGCGGGTGGCCAACTGTTCAAGCGCGGTCTGCGCCCGGCGGTGATCGGTCATGTCGCGCAGGGTTTCGATGACGGCCAGCAGCTTGCCATCGGCGTCATAGATGGGGCCGGCGTCGATGGCGAGATAGAGCTCGGTGCCGAGGCAGGGCATGATGCACCAGTTTTCGGCATGGACGCCGAAAGCCAGGCCGGAGGGATCGTCATGAGCTGCGTAGAGCGCTTCGACTTCATCCATGCGGCCTTGCACCAGCAGATCGGCGAGGCAGGGCCGGGGTGAGTCGTAAAAGGCGCGCCAATGCTCGCGAGTGCCGATGAGTTCGGCAGCCGGTACACCGGTCAGCCGTTCGCAGGCCTTGTTCCAGATCAGCACATTGCATTCGGCGTCGAGCACGAAGGTGGGCACCACCAGATGCTGGACCAGGTTGACCGCGAAACTCTGGCCGAGATCGACTTCGCCGCCCTTTGCCGGCTTCCCTGTCTTTTTGGCAGCCATGGCTCCCCCCCCCTCCTATTGCTTTGTCTATAGGTTCATTCTAGCAACTTCCATCTCGGCTAAGATGCTGGCTTCAATCCGCCGCCTGGGGTGCAGGTTTCGATCGCATCGGCGCGCAGGTGTCCACGTGGAAGGGAATGCGAAATCATGAGTGAGCAGCAGGCGCGATTCGAGCGGGCAATGACGCTGTTTGACGCCGCCAACGCGGAAGATCCGAACCAGGAGGATGGCCAGCCGAAAGAGCTTCTCTACGCCAAACGCATGTCGGACATGCTTGAGCGCTTCGCGCCCGATGCATCGGAGGCGGTGAGGCTTGCGGTTCGGGCGCAGCACATCCGGCGCTGGACCGTGCCGCGTGGCAGCTACCCGATGACGAAGGAGGGCTACTACGCATGGCGCACGGGCTTGTACACGTTCCACGCCGAAACGGCGGGCGCCCTGATGCGGCAGGCGGGCTGCGACGAAGCCCTGATCGAGCGTGTCATGACGGCGGTGAGCAAGCGCGGCCTCAAGGTAAATCCGGAAACCCAGTTGCTGGAGGATGTCACGGATCTGGTTTTCATCGAACACTACATGCTCGGCTTCGCCGGCAGCAAGCCGGATTACGACGAAGAGAAGTGGCTGGGCATCGTGCGCAAGACATGGAACAAAATGTCCGCCGCGGCGCATCGGTTTGCCTTGTCGGGAGCCATCAAGCTGCCCGAGGCATTGCTGCCGCTGATCAACAAGGCGGTCACTGAAACAAGGAGTGCGTCATGAATGTCGGTTTCATTGGTCTCGGCCTCATGGGCCGCCCGATGGCCCTGCATCTGGAAAGGACCGGCCACGCGTTGCATCTTTGGGCGCGACGGCCGGAGTCGCTGGCCCCCTTTGCTGCTGTCAACGCCAGGACGCATGCGACCCCGGCCGAGGTGGCGAAGCACGCTGACGTGGTGATCGTCATGGTCGCCGATGCACCGGATGTCGAAAAGGTCTGTCTCGGCGAGGATGGATTGGCGGCGACTGGCAAGCCGGGCCTGATCGTGGTCGACATGTCCACCATCAACCCGAATGCGGCGCGCAGCATCGGCCAGCG
>CAYNGV010000173.1:0-3152 GCA_964397005.1 uncultured Sulfuritalea sp. | reverse complement strand
TGAAGAAGCTGGCCAGCGGCGAATGGCTGGGCTGCTTCTGCCTGACCGAGCCGCATGTCGGCTCCGACGCCGCGGCGATCCGCACTCGCGCAATAAGGGATGGCGACCATTGGGTGCTCAACGGCGTCAAGCAGTTCATCACCACCGGCAAGAACGCGCAGGTCGCCGTGGTCTTCGCCGTCACCGATCCGGGCGCCGGCAAGAAGGGCATCTCGGCCTTCATCGTGCCGGCTGACACGCCGGGCTACATCGTTGCCCGCGTCGAGGAAAAGCTCGGTCAGCACGCCTCGGATACGGCACAAATCCTGTTCGAGAACTGCCGCATTCCCGCCGACAATCTGCTCGGGGCCGAAGGGCAGGGTTACCGCATTGCGCTGTCCAATCTCGAAGGCGGCCGCATCGGCATTTCGGCGCAGGCGGTGGGCATGGCCCGCGCCGCGTTCGAGGCGGCATTGAATTACTCGCATGAGCGCCAGAGTTTCGGCAAGCCGATCTTCGAGCATCAGGCGGTGAACTTCCGGCTGGCCGACATGGCGACACAGATCGAAGTCGCGCGGCAGATGGTGCATCACGCCGCGAGCCTGCGCGATGCCGGCCGGCCCTGTTTGAAGGAAGCCTCGATGGCCAAGCTGTTCGCCTCGGAGATGGCCGAGAAAGTTTGCTCCGACGCGATCCAGATCCACGGCGGCTACGGCTACGTCAGCGATTTCCCGGTCGAGCGCATCTACCGCGACGTGCGCGTCTGCCAGATCTACGAAGGTGCTTCCGACATCCAGCGGCTGGTGATCGGAAGGTCGCTGGACGGCGCATCATGATAAGCATCATTTGATGCTATATTTGATGCACCCCTAGCGCCCTGGAGACTCCGATGAGAACTACTGTCACCCTCGATGACGATTTGCTGGCCGATGTCGAGCAGTTGAGCGGCATTCGCGACCGCTCGCAACTGCTGCGCGAAGCCTTGCTGGAAATGCGGCATCGTCTTGCTTCCCAGCGGCTGGCATTGCTCGCCGGTACCGAGCCTGATGTCCTTGCATCGCCGCGTCGCCGACCGCCTCATTTCGTATCGGAGCCGGGGGCGACACCCTATCGGACCAAAAAACGCTCGAAGGCGAACCCATGAGAGTCCTTGCCGACACGTCGGTATGGGTGGATTATCTGCGCCACAAGAATGCGCCCATCCTCGATGCCCTGAACCAGGGCGACGTCGTGATGCACGACTACGTGGTCGGCGAAATGGCGCTGGGGGGCCTCAGCCAGGCCAAGCTCGCGATGTTCAGCCGCATGCGTCGCTGCCACTGCGCCAGCCACGACGAAGTGATGCACCTGATCGCCGAGCGCAATCTGGCCGGCCGCGGCCTCGGCTACGTCGACAGCCATCTGCTGGCCGCCGCGCTGATCGACCGCCTGCAATTGTGGACGCTGGACAAGGCGCTGCAACAAGTCGCGCACGAGTTTGGCTGCGGGCTGGCGGTGCATTGAGACGGAGACGAATAGCCACATGAACCACCCCCAACAACAGGAGGGAAAAATGGACAAGGCCCCCATCGAATTCTGGTTCGATTTCTCCTCGCCGTATTCCTATCTCGCCAGCGAACTGATCGACGATCTCGCGGCGAAGCATGGGCGCAAGGTCAAGTGGCGGCCGATGATGCTCGGCGCGGCCTTCAAGGCCTCGGGCCTGCCGCTCTTGATCACGGTGCCGCTCAAGGGCGAGTACAGCAAGCGCGACTTCGACCGCTCGGCGCGCTTCCTCGGCATACCCTACAAGTTTCCGTCGAAGTTTCCGCTCGCCACGCTGGTCGCAGCGCGCGGCTACTACTGGCTGCACGGGCAGGACTGCGCCAAAGCAAGGGAGTTCGCCCATGCCGTGTTCCGCGCCTACTGGGTGGATGATCGCGACATCGGCGAGCTCCCCGTGGTGCTGGAAATCGTCGACCATCTGGGCATCGACCGCGACGCGTTCACGACGGCCATCGTGACGCCGGAAATCAAGAATCGGCTGAAGCAGGAAACCGATGCGGCGATTGCCAGGGGCATGTTCGGCGCACCTTTTATCGTGGTGGATGGCGAGCCCTTCTGGGGTGTCGATCGCTTGCCGCAAGTCGAGAAGTGGCTGCAAACAGGAGGATTCTGAGTGAGCGTGATCAAGTCCAGTCTCAATACCCGCAGCGAGGAGTTCAAGGCCAATGCGGCGGCCATGAGCGCGCTGGTCGCCGACCTGCGCGAGAAGACCATCGCGGTCTCGGGCGGCGGTTCGCCGGAAACCGCGGCCAAGCACAAGGCGCGCGGCAAACTGCTGCCGCGTGAGCGCATCAACGCATTGATCGATCCCGGCGCAGCCTTCCTCGAGTTCTCGGCGCTGGCCGCGATGGGCATGTACAGCGGTGATGTCGCTTCGGCCGGCGTCGTCACCGGCATCGGCCGGGTCAAGGGCGTCGAATGCATGATCGTCGCCAACGATGCGACGGTGAAGGGCGGCTCCTACTTTCCGCTGACGGTCAAGAAGCATCTGCGCGCGCAGGAAATCGCGCTGCAGAACCGCCTGCCCTGCATCTACCTGGTCGACTCCGGCGGCGCCAACCTGCCGACGCAGGACGAGGTCTTTCCCGACCGCGACCACTTCGGCCGCATCTTCTACAACCAGGCCAACATGTCGGCGCTGGGCATCCCGCAGATCGGCATCGTCATGGGCTCCTGCACGGCGGGCGGCGCCTACATGCCGGCCATGTCGGACGAGTCGGTCATCGTCAAGAACCAGGGCACCATCTTTCTCGGCGGCCCGCCGCTGGTCAAGGCCGCCACCGGCGAAGTAGTGAGCGCCGAGGACCTCGGCGGCGGCGATGTGCATACGCGCATCTCCGGCGTCTGCGACCACCTGGCGGAGAACGACCACCACGCGCTGTCCATCGCGCGTCGCATCGTCGGCAACCTCAACTGGCAGAAGCCGATGTCGCTCGACATCAGTACGCCGGAAGAACCGCTCTATGATCCGTCCGAGTTGGCCGGCGTGATTCCCTTCGACACCAAGAAGCCCTACGACGTGCGCGAAGTCATCGCCCGGCTGGTCGACGGCTCGCGCTTCGACGAGTTCAAGTCGCGCTACGGCACCACGCTGGTCACCGGCTTTGCCCGGCTGCACGGCTATCCGC
>CAYNGV010000172.1:0-3344 GCA_964397005.1 uncultured Sulfuritalea sp. | reverse complement strand
CACCGGCGCCAAGCGCGACCTGCTGCAGGAAGCCATCGCGCTGGTGAAGAAGTCGATTACCGATTTTCCGCTGCAGTACGGCAACTTCCGCGACTAAGCCAGCTCGGCGCCGTACCGCCGGCGCCGACTTTTCAATCCTCGCGCAAGCCTTCGATCCAGCGCGTGTAGAGCCGGTCGGCCACGGCGCGCATCGCGGCGATGCGTGTTTCCATGTTGATCTCCATCTGCACCGGCGTCTGCACCGAGGCCGAAGGCGGGACGTTTTCCGCCGCCCATTGCTGGCACCAGGCCCGGATCATCGTGTCCGTCATCTCGACATGGCATTGCATGGCCAGATGCGGGCCGCGCACAAAGGCCTGATTGCCGCAATGCGCGCTTTGCAGGATTCTGGTGGCGCCCGTCGGGATGGTGAAGGTCTCGCCGTGCCAGTGGAAAGCCTCGAAGCGGGCGATGTCGCCCAGCCACTCTGTTGCCAACTGCGTCGCCGCATCGGTTGCCACCACTTCGCCCCAGCCGATTTCCTTGACGGCGTTACGGCCCACCGAGCCGCCGAGGGCCTTCGCCATCAGCTGTCCGCCAAGGCAATGGCCGACGACGGGAATGCCGCGGGCATCGGCCTGGCGAATCAGGTCCAGCGTCCGGGGTATCCAGGGCAGATCGTCATTCACGCTCATCGGCCCGCCCATGAAACACAGTCCCGAAAAGCCGTCGGGAGTCAGCGGTGGCGACACGCCGGCATCGATCGGGAACAGCGTCCACGGCAGGGAATGCCGGTCGAGGAATGTGGCAAAATAGCCGGGCCCCTCGCCGGGGCTATGACGGAATATTGCGATCGGTTTCATGCCGAAGTCTCTTCTTAACGCGAGCCGGAATTCTAGCAAAGGCTTGCTGTCCCTGATGCGTCGTCGATTCAGCGAAGGCTCTGTTGCGCCTCCAGTGGTCGAGTCGTCGTTCACCGAGGGCAAAGACCTGACGCCAGCCGCGGTGCTGGTGCCGATTATCGTGCGCGACACCGGCCTTACCATCTTGCTGACCCAGCGTACCGCGCATCTGCGCGACCATGCCGGGCAGGTCAGCTTTCCCGGTGGGCGCAGCGAAGCGAGCGACGCATCGCCCGAAGCCACCGCATTGCGCGAAGCCGGGGAAGAAGTCGGCATTACCGTGTCCCAGGTGGAAATTCTTGGCCGCCTGCCGGAATATCGCACCGGCACGGGTTTCGTCATCACTCCGGTAGTGGGACTGGTGACCCCGCCGCTCAACCTGAAACTCGACGATTTCGAAGTGGCGGAAGTGTTCGAGCCGCCGCTCGAGTTCCTGCTCGACAGCGCCAACCATCAGCGCCAGAGCATCGAGGTACGCGGCACCCGGCACGAATACTGGGCCATGCCCTGGCAGGGCTATTTCATCTGGGGCGCAACCGCCGGCATGCTGGTCACCCTGCATCGTTTTCTGCATTCCGGGGACGGGGCATGAGCGCCCCCCGCCGGGCCGTCCCAAGGGGCGCGCAGCCAGCATACGGAGCCGCGCAGCGGCGAACCACCGTCACCCCCTGCCTTGGGCAGGGGGCCGGGGGGAGGGTCGTCAGATGACCCTGTTCTCCATCGTCATCGCGCTGATCATCGAGCAACTGCATGCGCTTCCGGTACAGAGCGTGGTACGTGGTCCGCTGACGCGGTTGGCTTCGTTCCTCGAAGACAAGTTCAATGATGGCGGCCGCAGTCATGGCGCCATTGCCTGGGGGCTGGGTGTGGCCCTGCCAGCCGTTTTGATCTCGCTGCTGCATGCCGTGCTCATGCATTTTCAGCCGCTGCTGGCATTTCTGCTGGGAATTGCGGTGTTGTACCTGACCATGGGCTTTCGCCAGTTCAGTCATTTCTTTACCGCGATCCATCTGGCATTGCGGCTGGGCGAAATCGAGCAGGCGCGCCAGTTGCTCGCGCAATGGCGCGGTCGCAGTGGCGACCGTCTGACGGCAGGCGAAATCGCGCGCCTGGCCATCGAACAGGCGCTGCTTTCGTCGCATCGGCATGTATTTGCGCCGCTGTTGTGGTTTGCGCTGATGGGCCCGGCGGGGGCATTGTTCTACCGGTTGGCGCATTCGTTTGACGAGTTTTGGGGCGAACGCAGCGAGATCGAGTTCGGCCAGTTCGGCGAGTTCGCGCAACAGGCCTTCGCGCTGGTCGACTGGGTGCCGCTGCGCGTGACGGCGTCGTCGTTTGCCGTCGTCGGCGATTTCGAGGATGCGGTGCATTGCTGGCGCACCCAGGCTGTAAGGTGGCCGGAAGGCGGCTCCGGTATACTGCTCGCCAGTGGCGCCGGTGCCCTGGGTGTGCGTCTGGGGATGCCGGTACATGATGTGATGCAAGACTTGGGCGAAGCCGGCGATCGGCCCGAGTTGGGGTTGGGTGAAGACGCCGATCCTGATTTCATGCAGAGCACGATCGGCCTGGTCTGGCGCAGTCTCGTGCTCGGTTTGGCAGTGCTGGCCCTGGTCTGGGTTTCCGGCTGGGTCGGTGGTTGATTCATAAAAAAAGGAGTTTTGTAATGGCTGACAAGAGAGAAGTCGTAGTACTGAGTGCCGTCCGTGCCGCCGTCGGTACCTTTGGCGGCGCGTTGTCCGGCATGGAACCCGCCGACCTGGGCGGTCTGGTCATCAAGGAAGCCATCGCCCGTTCCGGCGTTGATCCCGCGGCCATCACCTTTGCCACCGTCGGCAACGTGATTCCGACCGAAGCCCGCTACGCCTACGTCGCGCGCAACGCCACGATCCAGGGCGGCATGAGCATGGAATCCGTCACCTTTGCCGTGAACCGCTTGTGCGGTTCGGCGCAGCAGGCCATCGTCAGCTCGGCCCAGGCCATCCTGCTCGGCGACGCCGACTTCGCCATCGGTGGTGGCGTCGAAGTCATGTCGCGCGGCGCCTACCTGTCACCGGCGATGCGTTCCGGCGCGCGCATGGGCGACACCAAGATGCTTGATGCGATGGTCTGCGCACTGACCGATCCGTTCGGCGTCGGCCACATGGGCATCACCGCCGAGAACCTGGCGAAGAAGCACGGCTTCACGCGCGAGCAGCAGGACGAATTCGCCTGCGAATCGCAGCGTCGTGCCGCCGCCGCCGTCGCCGCCGGCTATTTCAAGGAACAGATCGTCCCGATCACCCTCAAGACCCGCAAGGGCGACGTGGTGTTCGACACCGACGAGCACATCAAGGCCGGCACCACCATGGAAACGCTGGGCAAGATGAAGCCGGCATTCGACAAGGCCGGCACCGTGACGGCGGGCAATGCTTCCGGCATCAACGACGGCGCCGGCTTCCTGGTGCTGGCCGACGCCGCCAAGGC
>CAYNGV010000171.1:0-3387 GCA_964397005.1 uncultured Sulfuritalea sp. | reverse complement strand
CCTTTCATCTGACGAAAGGGGGGCGCCATGGCGCTCAAACAGGGCAATGGTCTACAGGGCTGGGAAATAGCGGTCACCAAGAAACTCATCGGAGAATTCCGCCGGCGGTCACGAAGTCTGTATCGGGAGGAATTCGACGACCTCCTACAGGAATGCCTGATGCACTGGCTTGAAGTGCGTCAGCAGCTAGTCCCCGACCCGGGCGGTCCGCCCATCGCCTACATGGCGCGGGTCGTGCGCAACAAGCTGATCGATCTGGCGCGCGAGCGGGAGACCGACAAGCGACGGGGCGACCAGGAAACCGTTTCCCTGGACGATACGGTGGGTGACTCCGAGGATGCACCCACCTATGCCGATCTGGTCGATGCCGAACAGGGTCGGGATCTGGGTGGGCAAGAGTCGTTCGATCCGGCCGACATTCGTATCGACGTTACGGAGGTCATGAGCCGGCTTACGCCCGAGCAGCGGCGCCTGTGCGATCTGCTCGGTGCACAGGGCCTGTCCATCAAAGAGGCCTCAGAGAAGCTCCGAATCCCGCGCGCAACGCTCTACGAGGAAATCAAACGTATCCGCAAGATCTTCGCCCTGCATGGCCTGGATGACTATCTGCAGCCCTGATCCGACACTTTGCCGAGGAATTTCGTATGACTGAACCATGACCTGAAACCGCGCCGATTCGATGATCAAATTCACTGTGACCAGCACCAAGGGGGGTGTCGGCAAGACCACGCTCACCGCCAATCTGGGGGCGCTCCTTGCCGACATGGGACTGCGCGTCCTCCTGATCGACGCCGACGTGCAACCCTCGCTGTCGAAATATTTTCCGCTGGCGGTGGCGAAACCGGCTGCCGGCCTGACCGAGGTGATCGTGCGCGGCACGGTCACGAAGTCGTGCATCACGGCGACTCTGTATCAGAACCTCGACATCGTGATCTCCGACGACCCCGAGGGCAATCTTCCGCACTGGCTGCTGAATCGCATCGACCGCGGCTTTCGGCTGCGCTTTGCGCTTCAGTCACCAGCGGTGGTCGATGCCTACGACTGTGTGCTGATCGATACCCAGGGCGCCATCGGACCCTTGCAAGATGCGGCGGTACTCGCCGCCGACATCCTGGTATCGCCGATCACCCCGGAGATCCTCTCCGCCCGCGAATTCCGCGACGGCACCATGGAGCTGCTCGATCGCCTGGAGCCGGGCGGCGCACTGGGCGCCAGCCTGGGGCCGATGAAGGCGGTGATCTACCGGCAGGATCGCAGTGCGGATGCCCGGATCATCGCCAGCGGCATCCGCGAGGACTTCATCAAGCTCAAGGGCCGGGTAGCCGTTCTGGAAACCGTGGTGCCGCATGCCAAGGCCTACAAGGAAGCGGCGACGCTGCGCGTCCCGGTGCATCGCCACGAACGCAAGCGCGACGGCCCGACGCCGAGTGCCTACACCGTCATGCACCAGTTGGCCTGGGAGTTGATCCCCAGCCTCGAAGGCGTGTTCGCCGATCTGCTGCCCAGACGGGAGGCTCAGGGTGAGTGACGAAGCGCAGCTGCCTGGCGCTGCGACAGAGGGTGATCACGCCGCCGCCGCAAAGGCCTCGGTGCGTCCCACGTCGATCGAACAGAGACGACGGCTGGTCGCCGAGTCCTTGCAGGTTGGCAATCTGGGCAACAACGCCCGTGATCTGCCAACCCAGGCCGATCCGACCCATGACTGCCAGATCGAGCTCTCGGTAGAGGATATCCATCCCTATGAGCACAACCCGCGGCGGGCCAACAACACCAAGTTCAACGAGATCAAGGCCTCGATCCGCGCCAGCGGCCTGCGCAATCCCTTCACCGTAACCCGCCGGCCGGGTGAGGCGCACTTTGTCGTCGAGGCTGGGGGCAACACGCGCCTGCTGGCCATCCGGCAACTCTGGGCAGAGACACGGGAGCCGCGTTTCCACAAGCTCGGTGTCCTGTTTCGGCCATGGCGCTCGGAAAGTCACGTCCTCACCGCCCACCTCATCGAGAACGAGCAGCGCGGCGACATGAATTTCTGGGACAAGGCCCGCGGTGTCGTCGATCTCAAGGCCCGAATCGAAACGGAGAAGGGAATCACACTCCCTCTGCGACAACTCGAAGAAGAAATGAAGGCGCTGGGTTTGTCCATCAATACCGCGACGCTCGCCCACTACCTGTTCGCCACCGAGCGGCTGGGCATCCTGGGCGAAGCCGTTATCGATCTCTCGGGCCTGGACGTCAAGACCCTCCAGCCGCGGCTCAATGCCATGAAGCGTTATGCGCAGACGCGCACATCGCTGGCCGAGGACGAACTCTACGCGATGGTCTTCGAACCGGTCTTTCGCCATACTGCCGACGAGTATCGGCGCACGTCTAGCTTCAGCATTGCGGCGGTATGCCGTGCATGCGAGGAGGAGCTGGCTGATGTACTTGGCGAGCCTGTTGCCGAACTGCGCATGGCGCTCGAACCGGCGGCACGGTCGCCACAAGTCTCAGTGGGGGGCTCGCCAGCGGAGCCGACTGTTAGCACCGCTAACACCGGGACGGCCGCTCCCAGGCGCCATACGCAGGCAGAAGGTGCGATTCCGGCCAAGACCGAAGGCGCTGCCGTTCATTCTCGGGTTATCGAGCAGGTGCGCTTGTGCGCTGGCTTTGTCGGAATCAGCGATTGTCTGCGCAGCGACGAAGCGGCACCCCTTGGGTACTGCATGGACGCGTTGCCGATTCCGCTTCATGGCGATTCGCTGCATCCAAGCCGGCAATGGGCCTGGCAACTCTTGACGCTGGTGTCCGCAACGGCGGCCCCGCCGGAAAGTTTTGCGGCCGGCGATCCATGCGTCGCTGATAGCACGTCCCAGGTACCCGATCTACTGGTTGATGCCTTCCAGTTCGATGCCGCGTTCTTCGGTTGGCTGGTCGATGCCAATGACCAGACGGCCAGCGCATGCTGGGATCTCCTCGGTCTGGTCAGGGAATTTCGCTCATCCGCTTCCACGCCCGGCCTGCCGGGCAGTGAAATTGCTGCGGAGGATGCCTGATGCTGCCGCTGCTCGATACGCAGGTGCGCCTGGTTCTGCTCAATCACGTCGCCGTGCGACTGGCCGAGGCGCAGCCGGATGAACTCCACGCCGCCGGCATCGAGAACGAGCAACTCGCGGGCCTGCGGCAACTGTCGGCCCTCGATCTGAACCGCCTGGCCACGATGCGCGATCTGACCATCGGCGTGACCTTTGATGCCGCCGAACTCACTGCGGGGCTGCGCACGGTCTCGCTGGTGAATGAGGCCAAGGCGCTGGAGGCGTATTTCATTCGCCATGGTGCGTCCTGGCAGATGATGAGCGCGCTCTTCAAGATCCGCCGCAAGGTGACGCTCAGGCGCCGCCGCGACTGCGG
>CAYNGV010000170.1:0-3463 GCA_964397005.1 uncultured Sulfuritalea sp. | reverse complement strand
GTGCGCAGCGGCATGGTCTCGAAATTGATGCGGCAGGCGACGCAGCGGTCGCCGATGTCGGTGTGCACGGCGTAGGCCATGTCTACCGGCGTCGAGCCGCGCGGCAGGGCGAAAATCTTGCCCTTGGGGCTGAAGACATAGACCTCGCTGGGGAACAGGTCGATCTTGACGTGTTCCAGAAACTCCGAGGAATCGCCGGTGGTGGATTGCAGTTCGACCAGCGACTGCAGCCACTTGGAGGTCTTCTTCTGCAACTGGTCGATCGACGTTTCGTCCTTGTACAGCCAGTGCGAGGCGACGCCGGATTCGGCGACATGGTGCATGTTGGCGTCGCGGATCTGGATTTCAGCCGGTGTGCCGAACGGCCCGATCAGCGTGGTGTGCAAGGACTGGTAGCCGTTGGCCTTGGGGATCGCAATGTAGTCCTTGAACTTGCCCGGCACCGGCTGGTACAGCGCATGCAGCGCGCCCAGCGCCAGGTAGCAGGTGGGCCTGTCCTTGACGATGATGCGAAAGCCGTAAATGTCGAGCACTTGCGAAAAACTCAGATGCTTGTCGCGCATCTTGCGATAAATACCGAAGAGGTGCTTTTCCCGGCCCATGACTTCAGCATCGATGCCGGCTTCCGGCAATGCCTTGCGAATGGACTCGAGAATCTTGCTGACCACCTCGCGCCGATTGCCGCGCGCGCCTTTGACCGCTTTCGCCAGCACGCGATAGCGCAGTGGATGGGCATGGCGGAAGGCCAGTTCCTGCAGTTCGCGATAGAGCGCGTTCAAGCCCAGCCGGTTGGCGATCGGAGCATAGATGTCGAGTGTCTCGCGCGCAATCCGCCGCCGCTTTTCGGGGCGCATGGCGTCGAGCGTGCGCATGTTGTGCAGGCGGTCGGCCAACTTGATCAGGATCACGCGCACATCGCGCGCCATGGCCAGCAGCATCTTGCGGAAGTTTTCGGCCTGGGCTTCCTCGAAGCTCTGGTGTTCGATCCGGTCCAGCTTGGAGACGCCGTCGACCAGCTCGGCGGCGACCTTGCCGAAACGCTCGGCGATCTGTTCCTTGGTAATCGACGTGTCTTCCATCACGTCGTGCAGCAGTGCCGCCATCAGGGCGTGGGCGTCGAGATGCCAGCCCGCCAGGGTTTCGGCCACGGCCAGCGGATGGGAGATGTAGGGTGCGCCGGACAGCCGCATCTGGCCGCGATGGGCGGCGTCCGCGAACACATAAGCGGCGCCGACGCGGGTGATTTCTTCCGGCTTGAGGTAGGTGGCGAGCCGGGCGTTGAAGCGTTCCAGATCTTCGGCGAGATCCACCGGCGGATGCATGTCCGCCGAAATCAGCGGCGGCTCGTCAAGCGCCCCCGGAACCACGCCGGGGTCCATGGCGATCGCCGGGGCAACGATGTCGGTGGCAGGGGGTGGCACGATCGCCGTCACGGTTCACCCCGTTCGCATGGCGCTTACGTGTTGCCGCGGTTGAGTATTTCGATGCCCACCTTGCCGGCGGCGATTTCGCGCAGGGCAATCACCGTCGGCTTGTCGCGGCCCGGATCGACTTGCGGCGTGCTGCCCAGCGTGAGCTGGCGGGCACGATAGGTCGCCGCCAGGGTGAGCTGAAAGCGGTTGGGAATGAGCTTGATGCAATCATCGATGGTGACACGGGCCATGGGGTTCAGTCCTGATCAAGAAAACGGAATACGTCGGGATGACGGGCGCGCTGACGCGAGAAGCGCAGACGCGAAGCACGCACGGCGGCTTTAAGCTCGCCGAGCGCCACATCCAAGTCATTGTTGATTATAACAAAATCGAACTCATCCACGTGGCGCATTTCGCCGTAGGCGCCAGCGACCCGGCGCGCGATGACATCTTCACTGTCCGAGCCGCGGCCGCGCAGCCGGCGCTCCAGTTCGGCGACCGAGGGCGGCAGGATGAAGATGCTCACCGCTTCGGGAAACTGCCGGCGCATTTGCTGCGCGCCCTGCCAGTCGATCTCCAGCAGCATGTCGCAGCCTTCCTGCATGCGTTGTTCGAGCCAGACGCGCGAGGTGCCATAGAAATTGTCATGCACTTCAGCCCATTCGGCGAACTCGCCGCGTTCGCGCATGGCGAGGAATTGCTGCACGTCGATGAACTGGTATTCGCGGCCATTCTCTTCGCCCCCGCGCGGGGCACGGGTGGTGAAGGAAATCGAATGCATCACCTGCGGATCATCCTTCAGCAGGCGTCCGACCAGCGTGGTCTTGCCGGCGCCGGAGGGCGCCGCAACGATGAACAGGGTACCGGCGATCATGGTCTTGAGAACTTGAGATGGGTCAGTGCCAATACTACTACGCGAGGGCAGCGTGCATTAGTATACGCGGCCGATGTTTCGATCCGTTCATCCGCTGCCGTTTTGTCTTCCCGCCTTGTCGCGGGAACATTTCCATCGCCAGGAGTTCTCATGAATCGCACTATCCGCGTTGCCGCTTTGGCAGCACTTGTTTCCGCCGTATTCGCCATTCCCGCCCACGCCCAGGTCACGGTCAAGGATCCCTGGGTGCGCGCCACGGTTCCGCAGCTGAAGACTACCGGAGCCTTCTTGCAGATCACCTCGGTCCAGGATGCGCGCCTGGTCGAAGCCAGGTCGCCAGTCGCCGGCGTGGTCGAGATCCACGAGATGGCGATGGAAAAGGACATCATGAGAATGCGCGCCATCAAAGGGCTCGACCTGCCCGCCGGCAAGACCGTCGAACTCAAGCCGGGCGGCTATCACGTCATGCTGATGGACCTCAAGCAGCAGATCAAGGAAGGCGAAACCGTGCCGATGACCCTGGTGATCGAAGGCAAGGACAAGAAGCGCAGCACTGTCGAGGTCAAGGCGTCGGTGAAGCCGCTGGCCGCCGCCGCGCCAACGATGGAAAAGGGCCATGATCACGGCATGAAGCACTGATTCCGGTCTTGGCGAAAACGACAACGCCGCCCACGGGCGGCGTTGTCGTTTTCGCCACCATGAGTCACGGCCCCGTGCCGCGACGCGCGCACGGGAGTGCGCCTACATGGGCTCGATATCCGAGTCGCAGCCTATCCCGGCGGCAATCCAGCGCTTGACCCGGCGGCCGCAGAACGCGCTCCACCCTTGTGGCAGCCAGCGCAGGAAACTCGCCGGTGCAAGCACCATGCCGCAGAAGTAGCGGCGCTCCGATTCGCGCCATTGCAATGCCGGACACGCGCCCGTGCGATGGCCGAGCAGCAGGCGACTGACGGGGCAGGGCAGGGCTGCGCAGCAGACGCCGCAGCCGTTGCAGGAAGTCCCGGGCGCCGGTTTGGGCGGCGCGGCGGGATGGATGGTGATGAAGGATTCGTCAGCCGGCATGGCGGGCAACGCTCCCGACGCACGGACGCCGGGATTCTCGAGGGCTGGCATTCATGGCGAAAAGAGTATCACCGTGGCACCGGCGCCGCGCTGAAAGTGCATGTCAAACCAAAAT
>CAYNGV010000169.1:0-3475 GCA_964397005.1 uncultured Sulfuritalea sp. | reverse complement strand
AGACCACCACCACGGCCAAGCTCGGCAAGTGGCTCAAGGAGCGGCAGAAGAAGAAAGTGCTGACGGTGAGTTGCGACGTCTATCGCCCCGCCGCCATCGAGCAGTTGAAAGCCGTGTCTGCTCAGGCCGGGATCGACTTTTTCCCCTCATCGGGTGAACAAAAGCCGGCCGACATCGCGGCCGCGGCGCTGGATCACGCCAAGCGCCACTACTACGACGTGATCTTTGTCGACACCGCCGGACGCCTCGCCATCGATGAAGCGATGATGGCCGAGATCAAGGATCTGCATGCGCTGTTGAAGCCGATCGAAACCCTGTTCGTGGTCGACGCCATGCTCGGTCAGGATGCGGTGAATACGGCGAAAGCCTTTAACGAAGCGCTAGCGCTGACCGGCGTGATACTCACCAAGCTCGACGGTGATTCGCGCGGCGGCGCGGCGCTGTCGGTGCGCCATGTCACCGGCAAGCCGATCAAGTTCGCCGGCGTCGGCGAGAAGCTGACGGGGCTGGAGGAGTTCCATCCCGAACGCATGGCCTCGCGCATCCTCGGCATGGGCGACATCCTCGGCCTGGTCGAGGAAGCCCAGCGCGGCGTCGATCAGGACAAGGCGCAGGAGTTCGTCAAGAAGATGAAGTCGGGCAAGGGCTTCGACCTCAACGACTTCAAGGACCAGATCGGCCAGATGAAAAACATGGGCGGCATGGCGGCGATGCTCGAAAAGCTGCCAGCGCAGTTCAGCGCCATGGCGCAAAAGGCCGGCGGTGGCATGGAGGACAAGGCGGTGCGCCGCCTCGAAGGCATCATCAATTCCATGACGCCGGGCGAGCGCAGCAAACCCGAGATCATCAAGGCCAACCGCAAGCGCCGCATCGCCACCGGCGCCGGAGTGTCGGTGCAGGAAGTCAATCGCCTGCTGAATCAGTTCGAGCAGACGCAGAAGATGATGAAGCAGTTCTCCAAGGGCGGGATGGCGAAGATGATGCGGGGGATGAAGGGGATGTTGCCGGGGATGCGGTAGCGCTTCGTCATTCCGGCTTTGCCGGCCCGCAAAGCGGAATCCAAGGCATGCAGAGCCGCCGGAATAACGGAACGAAGCAAGAACGTCGGGGCGAACAGGCGTCAGCCACCCGCTGTCTTCATTCCAGTCCGAGCCGGGGCCTCAGTCGGTTGAAATATTCGGAGCGTTGATGCAGCACCCGGACAATCTTTACCTCCCGCGCCTTGGACAGGTAGACCAGCGTGTAGGGGAAGCGCGTCATGACGCATTCACGGGTGCCGGCCCGAATACCCGGTCGGAACTTCAGGTCAAGGGCGGCGATTTTCTCGGCCTGGGTCAGGATGGCATCTACCGCCCGGTCGGCAATCGTCTCGCCGGCTTCTTCCAGGTAGTAAGCTTCGATGGCCTCGATGTCGCGACGTGCCCGTGTGGCGTAATCAAGCCGCTTTTTTGTCACGACGTGCGGTTCGACGCTTCGCGAAGTGCTCCCGGACATCCTGGGTCGAATGAGTGCGTCCGGCCTCGATGTCGGCCAGGCCTTCGTTGACGCTCTTTACCGCGTACTCGCAATAGTCGAGTCCATCACGGATAACGAAACTCAGCATGGATTCGGGCGTGCGCCCAGCTGCTTGCGCGAGCTTCTGGACACGGCGCGAAAGTTGCGCGGACAGTGTGAGCGATGCAGCAGGCATGATGATTTCCCCGTCTCAATCAATCTGGGTGGATGATAGCCCGCAGGCGGCAGGGTGTCCATTCTCGAAGTTGACGCTGGCGCTATTCACCGATGCCTTGCAGCACCGCCTCGATGATTCGCGGATGAACGAAATACCCCGCCGGCCGCAACCGGTCGAGAACCGGACGCGCCGCAGGAATCAGGCCCTGCAACTTCGCGAGGCCGATTACCGCCGCGGTGCCGACAATGGCGACCTTGTGCAACCGGGCTTCCGCGCGTCCGGCACGATCATCGATGATCAGCAAACATCCGGGCATCTTCACCGCTGCCGCAATTGCGCTGCGTTCTCCTGCATCGAGGCCGGGGTTCACGGGCTGCCACGAAGTGTCGAAAGGTCCCGGACAAGCCAGCCAGCCTTCGTCGAAGGCTCGGGCGATGACGGCCATGCCCGGATAGTCCGCCGCCGGCAAGGCCTCGTCGCGAACTGCTTCGGTAACCAGGACTTGGCCGAACAAGCCGTGCAACAAATCCAGGGAGTCGATGCGGGACAGCGCAATCAGCGGCCCCGCATCGGCGATGACGACGCTACGCAAGCGTCAGGCCTTTTGCGCCAGCCATTGCTTGCCCGTTTCCAGATCATCGTGGGCGTCGGCCGCATTGCCCCCGGTCAGGGGAATGCCCAGACTGGAGAGCAGGGTCAGCATCTCGGGCAGGGGCTTGCAGGCCATGCGCGCGGCAAACCCGGCGGAGACGGCCCCGCTGCGAAACAAAGACACGGCAAGCGCTACCCGTACCGAGTCGAGATCGGGCAGATCGAGCTTGTCCAGATCGACGAGCAGGGCTTGGGGATGATCGCGGTTCATGACGACGACCATGTCGTCATTCTTCGCGCTGCGCAGGGCAGTCGACGGGTTGGTTTTGAGCTGGCGGATATTGACGGTCTGCATGATGTTCTCCTTGCATGTAGGAACATTCTAGCCTTCTCGAACCCGAACATCAATCCGTCGTGGCCTTGTGGGGAAGGCACTGAAGCAAAAGTCGGCGCCGGCGATACGGCGAATTGCACGCTACCGCGGCCCGATCACCTGTGGCCCCCACGCCCACTGCTTCTCCCACGCGCCGCGCACCATGTTCGGATATTCCGGCTTGCCCAGGCTGCCGTTGTAGCGGCCCAGCGCGCGATAGAGATCGCCCTTTTCGATGTCCAGGTAGTGGCGCAGGATGGTGCAACCGTAGCGCAGGTTGGTTCGCATGTGGAACAGGTTGTTGCCTTTGTCACCGATCTCCTTGATCCAGAAGGGCATCACCTGCATGTAGCCGCGGGCGCCAGCGGACGATACGGAATATTTCTTGAAGCCGCTCTCGACCTGGATCAGGCCGAGCACCATCTGCGGGTCGAGGCCGGCACGCTTGGCTTCGTAATACACGGTCTTGAGGAGGTCGAGGCGCGCCTCGCGGTCCGGCATGCGGCGGGTCAGTCGCGCGGACATTTCGGTCAGCCAGTTGACCTTTTCCTGGATCGAGGGGAACTGCGGTTCAGGCGCGGCGCGGTCAGCAATCGCCGCGTGCAGGCCGGCCCGCACGCTGTCAGCCATCGGCTCATACTGCTGCGCGCCGGCACGGGCTGCTGTCGGCAGCAGCGCCGCGACAAGAGTCAGCGCAAGCGCTAGGCGTCGCACAGTTTCTGTTTGAGGAAGGCAGCCATTTCGCCGACGGCAACCATGGTGGCCTCTGCGTCCGTGCGGCCCTTGTATTCCAGCTTGCCTTCCTTGAGGCCGCGCTCGCCGACCACCACGCGATGCGG
>CAYNGV010000168.1:0-3479 GCA_964397005.1 uncultured Sulfuritalea sp. | reverse complement strand
GGACCATGTGCGGAATTCTGGGTGTGGTGGCCACCACGCCGGTGAACCAGTTGCTTTACGACGGCCTGCAGGTGCTGCAGCACCGCGGTCAGGACGCTGCCGGCGTCGCCACCGCCGAAGGTGGGCGTTTCCACATGCACAAAGGCTCCGGCCTGGTGCGCGATGTGTTCCGTACCCGCAACATGCGCAGCCTGGTGGGCAACTGGGGCATCGGCCATTGCCGTTACCCCACCGCAGGCTCGGCCGACAACGCCGCCGAGGCGCAGCCCTTCTACGTCAATTCCCCGTTCGGCCTGATGCTGGCGCACAACGGCAACCTGACCAATGCCGACCAGTTGAAGCAGGACATGTTCCTGCAGGACTTGCGCCACATGAACACCAACTCCGATTCGGAGGTGTTGCTCAACGTTCTGGCGCACGAATTGCAGGCCGCGTCGACCAAGTACCAGGTCGATGCCGAGACCATTTTCAAGGCAGTGGCCGGCGTGCACCGCCGCGTCAAGGGCGCCTATGCCGTGGTGGCAATGATCGCCGGCTACGGTCTGCTGGCCTTCCGCGATCCCTACGGCATCCGCCCGCTGGTGATGGGGCGCAATGAAACACCCGAGGGCACGGAATACATGGTGGCATCGGAGAGCGTGGCGATCGATACGCTGGGTTTCAAGATGCTGCGCGACGTCGAGCCGGGCGAGGCGGTGCTGATCGACATGCGCGGCAATTTCGTCAGCCGCCAGTGCGCGGAGCGCACGCTGCATGCTCCGTGCATGTTCGAGTTCGTCTATCTGGCGCGCCCCGACTCGGTGATGGATGGCATTTCGGTGTACGAAACACGGGCCAAGATGGGCGACTACCTGGCCGACAAGATCCGCCTCACCATGCCGCACCTGGCGATCGACGCGGTGATTCCGATTCCCGATTCCAGCCGTCCTTCGGCGATGGACCTGGCGGCGCGCCTGAATCTTCCGTATCGCGAGGGCTTCGTCAAGAACCGCTACATCGGCCGCACCTTCATCATGCCGGGGCAGGCCACTCGGCGCAAATCCGTGCGGCAGAAGCTCAACGCCATCAGCCAGGAATTCAAGGGGCGCAACGTGCTGCTGGTCGATGACTCCATCGTGCGCGGCACCACCAGCCGCGAGATCATCATGATGGCGCGCGAAGCCGGGGCGAAGAAGGTCTATTTCGCCTCCGCCTCGCCGCCGGTGCGCTTCGCCAACGTCTATGGCATCGACATGCCGACGCGCAGCGAACTGATCGCCGCCTTCCGCAACGACGAGGAAATCTGCCGCGAGATCGGCGCCGACGCGCTGATCTACCAGGACCTCGACGACCTCAAGGCGGCGGTGCGCTCGGTCAATCCGGCGGTGACCCAGTTCGAGACCTCGTGTTTCGACGGCAGCTACATCACCGGCGATGTCACCGCGACCTACCTGCAGAACATGGAGCACAAGCGTTCCCTGCCCCCCTTGCCGAAGATGGATGACCAGGACGGTGACGGACCGGACGGAGAACAGCTCGACCTGAATCTGGTGCAGGCGGGATGAGCGTGGCGGACACCGCTTCCGACAAAACCGGCTGGTCCTTCGAAACGCTGGCCGTACGCGCCGGCCAGGAACGCAGCCAGTTCGGCGAGCATTCTGAGGCGCTCTACCTCACTTCGAGCTTTGTCTTCGACAATGCGGCACAGGCCGCTGCGCGCTTTTCGGGCGAAGAGCCGGGCAATGTCTACGCGCGTTTCACCAATCCCACCGTCACCACCCTGCAGGAGCGGCTGGCGGCGCTGGAAGGCGCCGAAGCCTGCGTCGCCACCGCCACCGGCATGGCGGCGATCCTGTCGACCGTGATGGCGCTGATGAAATCGGGCGAGCATATCGTCGCCTCGCGCAGTATTTTCGGCGCCACGCAGCAACTCTTCGGCAACATCCTGCCGCGCTTTGGCGTGGAGACCACGTTTGTCGACCAGGGCAGCGTCGAGGCCTTTCGCGCCGCGCTGTGCCCAACCACGAAGCTGGTGTTCATCGAGACGCCGTCGAACCCGCTGACGGAAGTCTTCGACATCGCCGCGCTCGCCGACGTCGCGCATGCGGCCGGCGCATTGCTGGTGGTGGACAACTGCTTCTGTACACCGGCGCTGCAGCGTCCGCTGCAAACGGGCGCCGATCTGGTAATCCATTCCGCCACCAAATACCTGGACGGGCAGGGCCGGGTGCTGGGCGGCGCGGTCTGCGGCGCAAAAGCGCTGACCGACGAAGTCTTCAAGTTCCTGCGCACCGCCGGACCGACCCTGTCGCCGTTCAATGCCTGGGTGATTCTCAAGGGGCTGGAAACCCTGTCGGTGCGCATGAAGGCGCAGTCGGCCAATGCGCTGGAACTTGCGCGCTGGCTCGAAGCCCAGCCGCAGGTGGCGCGTGTGTACTACCCGGGGCTGGCTTCGCACCCGCAGCACCCCTTGGCAATGCGGCAGCAGGCCAGCGGCGGCGCGATTGTTTCCTTCGAGGTCAAGGGCGGTCGCGAGGCCGCGTGGCGCGTGGTCGACAACTGCCGCCTGCTGTCGATCACGGCGAATCTGGGCGACACCAAGACCACCATCACGCATCCGGCGTCCACTACGCACGGCCGCATCACGGCCGAAGCGCGGGCCGCCTCGGGCATAGGCGAAGGGCTGTTGCGGATTGCGGTCGGGCTGGAAAGCGTGGCCGATCTGCAGGCCGACCTGGCGCGGGGTTTGCGCTAGCGCGAGAGGTCGATGCGGCGCACGCCGGCCGCGCTGATTTCCAGGGCGTCGCCGCGTCCGGTATCCCAATCCGACAGCACCCAGCGTTCGGCCGCGCCGTCGGCCAGCGCGACGTCTTCGCGTCCGGGTCTATGCGTATGACCGTGGATCAGCCGGGGACAGTCATTCGCTGTTAGAGCCGCCCGAATCGCAGCGGCGTTGGCGTCCATGATCTCAGCCGTCTTGCCCTGCATCGCCTCGGCGCTGCGGCGGCGCAGGTTTTCAACCTCGGCGCGGCGCTCGGGCAGGGGGCGGGCGAGAAAACCTTCCTGCCACTCTTTGGCGCGCACCATGCGCCGGAATTCCTGATAGGGCAGGTCGTCAGTGCACACGGTATCGCCGTGCATCAGCAACGTCGCCGTACCGCCAGCGCCGACTTTTTCAATCTCGTCGAGCAGCGCAATGCCGGCCGCGGCGGCGAAGGTTTCGCCGATCAGGAAGTCGCGATTGCCGGCGATGAAATAGATGTGCGTACCCCGATCCGCCAGGTCACGCAGCAGCTTGCATACCCGCGCATTGAACGGATCGGCCAGGTCGTCGTCGCCGATCCAGTACTCGAACAGGTCGCCGAGGATGAACAGCGCTTCGATTTTTGCGGAGGCGGTATCGGCGAGAAAGGCCGCGAAGCGTTCGGTGAGGTCGGGCCGCTCCGCCCGCAGGTGCAGGTCGGAAACGAAGCGGGCAGTTCCGGCGATGGTCAGCATGG
>CAYNGV010000167.1:0-3577 GCA_964397005.1 uncultured Sulfuritalea sp. | reverse complement strand
GTGGCGATGGCCGCCGACCGCATCCGCGTCGGCCAGGCCGATGTCATGATCGCGGGAGGCGCCGAATCGATGTCCATGGTACCGATGGGCGGCAACCATCCCTCGATCAACATGGGCGTGTTCAAGGACGAGAACGTCGGCATGGCCTACGGCATGGGCCTTACCGCAGAAAAGGTCGCCAACCAGTGGAAGATCACGCGCGAGATGCAGGACGAATTCGCGTTGCAATCGCACCAGCGCGCCATCGCCGGGCAGGCGGCGGGCGAGTTCGACGCCGAGACGACGCCGGTCGAGATTATCGACCGCGTGCCTAACCTCGCCAGCGGCGAGGTCGATCTGAAGAAGCGCAGCGTCAATCGCGACGAAGGTGCGCGTGCCGATTCCAATCTGGCAGCGCTGGCCAAGCTCAAGCCGGTGTTCGCCGCCAAGGGTTCGGTGACGGCCGGCAACAGCTCGCAGACTTCCGATGGCGCCGGTGCGCTGATCCTCGTCAGCGAAAAGATACTGAAGCAATTCAATTTGACGCCGTTGGCGCGCTTCGTCTCCTTCGCCGTGCGCGGCGTACCGCCCGAGATCATGGGCATCGGCCCCAAGGAGGCGATCCCGGTTGCCTGCCGCGCCGCCGGCATCACCCAGGATCAGCTCGACTGGATCGAACTCAACGAGGCCTTCGCCGCGCAGTCGCTGGCGGTGATCAAGGACCTCGGTCTCGATCCGGCCAAGGTCAATCCGATCGGTGGTGCCATCGCCCTGGGCCACCCGCTCGGCGCTACCGGCGCGATTCGTTCGGCGACGGCCATCCACGCCCTGCGCCGGCGCAATCTGAAGTACGGCATGGTGACCATGTGCGTCGGCACCGGCATGGGTGCGGCGGGAATCTTCGAGCGGATGTAGTCTCTCAGCGCGCGATATGCTGGGCGATCCAGGCCTTGAGCGAGTCCATGTCGGCGGCGAAGCCGCCGGGGCGCAGCAGGCTGACGCCGAAGACGTAGGCGTAGAGCATGACGCTGCGCGCCTGGGCTTCCTGCTCGGGCAGCCCGCAGGCGCGGAACAGGCGGCAGGAGCAGGCCAGTCGTTCGGCATCGACCGCCTCGACGACGGCGACCGCCTGCGGGTCGCGACGCGCCCAACTGCGCACCGCGGCTTCGATGGCGATGCCCTTGCGGTTGCGCGCGGAGGCGTAGACCTCGATGGTGTGGAGCAGGGCGGCGACCTCATTGCCGGGTTCGGCCTGGGTCTGTTTGCGGATGTCGCGGATGCGGCCTTCCTTCCAGAAGTCCAGCACCGCGTCCTGCAGGTCGCGGCGGTCCTTGAAGTGCCAGTAGAAGCTGCCCTTGGTGACGCCCAGGCGCGTGGCCAGCACCTCGACGCGAAGGCGCTCGGCGCCATGTTCGGCCAGTATGGCAATCGCGCCCTTGATCCAGGCTTCGCGGTCCAGCATGGTGCGCGGTGTCTTGGCGACTTTGTTTTCCATACGGTAGGGTATTGAATTTTGTGTTGCTCTGCGGTAGTATCTCACATTCCATACTGTAGCGTATGGAAATACAGGCCCGAATAGTCGTTAGAATCAACCCTTCTTAGCTCAGCCCACTTCAAGGAGACTCGCTTGAAAATCCTCGTCCCGGTCAAGCGCGTGATTGACTACAACGTCAAGGTTCGCGTCAAGGCAGACGGCACTGGTGTCGATCTGGCGAATGTGAAAATGTCGATGAATCCCTTCGACGAAATCGCGGTCGAAGAAGCCATGCGTCTCAAGGAAGCCGGCACGGCCACGGAAGTGATCGCTGTCTCCTGCGGCGTCACCGCCTGCCAGGAAACCCTGCGCACGGCAATGGCCATCGGCGCCGATCGCTCGATCCTGGTCGAAACCGACGTCGAACTGCAGCCCTTGGCCGTGGCCAAGCTGCTCGCCGCGGTAGCGAAGAAGGAAGCGCCGCAACTCATCATCCTCGGCAAGCAGGCCATCGACGACGACGCCAACCAGACCGGCCAGATGCTGGCTGCGCTGCTGGGCTGGTCACAAGCCACCTTCGCCTCCAAGGTCGTCATTGCTGACAGCAAGGCCACGGTTACCCGCGAAGTCGATGGCGGTCTCGAAACCATCGAAGTGACGTTGCCGGCGATCATCACCACCGACCTGCGCCTGAACGAACCGCGCTACGCGACGCTGCCCAACATCATGAAGGCGAAGAAGAAGCCGATGGAAATAGTCAAGCCGGCCGACCTCGGCGTGGACGCCGCGCCGCGCCTGGCCACCGTGACCGTCACGGAGCCGCCCAAGCGCAGCGCCGGCATCAAGGTCGCCGATGTTGCGGCACTGATTGATAAACTCAAGAACGAAGCCAAGGTGATCGCATGAGCCTCCTCGTCATAGCAGAACACGACAATGCCGTCCTCAAGGCCGCGACCCTCAACGCCGTCACTGCTGCGGCCAAGATCGGGGGCGAGATCCATGTTCTGGTCGCCGGCGCGAACTGCGGCGCCGTCGCCGAACAGGCGGCCAAGGTCGCCGGTGTGGCCAAGGTCAAGATCGCCGATGCCGCCCACTACGGCGATCAAACGGCGGAAAACCTTGCCGCGCTGATCGTCGCCAATGCCGCTGGCTACACCCACATCATTGCGCCAGCCACCAGTAACGGCAAGAACACCCTGCCGCGCGTGGCCGCGTTGCTCGATGTGGCGCAAATCTCCGAAATCATTTCGGTGGTCGATGCCGATAGCTTTGTGCGGCCGATCTACGCCGGCAATGCACTGGCGACGGTGAAGTCGAGCGATGCTACCAAGGTCATCACGGTGCGCACCACCGGCTTCGATGCGGCAGCGAATTCGGGCGGCAGCGCTGCCGTCGAAAGCATCCCGGCTGGCGCCGATCTCGGCCAGTCGAAGCTGATCAGCCGCGAACTGACCAAGTCGGCGCGCCCGGAACTGGGTGCGGCGAAGATCATCGTCTCGGGCGGTCGCGGCATGGGCAGCGGCGAGAACTACCACAAGGTGCTGGAGCCGCTGGCCGACAAGCTCGGCGCGGCGATGGGCGCCTCGCGCGCCGCGGTCGATGCGGGCTTCGTGCCGAACGACTACCAGGTCGGCCAGACCGGCAAGATCGTCGCGCCGCAGCTCTACATTGCCATCGGCATTTCCGGGGCGATCCAGCATCTGGCGGGCATGAAGGATTCCAAGGTGATCGTGGCGATCAACAAGGATCCCGATGCGCCGATCTTCCAGGTCGCGGACTACGGCCTCGTAGCCGATCTGTTCCAGGCGGTGCCGGAACTGGTCGCGGGTCTTTGAAAGCTGACGGACTGATTACGGAGTGACGCGATGAGCAGCTATACCGCCCCTTTGAAGGACATGCAGTTCGTCTTGACCGAACTGGCCGGCATCGACAAGGTGGCCGCATTGCCCGGTTACGAAGAGGCGGCGGCGGATGTGGTCGAGGCGATTCTCGATGAATCGGCGAAGTTCACCAGCGGCGTGCTGGCGCCGCTCAATGCCACGGGCGATCAGGAAGGCGTGCGCTGGGCCGACAAGGCCGTGACCATGCCCAAGGGCTTCAAGGAAGCCTATGCCCAGTTCGTCG
>CAYNGV010000166.1:0-3670 GCA_964397005.1 uncultured Sulfuritalea sp. | reverse complement strand
CGGTAGGGCTTGCCGGATTGCTTTCCCTGCTCGATGACGACTGATTTCACGCCGATGCGATCGCAGGTGGCGCTGACGGGCTTGCCTTCGGTCCACACACGGCGCTGCTTGTAGTTGGTGAGGCCCTTCATGGCGGCAAGGGTGCTCTTGGCCAGCTCCTCACGGGTGATATCGACGCTCATCATCTTGCCTTCGCTGCCGCGCACCGTGGCGCGTACGGCGGCTTCCTGCGCGAACATGGCGACGATGCCCGCTGCGTCGCGCTTGGCGATCGCACCATCCAGTTGCCCCAGCCAGGTCTTGGCGATCGAGGTAGTCTCGCAGCCAGCGATCGGCGGGAAGGCGGACACAGCCGGCGCAGTGCCGGAGGTCGGCGTGGGTGCGGCGGCAGGTGCAAAAGTCGGCGCTGGCTTGCTTTGCATGCCGGAGTTTCCGCTTTGCGGGCCGGCAACGGCGGCGGGCGCTTTCGTCGGTGCCGGCGAAGGCGTGGCCGGCGGCGGCGACTTGCGTCGCTGTTCGAGTTGCTTCTGGCTTTCCTGGTCGGCCGTTTGCGAGTAACGGTCGAGTTCGGCGTCGAATTCGCCGGGCACGTAGAAATTCGGCACCTTGTCGAGCAGCACCGGCAGCAGGATGGTCATCAGGGCGCGCTCCCTGAAGCCGCTCTTGTTTTCCTTGACCGGCGTCGGCGCGCGCACGAAGCCGACGCGTCCGGCGTCGATGTCGAGCTTGTTGTCGCCGACCTGCATGGTGGTGCCGCCGCGATTGACCTTGTCGTAGGTGCCTTCCTTGTTGTTCGTGGTGGTAGCCAGCTCGGCGGACAGCACGTAGGGCTCGTGATCGGTGCCGCGAATGCCGATGGTGGCCGACGGCGTGACGATGTTGTGCCCGGAGCGGTTGGTGCGGGAAATCCAGCCGCTGATCACGCGCAGCGAACCGGTGAGCAGGCGCACGCTGAAACTGTCCGTCGGCTTGTCCTCGGCGGCGAAGCGCTCGGCGACGAATTCGGTGCTGGGGCGAACGGCGACCATGCCCGCATCGTCGGTCTTGAGTACGGCTTCGGCCAGCGCCGGGGCGCGAACCCGTTCGCCGACGAAAACCGCGTCGCCCTCGCGCAGCTTTCGTTCACTGCCGCTGCCGGAGGCGGAAACCTCGCCGCGGATGCGGAGCACGGTGGCGAAGCGTTTGCCGCTGGTCTGGACCGCCGCAGTGGGCTCGGCCGCCGCTGCGAGACCGGGCAAGCAACCACCGGCGAGGAGGCAGAACAGCCCCACGCTGATTTTGACGAGACCCAAGCTTGCGCGATTCAACGACCAATCCATGTTTTGCCTCTGCACTTTCTGAAAAATCGGGGAATCATTTCCTGCGCTATTGAAGCACACTCGCCGGCAATCGGGTAGTGCGGCTTTTCACGGATTTTCGTAAAAATTTCCTGCTACGGAACCGCTGGCCGTTGCTTGCAGTGCGCCAGTTCTTCCGCTGTATTGATGTTGCTGAAGGCATCGGCCTGGTCATCGAAGGCGACTTCAACTACGTTCAGCGAGGCGTGCCAGAGGCCTACCTTGCGTTCGCCGGAATTGAGGAAGGCGTCGAGTTTCGGCAGCAGCTCGCGCCGCGTCAGGCAAAAGGCGCGCTGCGCACGGTCGCCGGTGCGCGGCACGGCAAGGTCGGCGTGCCGCGCTTGCAATGCCGCGTGCAGCCGCTCGACGAGGTCCACCGGCAGGAAGGGCGAATCGCAGGGCACGGTCGCAATCAGCGGCGTGGCCGCATGCGCCAGCGCGGCCTGCAGTCCGGCCAGCGGCCCGGCGAAACCGGGAATCACATCGGGCAGCACCGGGCAGCCGAATTCGGCATAACGTTCAGGATTCTGGTTCGCGCTGATCAGCACGGTGTGCACCTGCGGCGCCAGGCGTTCCAGCACCCATTGCACCAGCGGCCGGCCGTTCAGGTATTGCAGGCCCTTGTCGACGCCGCCCATGCGGCGGCCCTGGCCACCCGCGAGGATGACGCCGGTGATGTCTGCCCTGGTCACGGCAGGATGTCCCAGACCATGGAAACGCCATCGAGCAGCAGATCGCCGATGTCGGCATTCAGTCCGCTGCCGCGTTCGCGCTGGCGCCGGCTGCGTTCGCGTTCGGAAAACAGGATGGCCTCGGCCAGCAGCGCCGGTTCCGGCGGCGCCGCCTGTTTCAGCGCGACCTGCTGGTAACCGGCCAGCGCCGCTTCGACCGCCCGCGGATCGAGGATCGCAATCGGCGCGCGACAATGGGTGCAGGCGCTTTCCTTGCGGATATCCACCGGCGCGCCGCACCCCGTGCAGTGCACCACGCCGATGCGGACGCTGATCTCCTTGATCTCGACGGGCGTCAGCTGGCGCACGAAACCCTTCTCGATCATGAACTGGGAAAAGGTGATGAAGCGGCCATGCTGGCCGCAGCGCTGGTAGTTGAACAGCCCGCTCTTGACCCGGTCCTGCGAATGAATCAGGCGTTCGTCGCAGCGCGGACAACGCAAGGGGCTGGCCAGGGGCAGGCGCTGGTCGTCGCGATGCTCGTGAATCCGCTTGAACAGCTCGACGACCCCAGCCGGCGCGAGTCGCAGGCTTTCGTATTCGTCGAACCAGATACCCTGGCAGCCGAAGCAAAGATCGAGCATGACCTCGCCGCCCAGCTTGCGCTCGAAGCGATGCGTCACCATCGGCGCGCGACAGGATGGGCAGGCGATGGTGTCGGAGGCGCTCATGACGATCAGAACACCAGCGTCGCCCAGTCCGGATCGAGCGCGCGCGCGACGAAGGCGCTGGCGGCGACCGTGCCGGAATACTCGGGGATCAGCGGCTCATCCTCGGCGACCAGCGCGCCCATGGCCATGGCGCAGGCGCGAAAGCTGACATCGAGGTTCGCCGCCTGCCGCATCATGTGGTAAATCGATGTTTCGACTCCCGGCCAGGGGCGCAGCGTATCGGCAACGCCCGCCACCAGCAGGCGCACCGCCGGGCCGGCGAAATGGATTTCCACTTCACAGTCGAAGGCCGCCGCCGCCGCCGCGTGCACGAAGGGCGTGGCGCACAGTTGCGGACGCTCCGGTGTGGCCGACCAGAGCAGGATGGCGAGTTTCTGGCGATGTTCGCTCATTCAAACTCCGCGGTCGGCTCGATGCGCCGGATGTGCGCGCGATAGGCCGCCGCATCGACCAGCCGGCCGCGTTCCGCCTCCCAGGCCAGTGGCCGGCCGCGCACCATCCAGCCGGCCTCGTAGGGATCACGATTGAGCATCGCCGGACGTTCCTCGGCGGCCTCGTTGGCTTCGAGCAGCACGAAGGAAATCGGCGCATGCACGGCGAGCACGGTCTTGGCGCATTCCACCGTGCCCAGGCCGCGCCCCAGTGCCACCTCGGCGCCTTTCGGCTTGGCGGTGAAGCCGATGATGCCGCCGGCGAGAAAGATGCCGAAGCTGGTGGCGCCGATCAGCACGTCGTCACCCGCGACGCGCACCCACATGTCGTACTCCGGGTCGTAGAGCAGGCCGACGGGAATGGCGCCGCGGTATTGTTGTCGTGACATGTCAGCGGTCGATTGGCGGAAGAGAGCGGGAGTCGAACCCACCAGGGACCGCATGGCGACCCCTGCCGGTTTTGAAGACCGGCCGCCCCACCGGGGAACGTTCTCTTCCGT
>CAYNGV010000165.1:0-3758 GCA_964397005.1 uncultured Sulfuritalea sp. | reverse complement strand
TGTCCGGCCGGGCGCCGGGGAAGAAGCGCGCCAACCTGATGCTGGCCATGGCGGCCTCGGCGCTCGGCCTGCCGGTGCGCGCGCCTTACACGCTGGACGACATGGCCGGCGACACCGTCGGCCTGATGGACAAGCTCGGCATTGCGCGCGCGCACATCGTCGGTGCCTCGATGGGTGGCATGATCGCGCAGGTGCTGGCGGCGAAATTCCCGCTGCGCGTGCTGAGCCTCACCTCGATCATGTCCACCTCGGGCAACCGCAAGGTCTCGAAGCCGACCAAACCCGCGCGCAAGGTCCTGCTGGCTCGGCCGGCCAATCCGAAGGACCCCGAGTCGGTGATCGAGCACCTGGTCGAAATGTTCGGCGTGATCGGCAGCCCCGGCTACCCTTCGACGCGCGAGGAACTGCGCAGCCGCATCGGCAAGAGCGTGCGCCGCGCCTATGACCCGGCAGGCGTCGCGCGCCAGTTGCTGGCCATCATCGCCTCGGGCGACCGGCGCAAGCTGCTGCGCACCATCGCCGCGCCAACCCTGGTGATCCACGGCGCCGACGATCCGCTGGTGCCGCTGGCCGCCGGCCGCGACACGGCGCAGCACATTCCCGGCGCGAAGCTCGAGGTGATCGAGGGCATGGGCCACGATTTTCCCGAGGCCCTGATGCCGCGCCTGGCGCAAGCGATTGCCGATCACTGCGATCGCCGCGCCGCCGCGCCGAATGCTGCGTAAGCTGGCGGGGCTGGCCACGGCCCTGTGGGCGGGCGCGTTGGCCGCCCAGCCGCTGACCGGCGGCGAGCACGACTACGACGCGCTGCTGGCACTGACGGCCAAGGCGCGCGTGGTCCTGCTTGGCGAGGCCACCCACGGCAGCCGCGAGTTCTATCGCGAGCGGGCGCGCATCACGCAGCGCCTGATCGCGGAGCAGGGTTATCGCGCACTGGTGCTTGAAGCGCCGTGGGAGATGGTCCGCCGTGTCGATGCCTACGTCCGCGGCGAGTCCGGCGAAGCCGACGCCACGTCCGCGCTCGCGGGTTTCATGCGCTTTCCCGACTGGCCGTCACGCAATTCCGAATTGCGCGATCTGGTCAAGGAAGTGCGCACGCGCAATCGGGCGCCCGCGCACCGCAACGACCCGGTGCGGCTTTACGGCATGGACCTCTACAGCCTGCCCGAATCGGCCGATGCCGTCGTGCGCCATGTCGCGCGCCGCTCCGTTGTTGCGGCCGCCAACGCGCGGCAGCGCTATCGCTGCTTCGACGACTACATCGAGCCCTCGTTCTACGGCCGCGACGTCACGGCCGGCGGCGCGCCCTCCTGCGCCGAGGGCGCGCAGGAACAAGTCGCGGAACTGGAAGCCGGGCCTCTCGCCGGCGAGGATGAGTTCATGGCCGGCCAGAGCGCGCGCACCGTGGCCGCCGCCGAGGGCTACTACCGGGCGCTGTACCGCGGCGAGAGCATCGGCTCGTGGAACCTGCGCGAGCGCCACATGGCCGACACCCTCGACCGCTTGCTGGAGCGCATGGGGCCGCAAGGCCGCATGGTGGTCTGGGCTCACAACCTGCACCAGGGCGATGCCCGCGCCACGGCGCAGGCGCATGGTGGCGAACTGAGCATCGGCCAGCTGATGCGCGAGCGCCATGGCGATGCTGCGGTGCTGGTCGGCTTCTCCACGTTTCGCGGCACGGTGCGCGCGGCGCCCAAGTGGGGCGCTCGCGACCGCGTCTGGCCGCTGCGTCCGGCGATTGCCGAAAGCTGGCATGGCCGGCTGCATCGACGCGGTCCGCCCAATGCGTTGCTGGTCTTTCGCGGCAATCCGGCGCTGGCTGCGGAGTACGCCGCAAGCCGACCCGAGCGGGCGGTCGGCGTCCTCTACCTACCCGACAGCGAACGCCGCGACCACTATTTCAACGCGGCGTTGTCGGGGCAGTTCGATGCCGTGATTCACATCGACGCGACGACGGCGCTCGATTCGCTGGGCCGTTCCGCGCCGGCGCGATAGAGGTCGCGGCGTGCCAGTGCCGCGCTGATTTCCGGCGCCCGGCGCGCTTCGCGTATTTCGCGGTAGAGCTGCTCCGCCTGCGGATAGCCGCGTTGCATCATGCCCAGCCATTGCTTGAGGCGGCCCGGCGACTGTGTCGGCGTGAGCTTGGCCTGCACGCGTGTCCAGAACTCCGCGATCATGCTCCGTAACTCTTCCCAGTCGGCGTCCGTCGCGTGGTCTTCTGCGCCGGAACGGATGCGCCGCGCCAGCAGCGGATCGGCCACCGCGCCGCGACCGAGCATGACGTCGGCGCAGCCGGTGGCGGCGCGAATGGCGTGATAGTCAGCGAGGTTCCACACCTCGCCGTTGGCGATGATCGGCAGCTTTACCACCTCGCGGATATGCGCGATCCATTCCCAGCGCACCAGCGGACGATAGCCGTCGGCCCTGGTGCGGGCATGCACCACCAGTTCCTGCATGCCTCCGGCTTCCAATGCCAGCGCGCAGTCCAGCGCGCGGTCGGTATCCTCGATGCCCAGGCGCATCTTGGCCGTGACCGGAATTTCTGGCGGTACGGCCGCGCGCACCGCTGCGGCGATGCGCTGCAAGAGTTCCGGTTCGTCGAGCAGCGCCGCGCCGCCGCGATTGCGATTCACCAGCGGCGTCGGGCAGCCGAAGTTCAGGTCGATGCCGGCTGGGTTCAGCAGCGCCAGATGCGCCGCATTGCGCGCCAGCAAGTCCGGGTCGGAGCCCAGCAGCTGGATGCGCACCGGCGTGCCGCTGGCGGTGCTTGAGCCGTTGTTTAGTTCGGGCGACAGGCGCGTGTACAAGGAGTGCGGCAGCAGCGTGCTGCTGACGCGGACGAATTCGGTGACGCACCAGTCGTAGCCGCCGGCCGAGGTCAGCACCGCGCGCAGCACGTCGTCGGCGAGGCCTTCCATCGGGGCGAGGACCAGTTTTCCCAATGCGCGGCTCATGGTGCGGTCTCCCTCCCCGCTCCCCATCCCCCCTCCGACTCCCCCCTTGAAGGGGGGAGAGTGAAGTCGGAAACTCAATGCGCGACCGGGAGGATGCTGATCTGCCGGCCCTTCTTCAGCTTGCCGATGACGTGCATTTCGCATTTCTTGCAGTCGAAGCGCAGGGTGAGCTTTTCCTTGCCATTGACCAGCGTCATCGGGTCGGGGCGGAGGCCTTTCACTTCTTTCGGGCACAGGTTGTAGCTGTAGCGCAGGCAGTGGCGCGTGATCATCAGCGAGACCTCGCCTTTCTCGCTGTCGGTCTCGTAGGCTTCAGCGATCACCGACACGCCGTGCTTTTCGTAGAAGGCGCGGGCCGCGCGGTTGAGTACGTTGCCGAGGTAGCTGAGTTCGTTCTCCGGATAAGTCGGCGCTGGCGAAGCGGCGATTCTTCGCGGTAGGCGCTCCCGGGCCGCCTCACGTGCGGCTTCGAGCGCGGCGATGGCATCGCGGCGCAGGCCGTTCACCGCCGAGGGCGGCAGGAACCAGGGCTGGGAGAGATCGAGCGAGATTTCCGTGGCGTCGAAGATCGTGTTGCCCAGCTTGCCGAGGTTCTCGCGCAGGCCGACAAAGGCGCGCTCTGCGTTTTTCGCAAGCTCATGAGCGTGGGGCAGGGCGGCGCTCACCGTGATGCCGTCTTCGTCGGTCAGCGTAAGGGCGAAGCCATCCGGCGTTTCGCCCAGTTGCAGGTGCACGCCGATGCGCCGCTCGGCGGATTGCTTTTCCAGCGCGCGCTCGAATTCCTGGTCGCGGTTGCGGTAGAGC
>CAYNGV010000164.1:0-3770 GCA_964397005.1 uncultured Sulfuritalea sp. | reverse complement strand
CCTCCGCCCCGAGGGCGTGTTTCCTTGTCGTTTGCAGGTTGCGGTGGAGCATGGTGTCTATGCGGTCTTTCGAAAGTCGGCGCTGGGGCTTTGCATACCGGGGATTCAGCTTCGCTGGCCGGTAATACGGCGAGCAGCCTCGGCCAGCGACGCGACTATAGCATCGCAGTCGATTCCTTGCACGTCCTCGCCTTCGTTGTAGCCGTAGGGCACGATGAACACCGGGCAGCCGGCGGCGCGCGCGGCGACGGCATCGTGGTGCGAATCGCCGATGTGCAGGTTCTCGGCGGGCGCGGTGCCCATGCGCTGGCAGGCGTGCAGCAGCTGCGCCGGATGCGGTTTCTTGTGCGGCAGGCTGTCGCCGGAAACGGCGAAGTTGAACCAGACGCCGAGCTTCGTCGCGACCAGCAGCGGCTCGGTGAAAGCGGCCGCCTTGTTGGTGATCACCGCCAGCGGCAGACCCGCCGCGCGGAACGCCTGCAAGCCTTCCAGCACGCCGGGAAACAGCGTCGAGCGGCGACCGTTCTCGATCGCGTAATGGCGGCGGAAGATGTCTTGCGCCTGTTCCACCGCGGCCTCGTCGAGATCGGGCAGGCAACGCGCAACAAGTTTGGGAATGCCGCGGCCGATGAAGGCGGCGATGGTCTCGATCGGAAGTTCGGGCCGGCCCAGTTCTCGCAGCATGGCGTTGGCGGCGGCGGCGAGGTCGGGCACGGTGTCGAGCAGGGTGCCATCGAGGTCGATGGTGACGGAGCGGATAGTGTTCATCGGCGCGACGATAGCACGCGCATCCGGCCCGTGCGCCAAAGGCCGTGGATGCCCGGATAGCGGAGATTTATGTCCCCACGGGAGTGGGGACGGTATCCCAGCGATATCGGCGTTTGTCGAGGGGTTTTACGCGGCAGCCAACCCGAGCGCGACGCGCGCTTCGGCGGGGCTGGCAACTTCGCGCCCGGCTCGGTGTGCGCAGGCGGCCAGCGCATCGATCATGGCGCCGTTGCCGGCGGCGCGGCTGCCATCGGGCAGGTAGAAGCTGTCCTCCAGACCGCTGCGCAACATGCCGCCGAGTTCGGCGACACGCTGGTGCAGCGGCCAGATTTCGGCGCGGCCGATCAGCGTCGCCTGCCACGGCGAGCCGGGCTCGATCCAGCGCAGCAGCAGCGCCAGCAGGTCGGCGTCGACCGGCATGCCCGAGGCGACGCCCATGACGAAGTTGTATTCGGCGTGATTGGTCATGCCTGTCTTGCGATACATGCCGACCGAACGCACGATGCCGACATCGAAACACTCGAACTCGGGGCGGGTACCGGTTTCGCGCATCACGTCGAGGAAGGCCTGTACCTTCTCCACCGGATTGTCAAACACCATCGGCGGCCAGGCCCAGCGGCCATCGTCGCGCAGTTTCAGATAGTTCAGCGTGCCGGCATTGCAGGCGGCGATTTCGGGTTTGACGCGGCGGATGCAGGCGGCGGGGCCGGAAATGTCGGCGCCGATGACGCCGGTGGTGAGGTTGATGATGACGCCGGGGCAGGCGGCGCGGATCGCATCGACGATCTCCGCAGCGACGTCCGGATCCCACGAGGGCAGGTGGCCCATGCCCGCTTCCTGGCGACGCAGATGCACGTGCATGATGGCGGCACCGGCATTGAAGGCTTCGCGCGCGGCGGCGGCCATTTGCGTTGGGGTGACCGGCACCGGATGCTGCTTCGGGTCGGTCAGCACGCCGGTCAGGGCGCAGGTCAGGATGGCTTTGTCGTGGGCAGGCATGCGGTGTCCTCGATGCTCAGTTCGATCAGTATCGCGCCGGCGGCAACCTGCTGGCCGACCATTGTGCGCACGGCAGCGACCATGCCGGAGGCATTGGCGGTGACGCGCATTTCCATTTTCATGGCTTCGATCACGGCCAGCGTCTGGCCGGCGCTCACCATGTCGCCAGCGCCGACTTCCAGCCGCGCCACGGTGCCGGCGACGGCGGCGCGCGCGGTGCGCGGATCGTGGCGAGTTTCCGTCACGGGGTAGGGCGAAGCCTCGCGGAAAACGAAGACGGCCGCATCGCGCGCCAGATGCAGCGTGTCGCCGTCGCGGTGAACGATGGCGTGGCGGGTGACGCCGTCAAGCGTGTAGCGCAGCCGGCCATTGGTTTCGGCATGCAACCGCATCTGTGTCGCCGTATCGCCAGCGCCGACTTTTATGCGGCGGGATTCATCGCCGCATACCAGCGTCAGGTCGTAAGCGGCAACGCTCGCGGCACGCCAGCCCGGCGGCCCGGCAAACAGTGCCGCAGCAAGTTGCCAGTCGGTCTCGTCAGATTGCGGGCGCTGGAGGATCGGTTCGTCGCCGGCGGCCCATGCGTCGAGCAGCGTCGTATGCATTTGCGCACCGCGAAAACTGTCGTGGTCGACCAGGTCGCGCAGCAGGCGCCCGTTGGTCGGCAGGCCGAGCAGCGGGGCGTCTTCAAGCACGGCCATGAGTCGACGTATGGCGTCCTTGCGGTCGCGGCCGTGAGCGATTACTTTCGCCACCATCGGGTCGTAGAAGGGCGTTACCGCGCCACCCTCGGCGATGCCGGCATCGATCCGCACGCCGGGTCGGGCGGCGGCTTCGGGCTGGAAATGCAGCACCGGGCCCGTCTGCGGCGCAAAGTTTGCATAGGGATCTTCGGCATACAGCCGCGCCTCGATGGCATGGCCGCTGAAACGGATCTCGTCCTGGCGCAGCGGCAACGTCTCGCCGGCGGCGACGCGCAATTGCCATTCGACGAGGTCCAGCCCCGTGATCATTTCGGTGACCGTATGCTCGACCTGCAGCCGCGTGTTCATCTCCAGGAAGAAGTGACGCAAGTCCGGGTCGACGATGAACTCGACGGTGCCGGTGCCCCGGTAGCCGACCGCCAGCGCGGCGGCCACCGCATCGCGCCCCATCGCCTCGCGCATCGCGGGGGTGACGATGGGCGAGGGCGCTTCCTCGATCACTTTCTGCCGCCGCCGCTGTGTCGTGCAGTCTCGTTCGCCCAGATGCACGGCATTGCCATGCGCGTCGGCGAAGATCTGGATTTCGATATGGCGGCTGTTTGGAATCAGGCGTTCCAGCATCAGCGTCGCATCGCCGAAGGCGGCCAGTGCCTCGCGTCGCGCGCCGGCAAGCGCCTCGGGCAGGTCTGCCATGCTGTGCGCAAGGCGCATGCCGCGACCGCCGCCGCCGGCGACGGCCTTCACCAGCAGCGGGAAGCCGAGCTTGCCGGCTTCCGCGGTCAGTTTGTCGTCGCTTTGATCGTCGCCCAGATATCCCGGCGCGGTCGGCACGCCGGCGGCGATCATGCGTCGCTTGGCGCCGGCCTTGTCGCCCATCGCGGCAATCGCTTCGGCGGGCGGGCCGATGAACACCAGTCCGGCCTCGACGCAGGCGCGGGCGAAGTCCGCGTTCTCGCTGAGGAAGCCGTAACCGGGATGCAGCGCCTGCGCGCCGCTTGCGCTCGCGGCGGCCAGCAATGCAGCGCTGTTGCGGTAGGAGTCGGCCGCGGGCGCCTGCCCGATGCGCACGGCCTCGTCGGCAAGCCGGACATGCGGCGCATCCGCATCGGCGTCCGAATACACCGCCACGCTGCGATAGCCCAGCGTGCGCGCGGTGCGCATGATGCGGCAGGCGATTTCCCCGCGATTGGCGATCAGGATTTTGCGGAAGCTCATTGTCGCGGCAGTGTGCCTTCCAGCTTGCAGATGATGCCGAGCATGACTTCGTCGGCGCCGCCGCCGATCGACACCAGGCGGCCG
>CAYNGV010000163.1:0-3786 GCA_964397005.1 uncultured Sulfuritalea sp. | reverse complement strand
GCGACCAGCGCGCGCGAAGCCTGGCGGGTGTTCGGCATTATGGCAGAGTTCGTCGAGGCGACCGAGCGCCTGGCCGAGGTGCGGCCGGCCGTGTCGATCTTCGGCAGCGCACGCATCGCAAGGGATTCGAACAACTACAGGCTCACCGAAAAGATTGCGCGGCTGCTGTCGGACGCCGGTTTTTCAGTGGTCTCCGGCGGCGGCCCCGGCGTCATGGAGGCGGCCAACAAGGGCGCCTTCGAAGGCAAGAGCATGTCGATCGGGCTCAACATCCAGTTGCCGCACGAGCAGAAGGCCAATCACTACCAGGACATCTCGCAAAGCTTTCGCCACTTCTTCGCCCGCAAATACATGTTCGTCAAGGTGGCGGCGGCCTACGTGGTGATGCCCGGCGGCTTCGGCACGCTGGACGAACTGCTCGAAGCGCTGACCCTGATCCAGACCGGCAAGACGCCGCGCATTCCGCTGATCCTGGTCGGCACCGAGTTCTGGGGCGGCCTGCTCGATTGGTTCCGCGAGCGGCTGGTGGCCGAGAACATGATCAATCCCGAGGACGTCGATTTGATCCAGGTCATCGACGAACCGGAGGCCGTGGTGGCGGCGATCTTCGACCACTACGAGGCGCGCGGCTTCGGCCCGCTGCCGGAGGAGCACGAATTGCTGCTGAACCTTTGATAAACTGGCAGCATTCCTAAAGGACATGCCATGCGCCGCCTGATCGCCTTACTGCTTTCCACCATTGCGCTGAGCGTTGCCGCGCAGACCCGGCCCAAGCTGGAGCCGATTCCCGAGCCGCCACCGCCGCCGGCCGGATCATTGAATGAAGCGCTGGAGCCGCAGGTCACCATCACCAAGCGCGGCGAAGACAAGGTCGAGGAATTCCGCATGAGCGGCAAGCTCTACATGCTCAAGGTCACGCCGCCGCACGGCGTGCCCTACTACCTGATTGACAACGCCGGAAATGGCATCTGGAGTCGCCAGGATGTGCGCGATTCCGGCCTGCGCGTGCCGATGTGGGTCATCGGCACCTTCTGATTCGCCGCCACCCGACTATCAATCCCGGCCCAGTGCCGGGATTTTTTCTGATCCCTGATTCCTGAATCCTGATCCCTGACCATGCTGCCCTCGCCGAAGAAAATCGCTTCCTTCCATCCGCCGCTGCGCACCCTGATGGGCCCCGGCCCGTCGGAGATGCACCCGCGCACCATCGCCGCGCTGGGGCAGCCGGTGATCGGCTACCTCGATCCGATTTTTGTCGGCATGATGGACGAACTGAAGGAACTGCTGCGCTACGCCTATCAGACCAAGAACCTGCTGACCTTCCCCGTCTCCGGCCCCGGTTCGGTGGGCATGGAAACCTGCTTCGTCAATCTGGTCGAACCGGGCGACAAGGTCATCGTCTGCCGCAACGGGGTGTTCGGCGGGCGCATGATCGAGAACGTCGAACGCGCCGGTGGCATCTGCGTCGTGGTCGAGGACACCTGGGGCGAACCGGTCGATCCGCAGAAGCTGGCCGACGCGCTGAAGGCCAACCCGGATACCAAGATTGTCGCCTTCGTGCACGCCGAAACCTCCACCGGCGCGCAGTCGGACGCGAAGACGCTGATCGCGCTGGCGAAGCAGGCCGGTGCGCTGACCATCGTCGACGCCGTCACCTCGCTCGGCGGCACGCCGGTGCTGACCGACGAGTGGGGCTCCGACGCGATCTACTCCGCCAGCCAGAAATGCCTGTCCTGCACGCCGGGCCTCTCGCCCGTGTCGTTCTCGGAAGCCGCCATCGCCCGCGTCAAGGCGCGCAAGAGCAAGGTGCAAAGCTGGTTCATGGACCTCAACCTGGTGATGGCCTACTGGGGCGAAACGCAGCGTACCTACCACCACACTGCGCCGGGCAACAGCCTCTACGCCCTGCACGAAGCCCTGCTGCTGCTGCGCGAGGAAGGCCTCGAACACGCCTGGGCGCGCCACCAGCGTCATCATCTGGCGATCAAGGCCGGCCTCGAAGCCATGGGCCTCAAATTCGTGGTGAAGGAAGGCGCGCGGCTGCCGCAGATGAACGCCGTGCATGTGCCCGAAGGCATTGCCGAAGCCGAAGTGCGCAAGCGCCTGCTGGCCGAATTCAACCTCGAAATCGGCGCCGGCCTGGGTCCCCTGGCCGGCAAGATCTGGCGCTTCGGATTGATGGGTTATTCGTGCAAGGCGGAGAACGTCATGCTCTCCTTGTCGGCACTCGGCTCGGTGCTGTCCGACATGGGCTGCGCGGTCGAAGTCGGCCAGGCCGAGGCCGCCGCGCACCACGCTTACGCCGCGCAGCACGCGGCCGCGGCCAAAGCCAAGGCAGGCAAGAAACCGGCATGAGCGTCGCCGCGGCTGCCGCAAAAGTCGGCTCTGGCGATACGGCAGCCGTGGAACCCGCGCCGCGCGACATCGCCCGCTACGGGCAGGTGTTTACGCCCGCCGCCATCGTCGGCCGGATGCTCGCCTTGTCACGCAACATCGGCCGCAACAAGGGTCGCGTACTCGATCCGGCCAGCGGCGACGGCGCGTTCTCGGCGCGCATTCCCGGTTGCGTGGCCATAGAACTCGATGCCGCGCACTGTCCGCCCGGCGCGCTCAACATCGACTTCTTCGCCTATCCCGAGAGCGAAAAGTTCGCCACGGTCATCGGCAACCCGCCCTACGTCAAGGCGCGCGACATCCTGCCGGAAACCGCCGTGCGCCTCGGCTCCAGCCTGCTCGACGGCCACGCCAACCTCTACCTGCATTTCATCGAAAAGTGCGTGCGCCATCTCGCGCCGGGCGGCGAGCTGATTTTCATCACGCCGCGCGATTTCCTCAAGGCCACCGGCGCCGGACGGCTCAATACCTGGCTGTTCGACCACGGCACCATCACCGATTTCGAAGACCTCGGCGACGCGAAAATCTTCGCCGGCGCCGCGCCCAATTGCGCCATCTGGCGCTTCGAGAAGGGTAACGCCAGCCGCCGCCTGCATGACGGACGGCGCATGGCGCTGTCCGGCGGCCAGCTGATGTTTACCCGCGGCATCTACAGCCTGCCGCTGGCCAGCGTGTTCGCCGTCAAGGTCGGCGCGGTCTCCGGCGCCGACGAGATTTTCAGCAATGAAGAACTCGCCAACGCCGATTTCGTCTGCTCGAAAACCGCGCAGACTGGAAAGACGCGGCGCATGGTCTATCTCGATAACGAAGGTCCGCTGCCCTGGCTGGAGCAATTCAAGGAACGGCTGCTGGCGCGCCGCGTCGCGCGCTTCGACGAATCCAACTGGTGGAAATGGGGCCGTCGCCACCATGCCTCCGATGCGCCGCGCATCTATGTCAACAACAAGACGCGCAATCTCCGCCCCTTCTTCCTGCATCCCTGCAAGAACTACGACGGAGCAGTCATGGCCCTGTTCCCGCATCGCACGAAGTTGCAAGCGGCCGAGCTCGAACGCCTGACCGCGATGCTCAACGAAGTCGACTGGCACGAGCTCGGCTTCGTCTGCGACGGCCGCTTCCTGTTCTCCCAGCGCAGCCTTGAGCAAGCCCTGCTGCCGGAAGGGTTTGCCGAATTCGCGGTCAAGGGTCTGGTGTAAGCTTCAACGATGGTTCCCCACCTCACTACCGCCCTCACCGGCCCGCTGCTCGAACTCGAGCGGCGCATCCTCGACAACGACACCACGGTCGAGCGCTGGCTGCGCACACAGTGGCTGGAGCACACGCCGCCCTTCTACAGTTCGGTCGATCTGCGCAACGCCGGCTTCAAGCTGGCGCCGGTCGACACCAACCTGT
>CAYNGV010000162.1:0-3817 GCA_964397005.1 uncultured Sulfuritalea sp. | reverse complement strand
GATCCATCGACACGGCAAGCGTGCCGTCGCGGCTCACCGAGGGCTTGCCGACGATCTCTTCGATGTGACCAACTTGAAGGATGAGATTGGGCTGCGCGGCGACTTTTCCCCCAAGCTCCGTCGTTCCGCCGTCGGCGGCAAACGGCGATGACGACAGAATTCCCAAAAGAACCGCGACAAGGTGACGTGATTTCATCTACCCCTCCCAAAGAGTCTCGCGTATTGCCAGCGGCGAATTCGCGATGTCCCTGCGCTTTTTTCACCTGGCATCCGTGCAAGCCAGCCGCCGAGGCAACCCACCCGGGACTGGAAAACCATAATTATTACAAGGCCATTTAATCAACAAGGGTAGGGAAAATCAAGGCTCGGGAAGGTCTGTGTCACCCATTGTTGCGTCATTCAGGTATGGCTCGAACTCGCCGGTGCCCCAAAAAAGCTTCGGAACGTCCACGGGTTCCGCTAAATAACATATAGATTGACGAAATAGATGTTTTGTACAACTATACGTTCATGTCCCGGCCATCAAAATCCAATGACGCCCTTCCGTTCGCCGCAGATGACGCGCTGAAGCGCTTGGGCGCGTCCCTGCGTATTGCCAGGGAGCGCCGCAGTGAAAGCCTGCGGTCGTGGGCGGAGCGCATGAATACGTCCGTTCCGACGCTCTCACGGATGGAATCGGGCGACCCTGCCGTTGGGATGGGCGTCTATGCGACGGCTCTATGGCTCGCGGGAAAGGCAGCCGACCTCGGCGCATTGGCGGCTCCCGAGAAGGATGCTGACGCGCTGGCCATGGATGTCCGGCGGGCGCAACGATCGAGGCCTCGCCCGTGAGCCTTCCCGCCAAGCTGTCAGCCTGGTGGCTCGCGGACCCCGCAACGCCGGTCAGGATCGGCGACGTCCATCTGCTGCCTGGCCAAAAGCAATGCGCGTTCGCGTTCAATGGCGCCATTCCGCCGCGCTGGATTACTCCACAGCCATTGAACGCGAACAACGAATGGCTGCCGAATGGCGATCACGGGCTACCCTCCATCCTGGAGGATTGCTGCCCCGACCGATGGGGCCAGCTCGTCATTCGGAAGATCGAGAAACCGGCGAGGCTCGCGCCCATCGATTATCTCTACATGGCGGGCGATGGCCGGTTTGGCGCGCTTGGCTTTTCTGCCGATGACACCTGCTACCTTCCCTTCGAGTCGTCGCCGGCGCTTCCGCTGGAATCTCTCGAGGAAATCGATACCCTGATCCGGCGGATCCGTGCCGGCGAAAAGCTCGACGAGCGGCAACGCCGGCTGATTCGTCCGAGCAAAACGCTCGGCGGCGCACGCCCCAAGACCCAGGTTGTCATCGATGGCGCGTTGTGGATCGCCAAATTTCCCCAAGCCGATGACCCTGTCGACCTGGGGCGGATGGAGTATGCGGCGAACAAGCTTCAGATTGCGTGCGGGATCGATGCCGTTGACTGCGACGTATTGACCATTCCGAGCGGGCACGTCTTTCTGACCAGGCGATTCGATCGCGTCGGCAACATGCGCCTCCACTGCATTTCGGCGCAAACCATGATGCGCGCCCAGGATCCCTCGGTGACGGACCTGTATAGCTACCTGCTGCTGGCCGACGGGCTGCGCACGGCCGACTCCAGGGCAGCTAAAAACGGATGCCGCGAGCTTTTCCGCCGGATGGTTTTCAACGTACTCATGGACAACACGGATGACCATGAGAAGAACCACTCATTGGTGCTCCAGGATGGCCAGTGGAACCTGTCCAAGGCCTATGACGCCCTTCCCCAACTTACCGGACTGGGTGCGCAAGCCATGAGCATCGGTAGCGCCGGCACGGTCGGGGATATTGAGAACCTGTTGTCAGCGCACGCCCGCTTTCTGCTCAACGAGAAGGAGGCCCGATCGATTTGCCGCGAAGTCGCAAAGCACATCGGTTCATGGAAGAAGAGCTTCGCTGCGCATGGCGTGTCGGTCGCCGATATTGAAACGATAGAGCAGTTTGTCGATCGCGACGATCTGCTTTCCATCCGGAGAAGCTTGACATCCTCGTCCTTCTGAAGGGCGGCGCGATGCGATATGAGGATGGGTTTGCCGCGACCGGGCAAGAAATGAAATGCAAAAGGAAGTGGCGCGCTCGGCGGGGATCGAACCCACAACCCCTGGCTTCGGAGGCCAGTACTCTATCCATTGAGCTACGAGCGCGCGAGGGGGCGAAGCATAGCGCGTTCAGGTGCCGGCGTCCATTGCGGGGCCAGCGAATCCACTATAATCCAACGCTTCGCATGCCTATTCCGGAAAGCCCGCCCATGTTCCATTCGAATATCCGCACCCTCGCTGCTGTGGGAGCACTCACGGTATCCGTTACAGCGCTTGCCATGGGAAGCCGGCCCAAAGGCGACGAGGAAGCCGCCAACAGCCGCATCGCGCCTGTCGCCCGCGTCGAGATCGCTGCCGCCGCAGCCGGTGCCGCGGCCGGCAATCGCAGCGGGGAACAGATCTACAAGGCTGCCTGTGCCGCTTGCCATGACAGCGGCGTCGCCAACGCACCCAAGCTGGGCGACAAGGCGGCCTGGGCGCCGCGCATCGCACTGGGGCTCGACGGCTTGCTGAAGTCGGCCATCGCCGGCAAGAATGCCATGCCGCCCAAGGGCGGTTCGGACGCCAATGACACCGAACTCGCCCGCACCATTGTGTATATGGCGAACAAGTCCGGCGCCAGCTTCAAGGAACCCGCCGCGAAGTAATTCGCTGCCACGAGTCCTGCAAGCAAAAAGGGACCGCGAGCGGTCCCTTTTTTATGGGCGCCTTGCGGCAAACATGGCCCGCAAGGCGCTCGCCTTGGCGCGGGCGGTATCGGCATCGGGTACCGTGTTCCTTTGTTCCGCGGCTTTCTGCGCCGCTTCGCCCATTTCGACAATGAAGCGCGAAGGCTCGCGCGGCATCGATTCCCGACCCTGCTTGCGCTTCTCGCACCAGGTCACGGTCAGGCTGGCCTGCGCCCGCGTGATGCCGACATACATCAGGCGGCGCTCCTCTTCCAGCTTGGCGGGTTCGAGCGAGTCGCGATGCGGCAGCAGGCCCTCCTCGACGCCGACCAGGAACACGTGACGGAATTCGAGGCCCTTGGCCGCGTGCAGGGTAGCCAGCTGCACGGCGTCCTGTTCTTCGTCGCCCTTGTCCAGCATCGACAGCAATGCCACGGACTGCGCCAGCTCGAGCAGGGTCTTGCCTTCCTCCTCGCCCTTGCGTCCCAGCCACTCGACGAAGTCGCAGACATTGGCCCACTTGGTTTCGGCTTCGCGCACGTCGAGCGATTCGAACAGCCAGCTCTCGTAGCCGATGGCGCGGATGACGTCGTTCAGCACCTGGCCGGCCGGCTCCTTTGCCGCACGCGCCTCGATGCGATTGATGAAGTCGCCGAATTCGCGCAATGCGGTGCGCTGCTTGGTATTGAGGTCGGCGTCCAGACCCGGAGCGTAAATGCCTGCGAACAGGCTCTGGTGGCTGCGCCCGGCCGCACGGCCGAGTCCCTCCAGCGTGGTGCCGCCGATGCCGCGCTTGGGTGTGGTCACGGCGCGGATGAAGGCGGGATCGTCGTCCGGGTTGGCCAGCAGGCGCAGATAGCAGGTGATGTCCTTGATCTCGGCGCGGTCGAAGAAGGATTGCCCGCCCGAGATGACGTAGGGAATGCGCTGCGCGCGCAACTGCTGCTCGATGGCGCGCGCCTGGTGGTTGCCGCGATAGAGGATGGCGTAATCGGAGAATTTGGTGCGCCGCTCGAAGCGATGGGCGGACAGGCGCGAGCCAACCCACTCGGCTTC
>CAYNGV010000161.1:0-3849 GCA_964397005.1 uncultured Sulfuritalea sp. | reverse complement strand
CACCGCAATCTCCTCCTCCGTCAGTCCGTACAGCTCATACACCAGCCGGTCGATCTGCCTGTCGGAGGCGGCGATCTGGCGCTCGATCAGGGTCTTGTCGTGGGCGGTCTTGGCGACGGCGAGATCGCGGTGGAGCGTCAGCATCTGCTCGACGAGGGCGACCATGCGTTCGTGGCGAGCGCGGTCGTGCCTGTCGGCGAAGTCAATGGTGCGGATGGGCAGCAGTTCGATGAAACGCTTGCCGTAGGACCAGTAGCCGCCCCGGAAGGGTGTGCTGATGCCGTGCAGGAACCAGTCGAGCAACCGCGAGTTGAGCAGCCCTTGCAGATAGTGCAGCGAATGCGGATTGGCCGGATCGCACCAGCGCACGCCGTAGTAGGGGCCGTTGCCGCCGCCGGTAAAGTAGAAGCCCGCGTCGTCGAAGGCGTAGCGGCCGGTCTGCGAGATCACCTGAACGATGAGCTTGGGTAAGGCAAACGATGTCAAATTCTTTCGATAAACGTAACCGTACCAACCGCTCCCAAGATCGCTTGCTCCGCCTCTCTTTTTCAATACGCCGGCGCAGGCCGACAAATAGTCCCAGGCGTTCGGGTAGCTTGCCCGCAGCGTCGCGGGCTCGATCAGCTGCGCCTTGCCATCGGCCAGCCGGTAGGGAAAGAGCAGCCAATGTGAAGGTTGCGGGCGTTCGTAGCTCCCGAGCGAGACATGGCTGAGGAAGGACTTGAGCAGTTCGCGCTCCAGCTTCCATTCCTCGCCCTGTGCGTCGCGCACCACGACATGGCTTTTGCCCGCCTCGCGCAAATGTTCCAGCACGTAGACTTTGTCGGCGCTTGTCTGCAAACCGACGAATATATGGGTCACATCGCCGAGCCTGACCGGCAGCGCCGCCAGCCGCTCGCGCAGGCCGCCGTCGCCCGTCGCCGAGAAATTCCATTCGCCCGCCGCCAGCGCGGCGGTCTCGATTTCGCCGGATGCCGGGGGCTCGCCCTGCTGCCATGCGGCGAGATCGGTCACGCTGTCGAAGCGGAAGGTCTTCGCCGACGCAGCGCCGAGGAACATCAGGCAGGTGTAGGTCGTCGCCCCATCGAACACCTGCTGATGGCCGAAGTGGACGACATGCTCAAGATGCCTTCCTTCGGCAATCAGCCCGCGCAGCGGCTCGCCGTACTGGGCGTTGAAGAACTTGTGCGGCAGGATGAAACCGAGCCGGCCTTTCTTGTTGAGCAGTTGCAGGCCGCGCTCGACGAACACCACGTAGATGTCGTAGTTACCCTTGCTTGCCGCCGCGTAGCGCTGCTTGTAGAACTCGACTTCCAGCGGCGCCCATTCCCTCATGGTCTGGATGCGGATGTAGGGCGGATTGCCGATCACCGCGTCGAAGCCGCTCTTGCCCTCTCCCCCGGCCCCTCTCCCGCGCGCGGGAGAGGGGAGAAAAACCTGCGGAAACTCCGCCTGCCAGTCGAAGGCGTTGATGCGGCGGCGCTCTTCTTCGTCGAGATCGAGGCGGCCGTCGAAGAAGTCGGGGCCGATCAGCGAATTGCCGCACTTGATGTTGCCGTCGAGGTCGGGCAGCGCCCGCTCGTGGAAGAGCTTCATCTGCGCGTTGAGGGTCTCGTCAGTCTCGCCCTCCAGCACCTTGAGCAGCAGCGAGAGCTTGGTCACTTCCACCGCCTGGGCGTCGATGTCGACGCCGTAGATGTTGTTCACCAGGATGCGCTTCCGTTCCGCCGCGGTGAGCCGCCAGCCTTCCTTGGCGCGGTAGAGCTTCGCCTCCTTGCCCTTCGCATGCTTCTCCGGGTCGTTGGCGGTGTACCAGCCGAGGTGCCAGTCGAGCAGGTGCTGGTAGGCGCCGATGAGGAAGGAGCCGGAGCCGCAGGCCGGGTCGAGGATTTTCAGCCTGGCGGCGTCCTTCGGCGACTGACTTTCCAATAGCCGGCCGACGGTCTGCCTGACGATGTAGTCGACGATGTAGGTCGGCGTGTAATAGACGCCGCCGGCCTTCTTGACCTCGGGCTTCTCCTCGACCTTGGCCTGGCCGCCGGCGGTGAGGCGGATGACGCTGCCGAGGAAGCGCTCATACACCTGGCCGAGGATGTCGGCCGGCAGCACCGAAAATTCGTAGGGGCTCTCGGGGTAGTAGAGCCCGTTGAGCAGCTCCTTGAGCAGCTTGTCGTCGACCTTCAGGCCGAGGGTGAATTCGTCCGGACTGCCCGGCCGGCCACGCTCGCTCTTGAAGTGGAACAGGCCGGAATTGTAGCGGTCGTCGGCCTCGCGGAAGACCTGCGCCAGGCGCGGGTAGATGGCCGGCCCGTTGGTGAGACCCTGCAGGCGGTTGAGCGGCTCGATGCCGCGGTCCTCGCAAATGCGCAGGAAGACGATGCGGTCGATGGTGGCCTGCACGGCGAAATTGAGCTCGCGCACGCCGATGCCGGGGTTGCGCAGGGCGAGGTTCTTCGCCAGCAGGTCGCGCCATTGCTCGATCTGGGCGAGGAATTCGGCGTCGACCGTGGCGGTGCCGCGCTTGCCCCGGGCTTCGCGCGCGTAGCGGTCGAAGCTGCCCTTGAGCACCGCCTCTTTCGAGAAGACGGCGGCGATCTCGTCCCAGCGTTCGAGGTAGTCGCGGTAGGTGAGGTAGAGCAGCCGCCCCTTGGACGGCTTGTCGTTGGGCGCCGGCCTGGCGCGGCAGTCATAGACGGCGAATTCCTCGAAGTCGGAGAGGATGGACAGCGGCAGGTTGGCCGACCAGGCGTAGCGGCGCAGCTGGTAGGCGGGGGCGATCTCCTCCTTGATGTAGACCGAGGGCTTCTTGGCCTCGAGGAAGAAGATGCGCCGGCCGCCGATGCGGAAGCTGTAGTCGGGCGCCTTGGTCGAGCCGCCGACCTTGATGGCGTCCTCGTGGATGACTTCGCGAAAGGCTTCGGCGTAATCCTGCGAGTTGTCGATGTCCCAGCCGAGCGCCTTGAAGAAGGGATCGAGGAAGTCGCGCCGCAGCAGGGTTTCGTTGTAGCCGCCGCCGCGGTAGGTGTCGAGGTTGGCTTCGAAGCGCTCGACGAGCTGGCGGATGGCGGCGGGAGCGGGCATGGGCGCTAGGCGGCCGATTTCAGGACGAACCCCGCACGGATTTCATCGAAGGGAACGACCAGCTTGCCGTCCTCCGTTTTCTCGATCAGCCCGACATCGAGCAGGGCGACGGCATCGGAATGGACGTTCTTGACGTCCCGCGCCAGCGCCCGCGCCAATGCGCGTTGCGTGAGCGGGCCGGCAGCCTGCAGCGCCTCGATCAGTTCCCATCGCTTGGGGGTCAGCGTACGGAACAGCGCAGCGGGCGATTCGAAGCCAAAGCGCTCGCCGCGATAGCGGCGGGTTTTCCAGGCGCGCGCAAAGTCCTTGCGCAAGGCTTCGACTGCGGCTTGCGTGCCGCGTCCGACTTCGATCGTTGCGATTCTCATGATGTTCTCCTTGCTGCAACATCGGCCAGGAAATCCCCGATCAGCTTCTCCGCCGATCGGAATCGATAGGGTTCCTCGGCCCGCCCGACATGCCGGTGGTCGCCCTTGCCCCGCTCGTTGTCGTAGCGCACCAGCGGACGCCCCGGATAGCCGTAATAAAGACGGTATTTGAAGCGATGGCTGCTGCCGGCCACCGGCGCCGGCACCTCCCAGAGAACGGCTTCCAGGACGGCGCCGTCGTCGAACTCTTCCCGTTGCCGGAACAGCAGTTTCGCCCTCATTGTTGGCTAATATGCCAACAATTCAGCGGTGTTGCAAGCGGGATGCGAATGCGCTCAGGCCGCAGTCAGCTTGGCCACCGACAGCGCCAGCCACTTGACGCCCTCGCGGCCGAAGTTCA
>CAYNGV010000160.1:0-3987 GCA_964397005.1 uncultured Sulfuritalea sp. | reverse complement strand
GGGCCACGGCAACCTTCGACACCAAAGCCGCCCGGCTGCCCGGCTTCGTCGCCGCATAGCTCTCCCGCTTTTCTCCCTCTCCCGCTCGGGCGGGAGAGGGATGGGGTGAGGGTGGGAAAAGTCAGTCTCCGGGAGACGGCGATGGCTTTAACGCTTGGACTATGTCCAGCTCTCTTGAGGATGTAGATTTGATATCGTTCGTGACGGGTGAGATGTGTGTAGTTCATTCCGGGCATCTTTGACTTGGCGGTTGAGGGGCTCGGATGCTATCGCATCTCGCCCACCCAACCCGTTAATCAAAGTTGCACTTCGAATTTGAACCCGCGAGAATACTTTAGGTATCATGGGAATCATCAGTACCTATTACCCCGTGTTTCGCATCGTTGGGGGCAGCAATAAGTTTTTCATTGAGCTGCTTTCCCATCATGCAGAGTTGGTTGGCAAACATAGCGTAGGAACTTCGCAAACTGTTCTGTCGCTAAATGAGTTGCGCCGAATCAAGTTGCCGATCTCCAAAGAGCCCGAGCAACTAAGCATCGCCGACTTCCTGTCTTCCCTCGACGACCTCATCACCGCCCAAAACCAGAAGATCGATGCCCTCAAGACCCACAAGCAGGGCCTGATGCAGCAGTTATTCCCGGTGCTGGACGAGGTGCAGGCATGAAGCCGGGCCAGCCCTTCGTCGACCTGCACGCGCTGGCGGCAACTGACAAGGAATCCTTGACAGTTCAAACCAAGGGCAAGCGCGAGGTTTCCAGCTATGCGCCTGCCGATCATTTACGTGGCGCCACGAAAATGATCGAGTCGGGCAATCACAGGGGCGGGACACCATGACGGACGTTAATCCTTCGCAGTTTGTGATCTACCAAAGCGAGGATGGGCGAACCAAGCTGGATGTGCGTTTCGTGGATGAAACGGTCTGGCTGAGCCAGGCGCTGATGGCCGAGTTGTTTGGCACCACCAAGCAAAACATCGGGCAGCACCTGAAAAATATCTTTTCGGAACAGGAGCTTGACGAGGATTCAGTTGTAAAGGATTTCTTTACAACTGCCGCCGATGGCAAGCAGTACCGCACCCGTCACTACAGTCTGGATGCCATTATTTCCGTCGGCTACCGAGTGCAAAGTCATACCGCCACCCGTTTTCGCCAATGGGCAACCCAGCAGTTGCGCGAGTACATCGTCAAAGGCTTTGTGCTCGACGACGAGCGCCTGAAAAACCCGGATCGGCCTTTCGATTACTTCGACGAGCTGCTGCGCCGCATTCAGGACATCCGCACCAGCGAGCGGCGTTTCTATCAAAAAATTACCGACATCTACGCCACCAGCGTCGATTACGACCCCACCCAGCCGGAGAGCATCGCTTTTTTCCAGACGGTGCAAAACAAGATGCACTGGGCCATCACCGGGCAAACGGCTGCGGAAATCATCCATAGCCGCGCGGATAGAGATCAACCCAATATGGGGCTGACCAACTGGCGGGGCGGCAAGGTGCGCAAGGCCGATGTGAGCATTGCCAAGAATTATTTGAACGCCGACGAACTGACGGCGCTGAACAATCTGGTGGAGCAGTATCTGGTGTTCGCCGAAGGTCAGGCGATGCGCCGCATCCCCATGCACATGGGCGACTGGATCGCCAAGCTGCACGGATTCTTGTCCCTCAACGACCGGGACATTCTCAACCATGCCGGAACCATTTCCCACGAAATGGCCAAGGCGTTTGCCGAGGCCGAGTATGAACGGTTCAACTCGGCTCGTATCGCTGATGCCGATCGGCAGGACAATGATTTTGATCGGGCGGTGAAGCAGTTGCCAACGCCAGCAAGCAAGAAGAAAGACTCATGACCGATCTCGAAAAACAAAGACTGGGCAAGACCCTCTGGGCCATTGCCGACCAACTGCGCGGCGCCATGAACGCGGATGACTTCCGCGACTACATGCTGGCCTTCCTGTTTCTGCGCTACCTGTCGGACAACTTCGAGGCCGCCGCAAAAAAGGAGCTGGGGCCGGATTACCCGAAACTGAAAGACGAGGACAAGCGCGTCCCGCTGGCGGTCTGGTATGCGGACAATCAGGCGGATGTCCCCGAATTCGAGAAGCAGATGCGCCGCAAGGTGCATTACGTGATCGAGCCGCAATACCTGTGGGGCAACATCACGGAGCTGGCCCGCACCCAGGACGACGAACTGCTGCACACCTTGCAACAGGGCTTCGACTACATCGAGAACCAGTCCTTCGCCAGCACCTTCAAGGGTCTCTTCTCGGAGATCAATCTGGCGTCCGACAAGCTGGGCAAGGTCTATGCCGAGCGCAATGCCCGGCTATGCAAGATCATCGGCGAAATCGCCAAGGGGCTGGCGCAGTTTTCCACCGACAGCGATACCCTGGGCGATGCCTATGAATACCTGATCGGCCAGTTTGCCGCCGGCTCGGGCAAGAAGGCGGGGGAGTTCTACACGCCGCAGCCGATTTCCAGCATCCTTTCCGCCATCGTCACGCTGGACGGGCAGGAGCCGGCGACTGGGCAGCGTTCGCACCTGGACAGCGTGCTGGATTTTGCGTGCGGTTCGGGTTCGTTGCTGTTGAACGTGCGCCATCGCATGGGGACGCACGGTATCGGCAAGATCCACGGCCAGGAAAAGAACATCACCACTTACAACCTGGCGCGCATGAACATGCTGCTGCACGGGGTGAAGGATTCCGAGTTCGAAATCTTCCACGGCGACACGCTGCTCAACGAGTGGGACATGCTGCGCGAAACCAACCCGGCCAGGATGCCGAAGTTCGACGCGGTGGTGGCCAATCCACCCTTCAGCTACCGCTGGGAGCCGAGCGAGGCGCTGGGCGAGGATGTGCGCTTCAAGAACTATGGCCTGGCGCCCAAGTCCGCTGCCGACTTTGCCTTCCTGCTGCATGGCTTCCACTTCCTCAAGCAGGACGGCGTGATGGCCATCATCCTGCCCCACGGCGTGCTGTTCCGTGGCGGTGCCGAAGCCCGCATCCGAACCAAGCTGCTCAAGGACGGCCACATCGACACGGTGATCGGCCTGCCGGCCAACCTGTTCTTCTCCACCGGCATACCGGTGTGCATCCTGGTGCTGAAGAAGTGCAAGAAGCCGGACGACGTGCTGTTCATCAACGCGGCCGAGCACTTCGAGAAAGGCAAGCGGCAGAACCAGCTGCGGCCCGAAGACATCGACAAGATCATCGACACTTACCGGTTCCGCAAGGAGGAGTCGCGCTACTCACGGCGTGTGAGCATGGAGGAAATCGAGAAGAACGATTTCAACCTGAACATTTCGCGCTACGTCAGCACGGCGGAGGCGGAAGAGGAAATCGATTTGGCCTCGGTCCACGCAGAACTGGTGTCACTGGAGCAGAAAAGGAAGGCTGCCCTCGATAAACACAACGACTTTCTCAAGGAATTGGGATTGCCGCTCCTGCCGTGAGAGGCACATCCAGGCAGTGCGGGTAGGAGCAGGGCTGGAAGTGGCCCCCATTGGATGTTCAGTCGTTAAGTGCCGTCAGCGACTGTAATTTTTCACATTGCTGCCGGGTACCTTAAGGGCTGCTTTGGCAGATCCGCGGGATTTGGCCCTGACGACAGTCAGGGTCTCATTCGGGTCGATAGCTTCCTTAGACCTGCCACCTCGCCGTATCACATAGACTGACTTTTCCAGCTACGTTGCCCGCGACCCGGAAACGTGAAGACAGCGATTTCAGGAAGCGACACTCAGGCTTCGCATGTGTTCCTGAGTCGTCGACATCGGCCCGTCGCATCCGTTTAGTTCATCCAGTAGGTCTGTCGTCCGTGTCGCGTCGATCAAGCTGACACGGACATTCGCATACCCCCGCGCCATCTCCGGAAAAACCTCGTCGACGATTCCCGCCGCCGCCAGCGTTTGAAGGTCCGCCGTCGGGATCGGGCAGGATTTGAGCAGGACGAGGCGGCGGGCGCCGAGGCGGTGGGCGAGCCAGAGGGCGAGCG
>CAYNGV010000159.1:0-4091 GCA_964397005.1 uncultured Sulfuritalea sp. | reverse complement strand
GGCTGCCGATTGCAGGGCGCGTCCGCGACGCAGCGTGCCGCCATGCACGGTAACGATGCTGGGGCAGAAACCGGCGACGCAGGAATAATCCTTGTTGCAGGAGGATTGGTCGATCGCGCGCTTGCGGCCGAATTCCGTTTCGACCGGAATCACGGCCAGGCAGTTGGACTTGATGCTGCAGTCGCCGCAGCCTTCGCAGACCATTTCGTTGATGAAGACGCGTACGGCGGGATCGGGAAAGAGGCCGCGCTTGCGCCGCCGGCGTTTTTCCGCGGCGCAGGTCTGGTCATAGATCAGCGCGGTGACGCCCGGAGTCTCGCGCAGCTCGATCTGGGTCGCTTCGAGTGCGTCGCGGTGGCGGATCTCGACACCGGGCGCAAAGTCGCGGACGCCGGCGTATTTCTCCGGCTCGTCGGACATCACGATGATGCGTTTGACATCTTCCGCCGCGAGCTGCCGCGTCAGTTGCGGCACCGTCAGCGTGCCGTCCAGCGGCTGGCCGCCGGTCATTGCGACGGCGTCGTTGAACAGCAGCTTGTAGGTGATGTTGATTTTTCCCGCCACGGCGGCGCGGATGGCCAGGATGCCGGAATGGAAGTAGGTGCCATCGCCCATGTTGGCGAATACGTGCTGCGTCCCGCTATGGCCAGAAACTCCGAGCCAGGCGGCGCCTTCGCCGCCCATGTGGGAAATGGTCAGCGTGTTGCGGCCCATCATGACGGCCATCAGATGGCAGCCGACGCCGCCCAATGCACAACTGCCCTCGGGTACCTTGGTCGATTGGTTGTGCGGGCAGCCGGGACAGAACCAGGGCATGCGCATCAGTGCCACGCGCGGCCGCGACAGCGCCTTGGCCTTGTCGGCGAGGAAGTCCATGTAGGCCGCGATGCGCTCCGATTCGTGGAATCGGGCGAGGCGCTGGGCGATGGCGCGGGCCACGATGGCCGGCGTCAGTTCGGCGGTGGGCGGCAGCAGCCAGCGATTGACCGGAACCGGCCACTCGCCGGATTCGTCGTACTTGCCGATGACGCGCGGGCGCACGTCCTCGCGCCAGTTGTAGAGCATTTCCTTCAACTGGTATTCGATGATCTGGCGCTTCTCCTCGACCACCAGGATTTCCTCCAGGCCTTCGGCGAAATGGCGCACCGAATCGGCTTCCAGAGGCCAGGGCATGCCCACCTTGAACAGGCGCAGCCCGATTTCGGCGGCACAGGCTTCGTCGATGCCGAGATCGTCGAACGCCTGGCGTACGTCGAGATAGGCCTTGCCACAGGCGATGATGCCGAGGCGCGGTCGCGGGCTGTCGAAAATGATCCGGTTCAGATTGTTGGCGCGGGCATAAGCGATCGCGGCATAGACCTTGAACTCCTGCAGGCGGTGCTCCTGAGCCAGTTGCGGATCGGGCCAGCGGATATTCACGCCGTCCGGCGGCAGGTGGAAATCGTCGGGGATGATTATCTTCAGGCGCTCGGGGTCGACCTCGACCGTGGCCGAACTCTCCGCCGTGTCGGAAGTCACCTTCAGCGCCACCCAGCAGCCGGAATAGCGTGACATGGCCCAGCCGTGCAGGCCGTAGTCGAGATATTCCTGCAAATCGGCGGGAGCCAGCACCGGGATGCCGCAGGCCGAGAACATGTGTTCGCTCTGGTGCGCGACCGCCGACGAACGCGCGGACGGGTCGTCGCCGGCGATCAGCAGCACGCCGCCATGCTTGGAACTCCCGGCATGGTTGGCATGCTTGAACACGTCGCCGCTGCGGTCGACGCCCGGCCCCTTGCCGTACCACATGGAGAAGATGCCGTCGAACTTCGGCTGCGGGAAGAAATGCAGTTGCTGGGTGCCCCAAACGGCGGTGGCCGCGATGTCTTCGTTGAGGCCCGGCTGAAAAGTGATGTCGTGCTGCTTGAGATAAGCGCCGGCAGCGTGCAGCGCGTTGTCGAGGCCGCCAAGGGGCGATCCGCGATAGCCGGAAATGTAGCCGGCGGTATGCAGGCCGGCTTTGCGGTCGAGCGCGTGTTGCAGCATCGGCAGGCGCGCCAGGGCCTGCATCCCGGTGAGAAAAACGCGGCCGTGTTCCTGCCGGTACTTGTCTTCGAGTGAAACGTTTGCCAGATTCATCTGCATTCCCTTTGTGTTGGCAGGCGCGGTGAAAAACTTCACGCCTTCCGTCACAGGTGCGATCCGTGATGGATCGCAACGCTCATCATCCTGCGCGATGGCGGGATGGTCGGGAGTTGTGCGCGGTGATGCACCACCACATTCTGTAGCGTGTGGAGATGCGAAAGGAGGGAGTCATGAGCGGGCCATAATTGCGGCGACGCGATGGCCTGGACGTTGGTCGCGCGGGCCGGATCTATCCGGTCCGCGCGAGCCAGCGTGTCAGTCCTTGACCATCGAGAAATTGCCGTCCTTGACTGTCATCAGCACGCGGCCGCGATGGTCGAAGCCGGAGTGGTCCTTGGCCGACATGGTGATGACGCCCTGCGAGGCCAGCATCTCCTTGGTGCCTTCCAATGCGTCGCGCAACGCCGTGCGGAATTCCTGGGTGCCCGGCTTGCCCTTCTTCGCGGCTTCGGGGATGGCGCGGATCAGCAGCAAGCCGGCGTCATAGGTGCCGGCGGCGAAGATCGGCGGTTTGGAACCGAACTGCTTCTCGTAGCCGTTGACCATGTCCAGGGTGATCTTCCTGGTCGGGAAGCTGTCCGGGATTTCATCAGGCACGGCCAGCAGGGGGCCGACGATCAGCGCGCCTTCGACCTTCTTGCCGCCGATCTTGATGAAGGCGCTCGATGCCGCGCCATGGGTCTGAAAAATGTGACCCTTGTAGCCGGAATCGCTCAACTGCGAGTGCGGCATGGCGGCGTCGGCGGCCACGCCGGCGACCAGGATGGCATCGGGCTTGGCCGCGACGAGCTTCAGGGCCTGGGCGACGACGCTGGTGTCCTTCTGGCTGTAACGCTCGTTTGCGACAATCTTGATGCCGGCCTTTTCCGCCATCGGGACGAAGGTCTTGTACCAGTTTTCGCCATAGGGATCGGCACGACCGATGAAGCCGACGGTCTTGACGCCGCGCTTGGTCATGGCCGCGACGACGCCTTCGCTGATCACGTCGTCATTGGGGTGGGTCTTGAATACCCAGCGCTTCTTGTCGTCCATCGGCAGCACCACGGCCGAGGTGCCGACCGGCGCCAGCATCGGCGTCTGTCCTTCGGCCATGAAGGCCAGCACGCCCATGGCGTTGCCGGAGCCGGATGGGCCGATCAGGGCATCGATCTTCTCTTCACCGAGCAGCTTCTTGGCAATCTGCACGCTTTGCGTCGGATCGCTGGCGTCATCGAAGGTGATGTATTCGATGTTGAGGTCGCCGATCTTCTTCGGCAGCAGGGCAACCGCGTTCTTTTGCGGGATGCCGACGAAGGCGATCGGCCCGGTCGACGATGCCATTACGCCGATCTTGACCTGTGCCTGCACCGACATGGATGCGGCGAGTGCCAGGCCCGAAAGTGCGAGTACGAGTTTTCTGATTTGCATGGTGTCTCCTCCTTGATTGATGTTGTATGAAACCGTTTGTTGCGCGCTAAATGAAATTCAGTGTCCTAAGCTGCGATGATGCCCTTTTCCTTCATGTGTGTGCACTCTGCCGGCGAGAACCCGGCCTCCTGCAATATCGCCATGGTGTGAGCGCCGTACTTGGCGGGGAAGCTCAGTTCTGTGGCCACGTCCGCAACATCCACTGCCATGGGCTGCATGTGTATCGTTCTGCCATCGGGTGCCCGCGTTGTCGTCAGGCGGTTGCTGACGGCCGGCATCTCGCGCACCGCCGGGATGTCGTGAATCGGCGCGTGCGGGATGGTCGCCTTGCTGAACGCGGCCGCAATCTCGGCGGTAGCGAGACGGCGTGTCACCGCCGCCATGTCGCGGTGGATCGCCTCGCGCTCCTGGTGGCGACCTTCGTTGGTCACGCGCACGGCATTGGCCACCGGCGCGAAGGCGGGGATCTCGGTCAGGCGGCGCCATTGCACGTCGCTGCCGATGGCCATGTAGATGAAGCCGTCGGCCGTCGGATAGACATTGGTCGGAATGAACTTGCG
>CAYNGV010000158.1:0-4091 GCA_964397005.1 uncultured Sulfuritalea sp. | reverse complement strand
TGCTGGAGCCGGATTATCTGGCCTACATGCTGAAGTACGACTCGGTGCATGGCAACTTCAAGGGCGACATCGCCGTCGACGGCAACACCCTGGTCGTCAATGGCAAGAAGATTCGCCTGACAGCCGAGAAGGATCCCGCCAACCTGAAGTGGAACGAAGTCGGCGCCGAAATCGTCATCGAATCGACGGGTTTCTTCCTGACCAAGGACACCTGCCAGAAGCACATCGATGCGGGCGCCAAGAAAGTGGTCCAGTCGGCGCCGTCGAAGGACGACACGCCGATGTTCGTCTATGGCGTGAACCACGCCAAGTATGCCGGCGAGAAGATCGTCTCCGCTGCGTCCTGCACCACCAACTGCCTGGCGCCGGTGGCCAAGGTGCTGCATGACAACTGGGGCATCAAGCGCGGCCTGATGACCACGGTGCATGCCGCCACGGCAACGCAGAAGACCGTCGACGGCCCGTCCAACAAGGACTGGCGCGGCGGCCGCGGCATTCTGGAAAACATCATTCCGTCCTCGACCGGCGCCGCCAAGGCTGTCGGCGTGGTGATCCCGGAACTCAACAAGAAGCTCACCGGCATGTCCTTCCGCGTGCCGACCTCCGACGTGTCGGTGGTCGACCTGACCGTGGAGCTTGTCAAGGAAGCTTCATACAAGGAAATCTGCGCCGCGATGAAGGCGGCATCGGAAGGCGCGATGAAGGGCATCCTCGGCTACACCGAGGAAAAGGTTGTCGCCACCGATTTTCGTGGCAATCCCGCGCCGTCGACCTTCGACGCCGAAGCCGGCATCGCGCTCGACAGCACCTTCGTCAAGGTCGTTGCCTGGTACGACAACGAGTACGGCTACACCTGCAACATGCTGCGCTTCCTCAAGCACGTCGCGGCCTGAGGACAGAGGACAGAGAGATGGCCAACTTCAAGCGCCTTGCCGATTTCGATCTGGCGGGCAAGCGCGTCTTCATTCGCGCCGACCTTAACGTGCCGGTCAAGGACGGCAAGGTGACCTCCGACGCGCGCATCACCGCGTCGATGCCGACCATTGAGCATTGCCTCAAGGCCGGCGCCCGCGTGATGGTCACTTCGCATCTCGGTCGCCCGGAAGAAGGCGTGTATGCCGACGAAAACTCGCTCAAGCCCGTGGCCGATGTCATGGCGGCCAAACTGGGCAAGCCGGTGCGCGTGATCCGCGACTGGGTCGAGGGTGGTTTCGAAGTGGCCGCCGGCGAAGTCGTGCTGCTGGAAAACTGCCGCTTCAACAAGGGCGAGAAGAAGAACGTCGAAGCCACGGCACGGAAATACGCGGCGCTGTGCGATCTGTTCGTCATGGACGCCTTCGGCACCGCGCACCGCGCCGAGGCATCGACCTACGGCGTCGCGCAGTATGCGCCGGCCGCTTGTGCGGGTCTCCTGGTGGCGGAAGAACTCGAAGCGCTGACCAAGGCGCTGGCCACTCCGGCGCGACCGATGGTGGCCATCGTCGGCGGCTCCAAGGTGTCCACCAAGCTCACCGTGCTCGAAGCGCTGTCGGAAAAGGTCGACCAGATGGTGGTTGGCGGCGGTATCGCCAACACCTTCCTCAAGGCCACCGGCAAGAATGTCGGCAAGTCCTTGTGTGAGGACGACCTGGTGCCCACCGCCCAGGCGCTGATGAAGAAAATGACGGCGCGCGGCGCCACCATCCCGATCGCGGTCGATGTCGTCTGCGGCAAGAAGTTCGATGCCGCCGAACCGGCCGTGGCCAAGGATGCCGGCAGCGTGGCCGATGACGACATGATTTTCGACATCGGCCCGAAATCGGCGCAGGAACTGGTCGACATCATCATGAAGGCCGGCACCGTGGTCTGGAACGGCCCGGTCGGCGTGTTCGAGTTCGATCAGTTCGGCGCGGGCACCAAGGCCATCGCCATGGCCATCGCCAACACCAAGGCCTTTACCCTGGCCGGCGGCGGCGACACCATCGCCGCGATCCAGAAGTACGACATCTACGACAAGGTGTCCTACATCTCGACCGCCGGCGGCGCTTTCCTCGAGTTCCTCGAAGGCAAGAAGCTGCCCGCCGTCGACATGCTGGAGCAGCGCGCCAGGGGCTGACGCGACGAACCCGAATCCATGACCGCCAAGCGTTCGACCAAGATCGTCGCCACCCTGGGGCCGGCATCCAGTAGCCCGGAGCGGCTCGCCGAACTGGTTGCCGCCGGCATCGACGTGGTGCGCCTGAATTTTTCGCACGGCACTGCGGAGGACCACCGGAAGCGCATCGACATCCTGCGCGATGCGGCGCACAAGGCCGGCCGCACCGTGGGCGTGATGGCCGACCTGCAGGGGCCGAAGATCCGTATCGGCAAATTCGCCTCCGGTCCGGTGGCCATCAAGGCGGGGCAGAGTTTCATCCTCGATGCGGCGTGCAAGCTGGGCGACGAGGGACGGGTGGGGCTGGACTATCCGGAGCTGGTGGAGGATGTTGCCGCCGGAGATGTCCTGCTGCTTGACGATGGGCGCACGGTATTCGACGTGGATCGCATCGAGGGCACCGAAATTCACTGCCGCAACCGGCACGATGGAGAGCTCTCCAACAACAAGGGCATCAACAAGCAGGGTGGCGGGCTTTCGGCGCCGGCACTGACGCCCAAGGACATGGCCGACATCAAGACCGCCGCGGCGCTCAATGTCGATTTTGTCGCGGTTTCCTTTCCCAAGTCCGGCGCCGACATGCGCCAGGCGCGGCAGTTGCTGCGCGACGCCGGTTCCGACGCACTGGTGATCGCCAAGATCGAGCGGGTCGAGGCGGTTGAAAACCTCGAAGACATCCTGCACGCCACCGACGGCATCATGGTGGCGCGTGGCGATCTGGCGGTCGAGGTCGGTGACGCGGCGGTGCCGGCGCTGCAAAAGCGCATGATCCGCATGGCCCGCGAGCACAACCGCTTCGCCATCACCGCGACGCAGATGATGGAGTCGATGATTTCCAGCCCGGTGCCCACCCGCGCCGAGGTTTCCGATGTCGCCAATGCCGTGCTCGATGGCACCGATGCGGTGATGCTGTCCGCCGAAACCGCCTCCGGCGCCTATCCGGTCGCGGCGGTGGATGCCATGGTCCGTGTCTGCGTCGCCGCCGAGAAGTCGCAGACCGTCACCCTCGATACGCACTTTCTCGACCAGGTGTTTACCCGCATCGACCAATCGATTTCGATGGCCGCCATCTTCACTGCGTTCCACCTCAAGGTGAAGGCCATCGCCACGCTGACCGAGTCGGGTTCGACCACGCTGTGGATGAGCCGGCTCAATTCCGGCGTACCCATCTACGCACTGACGCCGCGCATCCGCACCCGCTACCGCGTCAGCATTTACCGCGATGTCTATCCGCTGTTGACCGAGTACATCGCCACGGATCGCGATGAACTGTTGTGGCAGGCGGAGGAAATCCTGATTGCCGCCGGCGCCGTGGAGAAAGGCGATCTGATCGTGCTCACCATCGGCGAACCCATCGGGCAGGCGGGCGGCACCAACACCATGAAACTTGTCAAGGTCGGCGAGCACCTGCGGCCAAAACCATCAACCAGATCACACTAGGAGATAGCCATGCCCCTCGTATCCATGCGACAACTGCTCGATCACGCCGCCGAGAACGGCTACGGCCTGCCGGCCTTCAACGTCAATAACCTTGAGCAGATCCAGGCCATCATGGAAGCGGCCGCGGAAACCAACAGCCCGGTGATCATGCAGGGCTCGGCCGGCGCCCGCAAGTATGCCGGCGAGCCCTATCTGCGCCACCTGATCGAAGCGGCGATCGAGACCCATCCGGACATCCCGATCGTGATGCACCAGGATCACGGCGCCAGCCCGGCCGTATGCATCCAGTCGATGCGCTCGGGCTTCTCCAGCGTGATGATGGACGGCTCGCTGCAGGAAGATGCCAAGACCCCGGCCAGTTTCGAGTACAACAGCCGCGTCAGCAAGCACGTGGTCGACATCGCTCATGCCATCGGCGTTTCGGTCGAAGGCGAACTGGGTTGCCTGGGCTCGCTCGAATCGGGCATGGGCGAGAAGGAAGACGGCCACGGCGCCGAAGGCGTGCTGTCGCACGACC
>CAYNGV010000157.1:0-4144 GCA_964397005.1 uncultured Sulfuritalea sp. | reverse complement strand
TTCATTCCGCTCAAGGACGCGCAGGAAGCGCAGTTCCTCAAGGACAACGACGCCATCATCGCCGACCGCGCACGCACGGCGGCCAACCCGGCGCTAAACCGCCCCGGCGTGCCCGGCCTGCTCGACGCGGTGACGGCATCGCAGACCGTCAATCACAGCGTCAACGCGGTGCTGGTAAAACTCGGCGCTGGCGACACGGCGGAAACCGTGGCGCAGGAGATCCGCCGCTGGAAGCACCTGCAGGCCTACACCCGCGAGCAGATGGAAGAGATCCTGATCGCCAAGCTGATCGCCACTTCGGCCAAGCAGATCGGCATGTTCCTCGCCATCCTCACCATCGTCAGCGCGGCGATCGTCGCCTTCATCATCTACACCATGACGCTGGGCAAGATTCGCGAAATCGCCGTGCTGAAACTGATCGGCACGCGCAACCGCACCATCGCCGGCATGATCCTGCAACAGGCGCTCGGCCTCGGCCTGATCGGTTTCATCGTCGGCAAGATTTCCGCCACGCTGTGGGCGCCGGCCTTTCCCAAGTACGTGCTGCTGGAGACGGCGGACGCGGTGCGCGCGCTGGTCATCGTCATGGTGGTGTGCGCGCTGGCCAGTACGCTGGCCATCCGCGCCGCGCTCAAGGTCGATCCGGCCACGGCGATCGGAGGCTGAGAGGCTGTGGAGAAATCAAGACTTACCGCGGAGGCGCAGAGGCGCAGAGACAACGCAGAGGAACCCTCATCGTTTCCTTTGAACTTCTCTGCGCCCCATCCGCGCCTCCGCGCCTCTGCGGTGGGTTCTCATGGGGTTTTTCATACGCTCTGATGGATGACGGCATCCACATCGAAGGCCTCAGCAAACGCTACGGCGAGGGCGACACCGCCGTCGACGCGCTGAAAGAAGTGAACATGCGCATCGCGCCCGGCGAGGTGGTGGGTCTCGTCGGCCCCAGCGGTTCGGGCAAGACCACGCTGTTGAAATGCCTCGGCGCGGTGATCGAACCAACGCGCGGGCGCATGACGCTGGGCGGCGAAGTGATCTACGACAGCGAGCAGGGCGGATGGAAAACGCCGGACCTGCGCGCGCTGCGGCGCGACCGCATCGGCTTCATCTTCCAGGCGCCCTACCTGATTCCCTTCCTCGATGTCACCGACAACGTGGCCCTGCTGCCGATGCTGGCGGGACGCGCCAACGCACCGTCCCGGGCACGGGCGCTGGAGCTGCTGCAGGCGCTCGACGTGCAGCATCGCGCCAGAGCGCAGCCCAGCGAGCTTTCCGGCGGCGAGCAGCAGCGCGTCTCGATCGCCCGCGCGCTGGCCAACCAGCCGCCGGTGATCCTCGCCGACGAACCCACCGCGCCGCTCGACAGCGAGCGGGCGCTGGCCGTGGTGCGCATCCTCAACCAGATGGCCAGCCAATACCAGACCGCGATCATCGTCGTCACCCACGATGAGAAAATCATCCCCACCTTCAAGCGGATTTACCATATTCGCGACGGGAGGACGGTCGAGGAGGCCGGCGAAGGCCGGGACATTTCGTGAGGGCAAGCGGCATGATCGCCGCGCTGCACGCCTTGCTGCTGGCCAGTCTGCTGGCCTTCGTGTCGTTGCCCGCCAGCGCCGAAGACCCGTGGCTGCGCACCGGCGCCGACGGCCAGCCGGAAGTGCAGCTCTACTTCTTCTGGTCGCTGAGCTGTCCGCACTGCACGGTGGCGCATCCGTACATCGAGGCTATCCCGCAGGCACGGCCGTGGGTCAGGCTGCACGCATTGGAACTCTCGCGCCATCCCGAAAACGTGCGTAAGTACGAGGCCATGGCGCGCGCGATCGGCGTCGAAGCCGACGGCGTTCCGGTGTGGCTGTTCTGCGGCGAAACCCATGTCGGCTGGGATGGCGACGAGACTACCGGGACGACCATCCGCCAGCGCCTCGACGACTGCCGTGCGCGTGTCGCCGGCGGCGCACCAACCCGCGCGCAGCCCCCGGCCGCCGCGCCGATCAACCTGCCGCTGATCGGCGCGCTGGACCCCGCCAGCCTCTCGCTTCCCGCGCTGACGCTGGTGCTGGCCGGGCTCGACGCCTTCAATCCCTGCGCCTTCTTCGTCCTGCTGTTCCTGCTCTCGATGATGGCGCACCAGAAGAGCCGCACGCGCATGCTGGTCATCGGCGGCGTCTTCGTCGCCATTTCCGGCCTGATGTATTTCGCCTTCATGGCGGCCTGGCTCAATGTCTTCCAGCTCTTCGGCCATCTGGCCTGGGTGACTCTGGCCGCCGGTGCGCTGGCGGTGTTCGTCGGCGCGGTGAACGTGAAGGACTTTTTCGCCTTCGAAAAAGGGCTCACGCTGTCGATTCCCGAATCGAAAAAGCCCGACATTTTCCGTCGCACGCGCAGCATCCTCGGCGCCGAAAACCTGCCGACGATGATCGCCGCCACGGCCTTCCTGGCCATCGCCGCGAACTTCTACGAACTGCTGTGCACCGCCGGTTTCCCGATGGTCTATACGCGCCTGCTGACGTTGGCCGATTTGTCGCCGGCCGCCCGCTATGGCTATCTGGCGTTCTACAACCTGATCTACGTCGTGCCGTTGGCGGTAATCGTCGCCGTCTTTGCCGGCAGCCTCGGTGCGCGCAAGCTCAGCGAACGCGAAGGCCGGCTGCTCAAGCTGTTGTCTGGCGCGATGATGCTGGAACTCGGGCTGTTGCTGCTGCTGGCGCCGGAGCGGCTGAGCCAGGTCGGCATCGCTTTCGGCCTGATGGCTGTCGCCGGACTCGTGACCCTTGTCGCGGCACGACTTGAACGGAGGAAACATTCATGACCCGCTGCTTCAACATCCTCGTGCTGTGCACCGGAAATTCGGCGCGCAGCATTCTCGGTGAAATGCTGTTCAATCATCTCGGACAGGGACGCATCAAGGCCTTCTCTGCCGGCAGCAAACCTTCGGGAACGGTCAATCCGGTGGCGCTGGAAACGCTGGCGAAGCACGGCGTTCCGGTGGCGAACGCGCGCAGCAAATCCTGGGACGAGTTTGCCGTATCACCAGCGCCGAGTTTTGATTTCATCTTCACCGTCTGCGGCAACGCGGCGCAGGAAACCTGTCCGATCTGGCCCGGCCATCCGACTACTGCGCATTGGGGCATCCCCGATCCCGCGCACGTCGAGCCCATGGAGGCGCGCCGCGAAGCCTTCGAGGAAGCCTATCAGTCCTTGAAGAAACGCATCGAAGCCTTTCTTGCGCTACCGCTGGAAACCATGACGCCGCAAGAGTCGGCGCTGGCGGCACGGCGAATTCACACAGGGGGCTGAGCCATGTCCGCCCAATGCGAAGTCACTGCCAAAGCCGCCGCCGGCGCGCCGATGTCCACCTTCGAGCGTTACCTCACGATCTGGGTTTTTCTCTGCATCGTCGTCGGCATCGCCCTCGGCCAGTGGCTGCCGGCACCCTTCCAGATGCTGGGCAAACTCGAAGTGGCGCGCGTCAATCTGCCGGTCGGCCTGCTGATCTGGATCATGATCATCCCGATGCTGGTCAAGGTGGATTTCGGCGCGCTGCACGAAGTCCGCAACCACGTCAAAGGCATCGGCGTGACGCTGTTCGTGAACTGGCTGGTGAAGCCCTTCTCGATGGCCTTCCTGGCCTGGCTGTTCATCCGCAACATCTTCGCGCCCTGGCTGCCGGCCGACCAGCTCGATAGCTACATCGCCGGCCTGATCCTGCTCGCCGCCGCGCCGTGCACCGCGATGGTCTTCGTCTGGAGCCGGCTGACCAACGGCGACCCGCTGTTTACATTGTCGCAAGTCGCGCTCAACGACAGCATCATGATCGTCGCCTTCGCCCCGCTGGTGGCCTTCCTGCTCGGCATCTCGGCCATCACCGTACCCTGGGACACGCTGTTCACCTCGGTGCTGCTCTACATTGTGATCCCGGTGATCCTCGCCCAGCTCTGGCGCAAGTCACTGCTGAGCAAGGGGCAGGAACATTTCGACACGATGATGGCGAAAATCGGCCCCTGGTCGATCAGCGCGCTGCTGGCGACGCTGGTGCTGCTGTTCGCCTTCCAGGGCAAGGCCATCATCGACAAGCCACTGATCATCGCCTTGCTCGCCGTGCCGATCCTGATCCAGGTCTTCTTCAATTCGGCGCTGGCCTACT
>CAYNGV010000156.1:0-4167 GCA_964397005.1 uncultured Sulfuritalea sp. | reverse complement strand
CAGGCCTACATGGCCTTCGCCGTCGAAATGATTGATCGTGTCAATTCCTGGAAGGACTAGTCGTGAATCCACCCAAACAGAAGGGCCTTGGTCGCGGGCTTGATGCACTGCTGGCTGCCAATAACACCCCCGAAACCCAGCGCCAGGACATGCTCGCGGTCGGAGCCCTGCAGCCCGGCAAGTACCAGCCGCGCACCCGGATGGACCCCGGCTCGCTCGAGGAGTTGGCCGCTTCGATCAAGGCTCAGGGTCTGATCCAGCCGATCTCGGTGCGGCCGGTGTCCGGTGCGCGCTACGAGATCATCGCGGGAGAACGGCGCTGGCGCGCAGCCCAGATAGCTGGCCTGGCTGAAGTACCGGTGCTGATCCGGGACATTCCGGATGACGCCGCACTGGCCATGTCGCTGATTGAAAACATCCAGCGCGAAGACCTGAATCCCCTGGAAGAAGCCGCCGGCATACAGCGCCTGATCGACGAATTCCAGATGACGCATCAGCAGGCGGCGGACGCCGTCGGTCGCTCACGTTCGGCGGCGTCCAACCTGTTGCGCCTGCTCCAGCTGGCGAAGCCGGCGCAGGACATGTTGATGGCCGGCGACATCGAGATGGGCCACGCCAGGTCGTTGTTGCCTTTGTCCAAGAGCGAGCAGGGCCGTATCGCTGCCCTGGTCGTGGACAAGGGTTATTCGGTGCGGGAAACAGAGCGCCTGGTCGCCCGCGAACTGAATCCGCCGGTAAAAAGAGGCGCTGACAAGAAGCCGGATCGCGACCTTCTTCGATTGGAAGAGGAGCTGTCGGATCGCCTCGGCGCCACCGTCAAGATCAGCGCCAATCGTAAAGGGGGAGGCAGCTTGACGATTCGTTTTGGCAGCCTTGACCAGCTGGATGGTTTGCTTGCCCGGCTTGAATAGGGAGTTTGCAAGCTTGGGTTTGAGGAGTCTCGATGGTGCTAATCCTGACGCATTGGCAATATGACTTTGGTAAGCCGGAATTGATGGCGCGCTGCACCATAAAACAATTGACAACCCACGATCAATGGCCTATATTCGCCGGCTTTTGGAAGCGGCCTGGTCTTATAGATGTTTAGGGCTGTTTTTCATCAAAGCATTGCAACATTGATCGTTGCCGGGCTTGCCTGGTTGTGGGTCGGGCCGCATGGCGCGGCGTCGGCCGGGCTGGGTGGCGCGGCGGTGGTCATGCCGAACCTGTTTTTCGCCCTGAGTCTCTGGGCGGCTGCGCGCAGCGGCAGGGCTTCGGTAGCGAGGTTTTTTGTAGGTGAGTTCATCAAGGTCGCGGCAACGCTGGCGTTGCTCGTGATCGTGGCGGGGGCGTATCGGGATTTGCACTGGCTCGCATTGCTGGCCGGCATGCTCGTTGCGCTGAAAGCGAATCTGTTAGCGATATTGATTAAGGCCTGACCATGGCAGCCGAGCACGCTCCAAACGCATCGGAATACATCGTTCACCATCTGACCCACCTGAACAGCCTGGGTCACAAGCAGGCTTCCCTGGTTGATTGGTCGGTATTCCATCTCGATACCCTGTTCTGGTCCGTTACCCTCGGACTGATCGCCATTCTCATTCTCGCCCGTGCCGCCTCCAGGGCCACTTCGGGTGTGCCCGGGCGCTTCCAGGCCGCTGTCGAGATCCTGGTGGAAATGGTCGAGTCGCAATCCAAGTCGATCGTTCATGGCGACCGCAGCTTCATCGCTCCCCTGGCCCTGACGGTGTTCGTCTGGATCTTCTTCATGAACGCGATGGACCTGCTCCCGGTCGACCTGCTGCCGCGGATCTGGGAAGCCGCCTATGGCGCCGCCGGCCACGATCCCCACCATGCCTACATGCGCGTGGTACCTACCGCCGACCTCAATGCCACGCTCGGCATGTCCCTCGGCGTGCTGATTCTCTGCCTCTGGTACAGCGTCAAGATCAAGGGTTTCGGCGGCTGGATGCACGAACTGTTCACGGCGCCCTTCGGCAGCCACCCGGTGCTATGGCCGATCAACTTCGCCATGCAGATGATCGAGTTCGTTGCCAAGACCGTATCGCATGGCATGCGACTGTTCGGCAACATGTATGCCGGCGAACTGATTTTCATGCTGATCGCCCTGATGGGTGCGGCTTGGGCCGGTACGGTGGGCAGCGGGATGCTGTGGGTCGGCGGCGTGATCGCCGGAACCATCTGGGCCATTTTCCATATTTTGATCATCACGCTACAGGCTTTCATCTTCATGATGCTGACGCTGGTTTACATCGGCCAGGCGCACGAAAGCCATTAATCGTTTTTTTACCTTAAATCCGTTACTAAAGGAGTTGTCATGGAACAAATGGTTGGTTTTGTCGCTCTTGCCGCCGGTCTGATCATCGGTCTCGGCGCCGCTGGCGCGTGTATCGGCATCGGTATCATGGGTAGCCGCTTCCTCGAAGCTTCCGCGCGCCAGCCGGAACTGATGAACACGCTGCAAACCAAAATGTTCCTGCTGGTCGGCCTGATCGACGCGGCGTTCATTATCGGTACCGGTATTGCCCTGTGGTACACCACGGCCAACCCGTTCCTGTCCAGCCTGCCCAAGTAATCGTCGTCCACAACGCTTAAGGAGCGATTACCGTGAATCTGAACGCAACGCTGTTTGCCCAGCTGGTTGTGTTCCTCATTTTGGCGTGGTTCACGATGAAATTCGTGTGGCCGCCCATCATGAAGGCACTCGACGAGCGCGCGGGCAAGATAGCTGACGGGCTTGCGGCCGCGGACAAGGCCAAAACCGATCTGGCGCATGCCGAGAAGAAGGCTTCCGACGAATTGCGCAAGGCGCGCGAGTCGGCTGCCGAATTCCGCAGTGGCGCAGAGCGGCAAGTGGCCCAGTTGATCGAAGATGCCCGTGCGGAAGGCGCACGCATCGTCAATGCTGCCCGCGAGGCGGCGGAGGCGGAGGCGGCTGCGGCTTCGCAGCGCGCCAGGGAAGCTTTGCGCGAGCATGTGGCCGTTCTGGCCGTTGCCGGCGCCGAGCGCATCCTGCGCAAGGAGATCAACGCCCAGGCCCATGCCGAGCTGCTGACGCAACTCAAGTCGGAACTGTAAGCTGCCATGGCCGAAAACGTCACCCTGGCGCGCCCCTATGCCGAGGCTGCATTTCAGTTGGCCAAGAGCGGAAATGCGCTCGCGGCCTGGTCCGATGTCCTGTCGCGGCTTTCGGCTGTGGCGGCGACTCCGGAAATGGAAGAATGCATCGGCAATCCGCGTCTGAGCCCCGTGCAGTTGGCGCAACTCTGTCTTGACGTGGCGGACGCCAAGCAGGGCTTGTCGGCCGACCAGCAGAACTTCGTTCGGGTGCTGGCCGACAACGACCGCCTCATCGTCCTGCCCGAGATCAGCGAACTCTTTGACGAGCTCAAGCATGGCCACGAGGGTGTCAAGGATGCCGAGATCACCTCGGCCTTTGCGCTCGACGAAGCGACACTCAAAACACTTGTGGCCGATCTCGAACGCAAGTTCGGGTGCAAGATCCAGGCGACCGTCAAGGTCGATGCCGAACTCATCGGTGGCGTGCGCATTGCCGTCGGCGATGAAGTGGTTGATGCCTCGGTCCGCGGCAAGCTTGCCGCCATGGCCACCGCGCTAAAGAACTAGGAGTAATTCGATGAACCTCAATCCATCCGAAATCAGTGACCTGATCAAGAGCCGGATCCAGAACATGCAGTTGGCCGCCACGGCCCGCAATGAAGGCACCGTGGTTTCCGTTACCGACGGCATCTGCCGCATCCATGGCCTGACCGACGTCATGCAGGGTGAAATGCTGGAGTTCCCCGGCAACACCTTCGGCCTCGCGCTGAACCTCGAGCGCGACTCCGTCGGTGCCGTGGTTCTGGGTGACTATGAGCACATCACCGAAGGCGATACCGTCAAGTGTACCGGCCGCATTCTCGAAGTGCCGGTCGGCCCCGAGCTGCTGGGCCGCGTGGTCAATGCGCTGGGCGAGCCGATCGACGGCAAGGGCCCGATCAACGCCAAGATCACCGACAAGATCGAAAAGGTCGCGCCGGGCGTGATCTGGCGCAAGTCCGTTTCTCAGCCGGTGCAGACCGGCCTCAAGGCCATCGACTCGATGGTTCCGGTGGGCCGCGGCCAGCGCGAGCTGATCATCGGCGACCGCCAGACCGGCAAGACGGC
>CAYNGV010000155.1:0-4174 GCA_964397005.1 uncultured Sulfuritalea sp. | reverse complement strand
GCCGCCGGCGCTGATCGACAAGGCCGGCCTGATCGCCGGCATGCCGGTCGGCCCGTTGGCGCTGGCTGACGAAGTGTCGATCGAACTGGTGCACAAGATCGCGCAGCAGACCCGCGCCGATCTCGGCAGTGCCTATGTCGAACGCGCCGCCGATCGTGTCGCGGCGAGGATGGTGACGGAACTGGGCCGGCTCGGGCGCAAATCTGGCGCCGGGTTTTACGACTATCCGAGCGATGGACCGAAGCGCTTGTGGCCGGGGCTCGCCGAGCAGTTTCCGCAAAAACTTCCCGCAGGGACGCACAGCGCTGGCGCCGGCGATACGGCGATGCTGAGCCTCGAAGAAATCGTCGAGCGCCTGATTCTGGTGCAGTCGGTGGAAACCGTGCGCTGCCTCGAAGAAAAGGTTTTGCGCGCGCCGATCGACGCCGATGTCGGCGCCATTCTCGGCTGGGGCTATCCGCCCTTCCGCGGCGGCCCGATAGGCTGGCTGCATATGCTGGGAATGACGCAGTCCATCGCGGTGTTGGACCGCCTGGCGGAACGGCACGGCGCACGCTTCGCACCACCGCAATTGCTGCGCGACATGGCGGCCAAGGGGGAAAGTTTCCATCCGGCTTGATGCATAATCCAAGAAGACTCGCAAAGAGCAAAAAACAGCAGTTTTCCCCGGAGGAGATATCGGGTGTTGCAGTTCCTGCAATTGACTGTCAGCGGTGCTGCCATCGGCTGCATCTACGCGCTGCTCGCCCTCGGCTTCGTGCTGATCTACAAGGCGACCGAAACCGTCAATTTCGCCCAGGGCGATCTGATGATGGTGGGCGGTTTCCTCGGCCTGGCCGCCATGACGATCATCGGCATGCCTTTCTGGCTGGCGTTTCTGGCCACCGTCGTCGCCATGGCTTTGGTCGGCATGGGCGTCGAACGCGTTGTGCTGCGCCCCCTGCTTGGCCAGCCGGCGTTTACCGTGGTGATGATGACCATCGGTATCGGTTACCTGGCGCGCGGGCTGGTGACCATGATCCCCTATTGGGGCACCGAGACCCACACCCTGCCGGTGCCCTTCAAGGACGAGGTGATCTGGCTCGGCGGCGAAGGCAAGGGGCTGGTGATGTCCGTCGAGCATCTGGTCATCATCCTGGCGACGGTGGTGCTGGTTGCATTGTTGTATGTTTTCTTTCGCTACACCAAGCTCGGGATCGCCATGCAGGCAACCTCACAGAACCAGTTGGCGGCCTTCTACATGGGCATTCCGGTGCGCCGCGTGAACATGCTGATCTGGGGCCTGTCGGCGGCCATCTGTGGCGTCGCCGGCCTGTTGCTGGCGCCGATCACCTTCGTTCATGCCAACATGGGTTTCGTCGGCCTCAAGGCGTTTCCGGCGGCGGTGGTGGGCGGCTTCGGCAGCATTCCGGGTGCATTGGTGGGCGGCCTGGTGATCGGCATCGTCGAATCGCTTTCCGGCTTCTATCTGCCGGAAGGTTTCAAGGACATCGCGGCCTATGTCGTCGTGCTGATCATGCTGGTGGTCAAGCCCAACGGCCTGTTCGGCGATAACCTGACGAAGAAGGTGTAGCCGACCATGCATTTCCTTTTCAAGACCCGTTACGAACAGGACATTTCGCTGTTCAAGCATGGCGGCCAGCGCTTCTGGTACGCCGCATTGGCACTGGCGCTGCTGGCGGCGCCCTGGCTGCTCTCGGAATACACCCTGTCGCAGATCACTTTCATCGGCATCTACGCCATCGTCTGCCTTGGCCTGATGCTGCTCGCCGGCTTCACCGGGCAGATATCGCTGGGGCATGCCGGTTTCCTCGCCATGGGCGCGTACACGGAAGCCTATTTGCAGGGCATGGGCTGGCCCTTCATGATTTCGCTGCCGCTGGCGGCGCTGGTGGCGGGGATTACCGGGATCATGATCGGCCTGCCGGCCTTGCGCGTCAAAGGCATGTACCTGTCGATCGCCACGCTGGCCTTCGGTTTCATTCTCGAAGAAGCCGTGGTGCGCGCCGAACACATCACCGGCGGCAACGCCGGGCGGCAGCTCGGCAGCCTGACGATAGGCGGCATCAACTTCGACGACGGCACCAACTTTTATTACCTGGTCACCGGCATCGCGTTGCTGTGCGTGCTGGGTGTGCTCAACCTGCTGCGCAGCCCGACCGGTCGCGCCTTCGTCGCGATCCGTGATTCGGAAGTCTCGGCGCAGAGCATGGGCATCAACCTGGCCCACTACAAGACCACCGCCTTTGCCCTGTCGGCGGCGCTGGCCGGCATTGCAGGCGCGCTTTACGCGCACAAGATCCGCTTCATCACGCCCGACCAGTTCGGCTTCCTGCAGTCGATCGAACTGCTGATGATGGTGGTGATCGGCGGCCTCGGCTCGATTCAGGGCGCGATTTTCGGCCCGGCCTTCTGGTTCGCGGTGCAACAGCTGATCGTCACCGGCAAGGACTGGCTGCCGCCCACGCTCGGCCAGCAGACGGGATTGCAGCCGACGATTTTCGGCATCATCCTGATCGCCATCGTGCTGTTCGAACCGCTGGGCCTGTACGGGCGGTGGCTGAAATTTCGCACCTTCCTGGAAATCTTTCCCTTCTATCGCAAGGGCATGTTCAAGCGGCAAAAGAGCTACATGAAATCCGAGAGAATGAAATGAGAAAGCCCGCTTTCTCATTTCATCTCTCGGACGCCGTGTCGCAAGCGCCGACTTTCGGGAGTGGCGCATGACGACCCCGATGCTGCAGGCGGTGAACCTGTCGGTGCAGTTCGGTGGCCTCAAGGCGGTGAACGACGTCTCCTTCGACGTCTGGCCGAACGAGGTGTTTTCCCTGATCGGTCCCAACGGCGCCGGCAAGACCACGATCTTCAACCTGATCTCGGCGCTGTACCGGCCGACCTCGGGCGAGGTGCGCTTCGAGGGCGAGGTGATTTCGCGCATGCCGCCGCATGTCGTTGCGCGCCACGGCATCGCGCGCACCTTCCAGAACATCGAGTTGTTCGAGCATGCCACCGTGTTGCAGAACCTGCTGGTCGGCCGGCATTGCCATCGTCATACCGGCTGGGTGCAGGATCTGCTGTTCACCGGCTCGGTGCGCCGCGCCGAGCTGGAGTTCCGCCGACAGGTGGAAGAGGTCATCGAGTTCCTCGATTTGCAGCACTATCGCGACAGCATGGTGGCGGGCCTGCCCTACGGCGTGCGCAAGGTGGTCGAACTGGCGCGCGCCCTGTCGATGCGGCCGCGCCTGCTGCTGCTGGACGAGCCCTCGTCGGGCCTCAACACCGAAGAGACGGAGGACATGGGCTTCTGGATCGAGGACATCAAGCAGGACCTGGGCATCACCGTGATCATGGTTGAGCACGACATGGGTCTGGTGTCGCGCGTTTCCGACCGGGTGCTGGCGCTGAACCTGGGCGAGGTGCTGACGCTGGGCACGCCCGAGGAAGTCCAGTCGCACCCCGGAGTGATCGAGGCCTATCTGGGTGGAACGGCCGATGTCTGATACAGCGCAGCCGATTCTCCAGCTCAACAATGTCGAAGCGTCCTATGGCGCGGTCAAGGCCATTCGCGGCGTGTCGCTGGACGTGCCACCGGGCGCCATCGTGACGGTGCTCGGTTCCAACGGCGCCGGCAAGACCACGATTCTGAAAACCATATCGGGAATTCTCGATCCGCAGAAAGGCAGCATCGTTTTTCACCAGGACAAGCTGGAGGGTCGCGATCCGGCGTGGATCGTGCGGCAGGGTCTGGTGCATGTGCCGGAGGGCCGCGAGATTTTCCCCCTGCTGACGGTTCGCGAGAACCTGTTGATGGGCGCCTATACGCGGCCGGCGTTCGACAAGGATGCGGTGGCGAAGGACATCGAGGACGTCTTCGCCTATTTTCCGATCCTCAAGGAACGTACCAATCAGCCGGCGGGACAACTCTCCGGCGGCCAGCAGCAGATGCTGGCGATCAGCCGCGCGCTGCTGGCGAAGCCGACCATGATGCTGCTCGACGAACCCAGCCTCGGCCTGTCGCCCAAGCTGACCAAGGAGATTTTCGAGATCATCGTGCGCATCAACCGCGAGCGCGGCGTCACGCTGCTGGTGGTCGAACAGAACGCGCACATCGCGCTGCAGTACGCCGACTACGGCTACGTGCTGGAAATCGGCCGCATCGTGATGCACGACACCT
>CAYNGV010000154.1:2085-4225 GCA_964397005.1 uncultured Sulfuritalea sp. | reverse complement strand
GCGCCGCCGAAAAGCGCCGCCGCCGCAAGCGCGGCAAGATGATCGATCCGCCGCGTCGCCTGTTCATCAACGAGGCCGTGTGCGAAGGCTGCGGCGATTGCGGCGTGCAATCCAACTGCCTCGCCGTGGTGCCGGTGGAAACCGAATTCGGCCGCAAGCGCGCGATCGACCAGTCCGCCTGCAACAAGGACTACTCCTGCGAGAAGGGCTTTTGCCCGAGTTTCGTGTCGGTGCTCGGCGGTGGCGTGAAGAAGGGTCGCGGCCTCGCCGGATCAACCAACGGCGGCGACTTCATCGCCGTACCGCCAGCGCCGACTTTTTCATCGACGGTCACGCCCTACAACATCCTGGTTACCGGCGTCGGCGGCACCGGCGTGGTTACCATCGGCGCCCTGATCGGCATGGCGGCGCACATCGACGGCAAGGGTGTCACCGTGCTCGACATGACCGGGCTGGCGCAAAAGGGCGGCGCGGTGTTTTCCCACGTGCGCATCTGCGACGATCCGGAGGCGATTCATGCCGTGCGCGTGGCGACCGGCGAAGCCGACGCCGTGATCGGCGGCGATGTCATCGTCACCGCCTCGCCCGACGCGCTGACGCGCATGCAGAGCGGCCGCACGCGCGTGGTGGTGAATTGCGCGGAAACCCCGACAGCCGATTTCACGCGCAATCCGGACTGGCAGTTTCCCCTGGCGCGCATGCAGTCCGTGGTCGGTGAAACCGTCGGCGCCGGCGCCGCACACTTTGTCGATGCCTCCGATCTGGCCCTGCGCCTGCTCGGCGATTCGATCGCCAGCAACCTGTTCCTGCTCGGCTATGCCTGGCAACAGGGCATGGTGCCGGTGTCCTGGGACGCCATTGATCGCGCCATCGAACTCAACGGCACGGCGGTGACGATGAGTCGCGCCGCCTTTCTCTGGGGCCGACGCGCGGCGCACGATCCCGCGGCCGTTGCGGCTTATGCACGGCCAAAGCTTGCCGTATCGCCAGCGCCGACTTTTGCTGAAGTGATTGCCAAGCGCATGGGCTTCCTCACCGAGTATCAGGATGCCGCCTACGCGGAGCGGTATCGGACACAGGTGGAGAAAGTTCGCGCCGCGGAAGCTGCTCTCAACTCGTCTCAACTCACCGAAGCCGTAGCGCACAACTTGTTCAAACTGATGGCGATCAAGGATGAATACGAGGTGGCGCGGCTGTATGCCGAAACCGACTTCCTGCAAATGGTCGGCGAGCGCTTCGAAGGCGACTACACGCTGCAGTTTCACCTGGCGCCGCCCATGCTCGCCCGCCCCGACCCGAAGACCGGCAAGGTAAGGAAAATGGCCTTCGGCCCCTGGATGCTGACGGTATTCAAGTGGCTGGCAAAAGCGCGCCGCTTGCGTGGCACGCCCTGGGATGTTTTCGGGCGCGGCGACGAACGAAAACTCGAACGCCGCTTGCTCGCCGACTATGAATCCGATCTGGACCGGCTGCCGGGCAAGCTGGATCGGACCACGCTTGGCGACGCCATTGCCCTCGCCAGTCTGCCGGAGAAAATTCGCGGCTTCGGCCATGTCAAACGCCGCGGCATCGATGCGGCAATGCCGGAACGCGATACATTGCGTGCCCGGCTCGGGCTCGCTTGACACCCCATCGCCAGACCAGGCCGCCGTTAAAGCATGCCGCGGCCTCCCAGTTGCTCGGCGCGATGCTGGCAGGCGGGCTGGTCTGGCTGCTCTTCCCCGCGCTGCTCAGCCGGCCGCTGGCGCTGGCCGGCATTCAGGGACTGTGCGCCGCCCTGGTCAGCCTTCTGCTGCGCGGCCCCGTCTGGTGGCTGCCGATTCATCTCGGTTTCATGCCGCTGGCAGTGCTCGCGCTGGGGCTGGGGCTGCCTTCCTGGGCCTGGCTGGCGGGCTTCACCCTTTTGCTGCTCGTATTCTGGCGCACCGACCGCAGCCGGGTGCCGCTCTATCTCACAAACTCAATCGCCAGCGAGGCGCTGGCAAAACTGCTCCCCGCCGCGCCCATTGCCGTGGCCGACCTCGGCTGCGGCGACGGCGGCCTGTTGCGCCGGCTGGCTCGGGCGCGTCCTGACTGCCGCTTCGTCGGCTTCGAGCACGCCCCGCTGACGTGGGCCTGGGCCTGGCTCCGCTGTCGCCGC
>CAYNGV010000154.1:0-1985 GCA_964397005.1 uncultured Sulfuritalea sp. | reverse complement strand
ATAAACACGGCGATTGCCTCGCAATTTCGGCCATCGAAGGCATCTCCGATGGCCAATAATCCTCCTCACACAGACCCCGGATGCGCGCCGGGATCGAAGAGGAGTCAGGCATGGCAGACATCATCTGCGTTATCGGCAACAAGGGCGGCACCGGCAAGACCACGATTTCCCACATGCTGTGCCAGGGCATGGGCTTGCTCGGGCAGCGCTCGGTATGCGTGCTCACCGACAGTTGCCGCGAACCGCTGGACCCGGTTGGCCGCCGCTATCTGGTCGCCGACGCACGTTCGCGCGAGGCGCTGACCAAAGTGACCAGCAAAATCCGCTCGCTCAAGTCGTGGATGGGCGTGATCGACGGCGGTGGCAACCGCACCGAGATGGACCACAACCTCTACAGCGTCGCCGATCTGGTGCTGTTGCCGTTTCGCGACTCGCACGAGGACATTCGCACCGTCATCCGCGATCTGGAAATGTTCCCCCGTGCCTACGCCGTGCCATCACAGTGGCCGACCAATGTCTGGCAGCGCGACACGGCGGAAAAAACCGTTGAAGAATTCCTGGTCCGGTTCCGCGACCGGATTCTTTCACCGGTGGCGACGCTTTCCGCCAGCAAGCAACTGCTGCAGAAAACCATTCCGGGCAGCCTGCCTACGCCGCTGGCCAATGCCAGCCGTGGCATCGCGCGCCAGGTACTCGATCTCCTGCAGATATCTTTTGACGACGCGGAGGATCTTGTCGAGGAAGATTCGGTCGCCCGGCCCGGCTCTGGCCATGCCCCGGCCATGGCAATGGCGGCCTGAGAAATACTCAGTTCTGGCGGCGCTTGCGACTCACCATCAAGGCGGCCTCGGAGCGGTTGTTCACGCCCATGGCCTTCATGATGGCCGAAACGTGGATTTTCACCGTCCCCTCGGTCAAACCCAGCAACTCGCCGATCTGACGGTTGCTGCTCCCCTCCGCCAGCAGTTCCAGGACTCGTGCCTGCGCCGCAGTCAAGCCGAAACGCTGCGCCAGCGGCTTGCTTTCTCCATGGGCGGTTTCGCTGCGATTTGTCAGCTCCCTCAGTTTGGGCGGCAGATAGATTTCGCCGGACAACACCGCCCGCAAGGCCTCCAGCAGTTCGGAGCTCGATCCAGACTTGGAAACAAATCCGGAAGCACCTGCCTTCATCACACGGGAAACGGTGTCGGCATCATCCAGCGCGGAGAGGATCACCACCGGGACCGTCGGGAATCGCCGCCGTACCACAGGCAGGAAGGTCTGGCCCTTGGTTCCCGGCAGCATCAGGTCGAGGATCATCATGTCGATGTCCTCGGTCTCCAGCACGCCAATCGCCTCATTCGCGTCCGGCACGCCGAAGGTCTGGGTTTCCGCGCCGAGGCTTTTCAGCGTTGCAAGCAATCCCTCGCGCACCAGCGCATGATCTTCCACTACCAATAGTTTAAGCATTGCGTTCCCCTGCAAGTCGGTTCCGGATATGACAACGGGCAGTTTAGCGCGGATGGCGGCACTGCGGTAAGATCACTCTACATTCTTGGGAGTAACGCCATGAGCACGACGCCATCCGATCCGATGGAATTTCTGAAGTCGCTGTGGGGCAATACCGGCATGCCGTTACCCGGCCTGGTTACACCGACGCTGGATACCAATGAACTGGAAAAGCGGATTGCCGACCTCAAGGCGGTCGAGGGCTGGCTCAAGACCAATCTCGGCATGCTTCAAATGACCATCCAGGGGCTTGAAATGCAGTGCGCGACATTGTCCGCGCTGCAGGCCATCAGCCAGTCGACGAGCAACCCGGACGCAAATGCCAATCCATTCGCCAATCCGGCACTGTGGCCGTGGAACTTCATGCAGAACACGGGCCAGACGGTGGCGGCCGAGGCGGCCAACCCTCCCGCGGCGAGCGATCAAGCGGCGCCGAAGGCCAACGGCAAAGCCAAGTAGATCAATGCACGGCAAGACCGAAGACAGGCGCTAGCTAG
>CAYNGV010000153.1:0-4292 GCA_964397005.1 uncultured Sulfuritalea sp. | reverse complement strand
CTGCGCCGCGCCATCTGGAACAACCTGCTCATGCTTGAAGCTGCCCTGGAGCGCCTGGCCCCCTGGCCGCGCCAGCAACTGGGCGACCTCGACCATGACGGCCATGTCGAGACCGCCTTGCGCAACCCGCTGCTCCATGCCTATGTGCGCGACGATGGCCACGCCTCGCTGGTGGAATTCTCCAGCCTGGCCGTGGCGCACAATTTCGGCGACACGCTGCGCGCCTACGAGGAGGCCTACCACGCCAAGATTGATCAGGCACATGCGGCGCAGGCGACGCAGGACGCCGGCGCAGGCATTACCTCGGCCCACGACCGCGTCGCCTTCCTGCACACCATCCTGCCGGGCGATGCCGACCCGGACGAGCGTCCGCGCGGCATTTTCGTCGACAGCGTGATCGGCGGCAACGACATGTTGCGCCCCCTGGATTTCTACGCCGCCGACGAGCTTCCCGGCACCTGGACCGCCGCTGGCGAGGGTTGGCGCATCGGCAAGACCTACCGCCTCGACGGCGACACGCTGAACGTCGTTTTCCGCGTCGAAGGCGACCTGCTGCCAAAGTTCATCGAGACAGAGCTGAACCTGGCGCTGCCCAGTTGTGACGGCTATGGCGGGCGTTACGTGCTGGCCGACGGCGGCGTTCCCGGTGGTTTCGGCGAGGCGCTCGAACTCGCCGGCATGCAGCGGATCACGCTCGACGACAGCGAACTGCGCGGCGCATTGCAGATCGAGGCCAGCCAGCCGGTGCGATTCGAGGCGCGGCCGCACCGCACCGTCTCCCAGTCCGAGGCCGGCTTCGAGAAGATCATGCAAGCCGTGTGCATTTCGCTGACCTGGTCGCCCGCATCCGGCGTCGAGCAGGTCATCACCCTCAGGGTAATTCCCGCGCCGTAAAATCAGCACATTTCTTCGCAAGAACAAAAAATCATGCCCGGCACCCGCTACCAGCTCGAAGTCAATCCGAAAGTCCCCGCTCGCCTCGCGCGCCTCGACGAACTCGCCAACAACCTGTGGTACAGCTGGGACCGCCCGACCCGCTCGCTGTTCGCACGCCTCTCGGCGGGCTTGTGGCGCGCCACGCGCCACAGCCCCAAGGCCTTCCTCAAGCGCATTGACCAGAAGCGGATCAACGAGGCCGGTGACGATCCGGTATTCCTCGGCACCATGAACCGGGTGCTGTCGGCCTTCGATTCCTATCACGCGGAACCCACGCTGCAACTGCCGGGCAAGCCGCCGCTGCAGGCGACCGACCTGATTGCCTATTTCTGCGCCGAATTCGGCTTTCACGAGAGCCTGCCGATTTACTCGGGGGGCCTGGGCATTCTCGCCGGCGACCATTGCAAGGGCGCCTCCGACCTGCGACTGCCTTTCGTCGCCGTCGGCCTGCTTTACCGCCAGGGCTATTTCCACCAGACCATCGACCGCGACGGCAACCAGACCGCCCATTACGGCGACAATGATTTCGATGACATGCCGATCGAGCCGGTACGCCGGGTAGACGGCAGCGAGGTACGAGTCGGGGTGGATTTCCCCGGCCGAATGGTATGGGCCAAGGTCTGGCGCGCGCGCGTCGGCATCAACAGCCTCTACCTGCTCGACACGCAACTGGCCGAGAACAGCGAGGCCGACCGCGGCATCGCCCATCAGCTTTACGGTGGCGACCGGCGCACCCGCATCGAGCAGGAAATCCTGCTCGGCGTCGGCGGCGTGCGCGCCCTCAACGCACTCGAACTGCAACCCACCGTCTGGCACATCAACGAGGGCCATGCCGCATTCCAGGTTCTGGAGCGCGTTCGCAACCTGGTCGAGCAGAACATGCCTTTCGCCGCCGCGCTTGAAGCGGCGGCCGCCAATACGGTATTCACCACGCACACCCCGGTGCCGGCCGGCCACGATCACTTCGCCGACGACATGGTGATGCATTACTTCGGCGAGTTCTGCAAGGCGACCGGGCTCGACCGCGATGGGCTGCTCGGCATGGGTCGCGTCGGCAGCGGTGGCGGCGAATTCAACATGACGGCGCTGGCATTGCGCGGCTCGCGTTTCCACAATGGCGTTTCGCGCATTCACGGCGAGGTGTCCTCGCGCATCTGCAGCGACCTTTGGCCGCAAGTCACCGCCGCCGAGAACCCGATGGATTTCGTCACCAACGCGGTGCACGTGCCGACATTTCTGGCGACCGACTGGTACGAAACCTTCGACCGCCATCTCGGGCTCGGATGGCAGCACCGCCTCACCGACCAGAGCTGCTGGGACAACGTGCAGCGCATTCCCGACCAGATCTTCTGGAGCATTCGCCAGTCGCTCAAGGCCCAGTTGCTGCATCTGGTGCACAGCCGGGTACGCCAGCAGCACCTGCGCAACCAGGGTTCCGAGGCGCACCTGGATCGCGTGCTGCGCAGTGCCGATCCGACCAATCCGACGGTGCTGACCATCGGCTTTGCCCGGCGCTTCGCCACCTACAAACGCGCCGCGCTGCTGTTCAACAACCTGGACTGGCTGCGCGAAATCCTTTCCGATGCGAAGCATCCGGTGCTGTTCATTTTTGCCGGCAAGGCACACCCGGCGGACGAACCGGGACGACGACTGGTCCGCCAAATCGCCGAACTGTCGCAGCAGCGCGAGTTCGAGGGCCGCATCCTGCTGGTCGAGGGCTACGACCTGCACCTGGCCCGGCGCATGGTGGCCGGCGTCGATGTCTGGCTCAACAATCCGATCTATCCGCTGGAGGCCTCGGGCACCTCGGGCATGAAAGCGGCGATCAACGGCGCCATCAACCTTTCGGTTCTGGATGGCTGGTGGGGAGAGGGCTACGACGGAAAGAACGGCTGGGCGATCAAGCCAGCGGCCGAGGGCCTCGATCCGGCACAGCGCGACGCCGATGAAGCGCGCACGCTCTACGAACTGCTCCAGGACAGCGTCATTCCCATGTACTACCGCAACACCTCGCTCGGCTATTCGCCGGAATGGGTGGCGATGGCCAAGCAATCGATCGCGTCGATCATGCCCCGCTTCAACATGCAGCGCATGCTGACCGACTACGCCGAAAAGTTCTACTCGCCGGCCGCGGAGCAGTGGCGCCGCTACGCCAGCGCCGACTTTTCCGGCGCGCGCCGGGTCGCCGACTGGAAGGCAAGGATACGCGCGGCCTGGCCCCGCATTGGTCTGCGCCGCATCGACCAGACGGCGGCCCGCATCCGCTACGGCGAAACGCTGCGCTTCGAAATTGCGGTCCAGCTCGACGGCCTGACGCCGGATGACCTGACGGTGGAACTGGTGTTCACCCGTCCCGGCGAGCCCACCTCGGCCAGGGCGCGGCGCTATGAGCTAAGCCATGAGCGGCCGCTGGAACGCGGCGAACATCTCTTCTCGCGCGAACTGACACCCGACCAGTGCGGCAAGATGGAGTACCGCGTCAGGGTGTTTCCGACTCACGAACTGCTGACCCATCCGTTTGAGATGGGCATGATGCTCTGGCTGTAGGAAGCAGGTGATGAAACCCGCCACTGCCGCCGCCTGGAAAACGCTGACCGGAGCCGCTGAAGCAGCGCGCGACGTCCATTTGCGCGACATGTTCGCCGCGGATACGCAGCGTTTTTCATCCTTGTCGACGCGCTGGAATGACTGGTTGCTGGACTACTCCAAGCAGCGCGTTTCCGTGGACACCATGGGGCAGTTGCACAAGCTCTGGCAGGCCGCCGATGTCCCCGGCTGGATTGCCCGCATGCGTTCCGGCGATGCCATCAACCACACCGAAAACCGCGCGGCGCTGCACATCGCGTTGCGCCATCCGGCGAGCAAGTGGCCTATCCTGCATGCCGGGCGCGATGTCATGCCGGCGGTTCTGCACGAACTGGACAAGATGCGCGATTTTGCCGCGCAGATCCACGGCCGCCACTGGCGCGGCGCCACGGGCGAACCGATCACCGACGTCATCAACATCGGCATCGGCGGCTCCGATCTGGGTCCGCGCATGGCCACCCAGGCCCTCGCCGCCTTCCGCCATCCGGAAATCCGGGTGCATTACGTGGCCAACCTGGACTGCGCCGATCTCGCCACTACCCTTTCGCAAGTGCAGCCGCGCACCACGCTGTTCATCATCGCCAGCAAGACCTTCACCACTCAGGAGACCATGCAGAACGCCGCCTCGGCGCGCCACTGGCTGGTCCAGGCGCTGGGCGAGGCGGCGGTGGCGCGGCACTTCGTCGCGGTGTCGACCAACCTCGCCGAAGTGGCCCGCTTCGGCATCGACCCGGCCAACGCCTTCGCCTTCTGGGACTGGGTCGGCGGGC
>CAYNGV010000152.1:0-4358 GCA_964397005.1 uncultured Sulfuritalea sp. | reverse complement strand
TGGCGAGAACAAACAGCAAAGCCCATGGGAGATCGCGAAGCAGACCGGATACTGGTCGAGCGTGTGCAGGCGGGTGACAAGCAGGCTTTCGGCCTCCTGGTTGCCAAGTACCAGCGCAAGCTTGCGCGTCTGATTTCGCGCATGGTGCGAGATTCGGCCGAGGTGGAGGATATTGTTCAGGACAGTTTCATTCGTGCCTACCGCGCGTTGCCGGGTTTTCGCAACGACAGCGCGTTCTATACCTGGCTGTACCGGATTGGCGTCAATACTGCAAAGAACTGGCTGGTGACCCATGGTCGGCGTGCATCGGTGACGACCGGGGTCGATAGCGAGGAGGCCGAGAGTTATGAGGAGGCTGATCTGCTGCGAGACACCGATACTCCCGAGCGGCTGTTGATGACGAAGCAGATCGGCCAGGTGGTGAACGCGGCGATGGAAGCGCTGCCCGAGGAATTGCGCACGGCGATTGTCCTGCGCGAAATTGATGGTTTGTCGTATGAAGAAATTGCGCAAGTGATGGATTGCCCGATTGGAACCGTGCGGTCGCGGATCTTCCGTGCGCGCGATGCGATTTCAGGAAAATTGAAGCCCATGCTTGATGCGGCCCCGGACAAAAGATGGTGATGACATGAAGACACGAATTTCGGCCCTGATGGACGGCGAACTGGAAAGCCATGAGATTGCGGAAACGTTTCGCGAACTTAAACACAACGGAGAGTTGCGCAGCGAATGGTGCGATTGCCACCTGATCGGCGCTGCCTTGCGCGGCGAACGCGAACTCGACATCGATGTCGTTGCCAAGGTGATGTCGGCGATAGATCTGGAGCCGACGGTGATGGCGCCAAGGTCAAGCTTTAAGCCTGAATGGCGAAGGCCCGCCCTTGCGTTGGCGGCATCGGCGGCCGGTGTGGCACTGGTGGCATGGCTGGCGTTGGCGCCAGGCAGCGAAGCAGTGCCGGCGCGACAGACCGCGGCTGCCAGGCCGGGGTCGGTGGTGGTGGCAAACTCGCAGTCAACGCCTCGCTTGCAGGAATATCTGGTGGCCCATCAGGCCTACGCGCCGGGTGGAGCCATGGTCGGCGGGGCACGCAATATCCGTACAGTTGCGGCAACGGGCGAAGGCCGCTGATGGCTGTGGTTCGCGCCTTGCTGCCGGCCTTCTTCGGGGCTCTGCTGAGTCCCGTGCTGCTGGCAACGCCGGTCCTGGCCGACGACGGATTGGCCTTGCTGCAGCGCATTGCCCAAGGCTCGCGACAACTGACCTACAGTGGCACCTTCGTCTATCGCAGTGGCGACAAGGTCGATATTTCCAGCATTGCGCACTCTGTAAGCGAGGGGCGTGAAATCGAGCGAATCGAGGCTCTCGACGGCAGTCCGCGCGAGGTGTTGCGTTCGGGCAGCGAGGTGAAGTGTTTTTTCCCCGAGGAAAAGCTTCTGATAATCGAGAACCGGTCCAACCAGCGCGGATTCCCGGCTTTACTGCCCGCGGGATTGGGGGGGGTGCCGGAACACTATGCGATTCGCAGTGGTGGCCAGGGGCGGGTAGCCGGTGTCAAGAGTCGGGCCGTGCTGCTGGAGCCGCGCGACGGCTTGCGCTACGGCCACGAGTTCTGGATGGATGCCGCCAGCGGCTTGCTGCTGAAGGCCAATCTGCTTGGCGAGCGTGGCGAGACGCTGGAGTCTTTCGCTTTTACTCAGGTCAAGATTGGAGGTCCTCTCGAGCCAGGGGCCCTGAAACCGCGTTTCGACAGCGAGCGGGTTCGGGTGCAGCAGGTGAGGGCCACCGAAGTCAGGCCGGAAGACATGAGTTGGACTTTTCGCACGCTGCTGCCGGGCTTTCGCAGGGTCGCCGCCATGAAGCGGCAGACAGCCCCCGAAAATCCGGAGAGCCTGCACGTGGTGTTTTCGGATGGGCTGGCGTCGATCTCGGTGTTTATCGAGCCCGGCGGCTCGGCAGGGGAAACGGAGGCCATGTCGGTGGTTGGGCCGGTCAATGTGTATCGACGCCAAATCGGCGAGCATCGAGTGGTGGTCATGGGCGAGGTTCCTGCGCTTGCCGTCAGGCGTCTCGGCGATGGCATCGAGTGGAGGCGCAAATGAGCCAGTGCGATGCGGTTGTCGTCGAAGCGTCAGGCAACGAGGTCTGGGTTGAGGTACCCGGTCGTGCGCCCGCTTGCGGCAGTTGCAATAACACGGATGTCTGCCAGGACAGTCTGCTCGGTAGCAGCGCGGGACCGCGCCGCTACCGGCTGGAGAACCGGATCGGCGCCCGGATCGGCGACCGCGTGCAACTGACCGTGGCCGACGGCACCTTGTGGCGCGCTTCCGTGGCCTCATATGTACTGCCGGTGTTGCTGGCCATCGCCGGCGCCGTCGTCGGGCAAACCACGGGCGACGACACGTGGGCCGCGATGGGAACCCTTGCCGGCCTCGGTTGCGGTCTCGCGCTGTTGCGCTTCAAGGAGCTTCGCGCGAGGCGTCAGGGCAGTTTTTTTTCATTGCATGTTCAAACTCAGGAAGTACGGTTCAAGGAGTCATCATGAAGACACTTCTCGTTTCACTCGTAGTGGTTTTTTCCTCGTTCTTTTCGCTTCAGGCGCAAGCGCAAGCGCGCGACTTGCCCGACTTCACAGAGCTGGTTGAAAAGCAGGGCGCGATCGTGGTCAACATCAGCACCACCCAGGTCGTCAAGGGACGCCGTGGCGGTCACCAGTTCCAGTTCGAGGGGGACGAATCGATGCAGGAGTTCCTGCGACGCTTTTTCCCGGGCCAGATTCCGAATTTTCCCGGTGTACCGCAGGAATTCAAGAACCGTTCGCTGGGTTCCGGATTCATCATCGGCGCCGACGGCCACATTCTGACCAATGCCCATGTCGTCGATGGCGCCGACGAGGTGCTGGTCAAACTCACCGACAAGCGCGAGTTCAAGGCCAAGGTACTCGGCGCGGACAAGCGTACCGATGTGGCGCTTATCAAGATCGAAGCCGGCAATTTGCAGGTGGCCAAGCTGGGTGATTCGGTGAAGCTCAAGGTCGGCGAATGGGTAGTGGCGATCGGCTCGCCTTTCGGTTTCGAGAATACGGTTACCGCCGGGATTGTCAGTGCCAAGGGGCGTTCGCTGGCCCACGAGAACTTCGTGCCCTTCATCCAGACCGATGTGGCGATCAATCCGGGCAATTCCGGCGGGCCGCTATTCAACATGAAGGGCGAGGTGGTCGGTATCAACTCGCAGATCTACTCGCGCTCCGGCGGTTCCATCGGCGTGTCCTTCGCGATCCCGATCGATCTGGCGATGGACGTGCAGAATCAACTGAAGGCCAAGGGCAAGGTCAGTCGCGGGCGGCTGGGCATCGGCATTCAGGAAGTCAGCAAGGATTTGGCCGAGTCCTTCAACATGGGCAAGCCGCAAGGCGCGCTGGTCGCCTCTGTAGAAAAGGGAGCGGCGGCCGACAAGGCCGGGATTGAAGTCGGCGATATCATTCTCAAGTTCGATGGCAAGGCGGTGGGTGAGTCCAGTGATTTGCCGCGCATGGTGGGATCCACCCGGCCGGGCAGCAAAGTCGTCGTTCAGGTCTGGCGCAAGGGGGCGAGCCGCGACTTGAGTGCCACGGTTGGCGAGATACCCGACGACGAAGGTGGCAAACGTAGCGCCGGTCGTAGCGGTAAGTCCGCCGAGCCTCCAGCCGCGAATCGGCTTGGACTGGTACTGGTGGTGCCGACGGCGGAGCAGAAGCGGGCGCTGGGCATCCAGAACGGTTTGATCGTGGAGGAAGTCAGGAACGGCGGTACACGCACCGATTTGCGCTCTGGCGACATCATCCTCTCGGTGATCATCAAGGGTGTCCAGACGGAGGTCAAATCATTGCCGCAGTTCAATGAGCTGCTGCAAGGCGTCGACAAGAGCGCGACGATTACGCTGCTGGTGCGACGCGGCGATTCGCAGACCTTCATTACCATCAAGGGTGTGTCTGATAAGTAGCCCGCTCCTGCGGCTGTTCAGCCGCGACTACTGCCATTTGTGCCACGACATGCTCGCCGCGCTGGAAGCACTGCGCGGCGAGCCGGGCATGTTGCATTTCGACATTGAGGTGCTGGATGTCGATGCCGATCCCGCGCTTGAAGCGAAATACGACGAACTGGTGCCGGTGCTGGTCGATGGCGAGGGCCGCGAGCTCTGCCACTACTTCCTCGATGCGGCGAAAGTGCGTGAGCATTTAAAACGACTTTAGTTTCGGCATAACGCCTGCATTCGCAGGCATTAGCCTGCACTGAAACGTCGTTTTAGGCTAAAATCCGCGCCTTGCTTTAATGCCTCCAAGGTGCTCAACGGCTTGAATGAGCGCCTTTTTTTATTGTCC
>CAYNGV010000151.1:0-4366 GCA_964397005.1 uncultured Sulfuritalea sp. | reverse complement strand
CTGACGTTCAGCGTGCCGAAGGCGATCGAATTCGCGCGCCGGGTGAATCCGGGAATCGAAGTCATCGAAGTCTCGGCCACCTCGGGGCAGGGCATGGATGACTGGCTGGGGTGGATAGCACGCGGTGCGGCAGGCGCGCGCACGGCAAAATGAGCGTTTCGACCAATACCGTTCCGGCTTGCGTCGAGCATCAGATCGAACTCGCTCGTTCCGCGCCGCCCTTGCTGGCCATGGGCGCCTGGTTCAAGAATACGGTGTGCCTGGCGCAGGGCAGTCAGGCCTGGGTGTCGCACACGGTCGGCGACTTGTTTCAGGCCGAGGCCTGCCTGGCCCATGAGTCGACCGCACGCGAGTTGCTGCAGGCGCTCGATGCCATGGGCGGCAAGCCCGTGGCGATCGCGCACGACCTGCATCCGGACTTGCACTCGACTCGCTTCGCCGTGCAACTGGCGGCGGAACTGGGCATCGAGGCCATCGGCGTGCAGCACCATCACGCCCATATCGCCGCGATTGCCGCCGAGCACGGCCTAGACGGACCCATGCTGGGCCTGGCGCTGGATGGCGTCGGCCTCGGTACGGATGGCAAGGCGTGGGGCGGCGAACTATTGAAGGTCGATGGCGCGCATTTCACGCGCATCGGACACCTGCGGCCGCTGGCCTTGCCCGGTGGCGACCGCGCCGCGCGCGACCCGTGGCGCATGGCGGCGGCCGTCATGTTCGACCTGGGACGCGGCGACGAGATTGCCTCGCGTTTCGCCGATCAGCCGGGCGCCGACATCGTGGCGGCAATGCTGGTTAAAGGCCTCAACAGTCCGCGCACGTCGAGCATGGGCCGGGTTTTCGACGCCGCGGCCGGTCTGCTCGGCATTTGCCCGCGCATGGAGTTCGAAGCGCAGGCCGCCATCGCGCTGGAACAGAACGCGACGACCTACATCGAAACCCACGGCTGGCCGGAACCCCTTGAAGACGGCTGGCGCATAAGCGCCGACGGGGAACTCGACCTGCTGCCGCTGCTGGGCGCCTTGTCCTCGGAGCCGGATACCGGCTACGGCGCGGCACTGTTTCATTCCACGCTGGTGGCGGCACTGATGCACTGGGTTGTGCGCGCAGCCGAGGAACACGGTGTGGGTCGCCTGGCTTGCGGCGGCGGCTGCTTTTTCAACAAGCTGCTGCGTTCGGCGCTGCTTGAGAAGATTCCCGCGACCGGTCTCGAACTGCTGCTGCCGCGTCGCCTGCTGCCCGGCGATACCGCGATTTCGCTGGGCCAGGCCTGGGTCGCGATGCATCTTCTGGAAGGCTGAATCATGTGTCTCGCAATCCCTGTCAAGGTTGAAAAACTCGGCGCTGGCGATACGGCGATTGTCGATCTGGGCGGCGTCAAGAAAGAGGTTTCGCTGGCCCTCCTGTCCGATGTGAATGTCGGCGATTACGTGATCCTGCATGTCGGCTATGCCCTGACCAAGCTCGATCCCGAGGAAGCGGAAAGAACCCTGGCGCTATTTGCCGAGCTGAATGCGGCCGGAACTATCGAGGGAACCGCGGCCGCGTGAAATACATCGACGAATTCCGCGACGGCGAACTGGCGAAGAACCTCGCACTGAGCATAGTCGCCGAGGTGCAGCCCGGCCGTAGCTACAGCTTCATGGAATTCTGCGGCGGCCACACGCACGCCATTTCGCGCTACGGTTTGAGCGACCTGCTGCCGCCCGCCGTGCGCATGGTGCATGGCCCCGGCTGCCCGGTCTGCGTGCTGCCGATCGGTCGCGTCGACATGGCGATCGACCTCGCCCTGAACCACGGCGTGATCCTGTGCACCTACGGCGACACGCTGCGCATTCCCGCCTCCGACGGTTTGTCGCTGATGAAGGCCAAGGCGCGTGGCGGCGACATCCGCATGGTGTATTCGACCATCGATGCCCTGCAGATCGCGCGCGACAACCCGCAACGCGAAGTAGTGTTCTTCGCCATCGGCTTCGAAACCACCACGCCGCCGACTGCCGTCGCCATCCAGCAGGCGGACAGCGAGGACCTGAAGAATTTCAGCGTGCTCTGCTGCCATGTGCTGACGCCCTCGGCCATCAGCAACATCCTCGAATCGCCGGAAGTGCGGCAGTGGGGCACGGTGCCGCTGGACGGCTTCATCGGTCCGGCGCACGTGTCCACGGTGATCGGCAGCCGGCCCTACGAGTTCTTCGCCGAGGAATACAGGAAGCCCGTGGTCATCGCCGGTTTCGAGCCGCTGGACGTGATGCAGGCCATCCTGATGCTGGTACGCCAGGTCAATGAGGGACGCGCCGAGGTGGAAAACGAGTTTTCGAGAGCGGTAAGTCGCGACGGCAACCTGAAGGCGCAGGATCGCGTCGCCGAGGTGTTCGAACTGCGTCGCGAATTCGAATGGCGCGGCTTGTCGGTGGTGCCCTATTCGGCGCTGAAAATTCGCCAGCGCTACGCCGACCTCGATGCCGAGCGGCGTTTCAAGCTCGATTACACATCGGTGCCCGACAACAAGGCCTGCGAATGCGGCGCGATCCTGCGCGGCGTAAAGAAGCCGCAGGATTGCAAACTGTTCGGCACGGTGTGTACGCCGGAGAACCCCATCGGCTCCTGCATGGTGAGCTCGGAAGGCGCCTGCGCCGCGCATTACAGTTATGGACGTTACAAGGACATGCATTGAATGAGTGAAGTGAAAAGGGGCTATGTGCGCCCGCTGGACCTGAAGCACGGGTGCGTCGACCTGACGCACGGCTCGGGCGGACGTTCGATGGTGCAGTTGATCTCGGAACTCTTTGCCAGGCATCTGGGCAACGAATACCTGGGGCAGGGCAACGACGGCGCCGTGTTGCCAGCGCCGACTTTTGAGGGTCGCCCAGGGCGGCTGGTGATGTCCACCGACTGCCACGTCGTCTCGCCGCTGTTCTTTCCCGGTGGCGACATCGGTTGCCTGTCGGTGCATGGTACGGTCAATGACGTCGCCGTGATGGGGGCGACGCCGCTCTATCTCGCCGCCGGCTTCATCCTTGAAGAAGGTTTTCCGCTGGCGGACCTGGCGCGCATCGTCGAATCCATGGCGCATGCCGCACAAGAGGCCGGGGTGCCGGTGGTGACGGGCGACACCAAGGTGGTCGAGCGCGGCAAGGGCGACGGCGTCTTCATCACCACCACCGGCGTCGGCGTGCTGCCCGACGGGCTGGACCTCGGCGGCGCCCTGGCGCGCGCGGGCGATGCGATCATCATCTCCGGCTCGCTGGGCGACCACGGCGTGGCCATCATGAGCAAGCGCGAAAACCTGTCCTTCGACGCGCCTATCGAGTCCGACTCGGCGGCGCTGAACGGCCTCATCGCCGCCATGCTGGCCACTGGCGCCGACCTGCGCTGCCTGCGCGACCCGACGCGCGGCGGGCTGGCCGCGACGCTGAACGAAATCGCCGGCCAGTCCGGCGTCGGCATGATGCTCCACGAAAAGGCGATTCCGGTAAAGCCGGTGGTTTCCGCCGCCTGCGAATTCCTCGGCCTCGATCCGCTCTACGTTGCCAACGAAGGCAAGCTGATCGCGATATGTGCCGCCGCCGATGCCGATCGTCTGCTGGCCGCGATGCGAGCGCATCCGCTGGGGCGCGAGGCCGCCCGGATCGGCGAGGTCATCGCCGACGACCACCACTTCGTCCAGCTGACCACGGCCTTCGGCGGCAAGCGCATCGTCGATTGGCTGGCCGGCGATCAGCTTCCGCGTATTTGTTGATGCCGCGTACTTCATGAGAATTCTGCTCCTGACCCATGCCTTCAACAGCCTGACGCAGCGGCTCTGGGCCGACCTGACGCGGAAGGGGCACGAGCTGTCGATCGAGTTCGACATCGCCGACAGCGTGGCCGAGGAAGCCGTCGCGCTGTTCCGCCCCGACCTCATCGTCTGTCCCTACCTGCGCCGCGCGATTCCGGAGTCGGTCTGGCGCAAGCATGTCTGCCTCGTGGTCCATCCCGGCATCGTCGGCGACCGCGGGCCGTCGGCGCTGGACTGGGCGATTCATACGCGAGCGCCGACATGGGGCGTCACGGTGTTGCAGGCCGAGGCCGGAATGGATGCCGGCCCGGTGTGGGCGCACGCCGAATTCGCCATGCGTCCCGCGACCAAGGCCAGCCTCTATCGCAACGAAGTCACCGATGGCGCGGCGCAAGCGGTATTGCAGGCGGTGGCCCGCTGCGCGGCGGGCGATTTCGTGGCGCAACGTCCGGACCAAAGCGAGTGGTGGCCGCTGATGAAAGCGGCCGACCGGCGCATCGACTGGCAGCGCGACGCTACCGCCACGGTGCTGGACAAGCTGCGCGCCGCCGACGGCTTCCCCGGCGTCGAGGACGAACTGTTCGGCCA
>CAYNGV010000150.1:0-4484 GCA_964397005.1 uncultured Sulfuritalea sp. | reverse complement strand
TGTATTCCAGCTTGCCTTCCTTGAGGCCGCGCTCGCCGACCACCACGCGATGCGGTATGCCGATCAGTTCCCAGTCGGCGAACATCGAGCCGGGACGCTCGTCGCGGTCGTCCAGAATCGCATCGATACCGGCGGCGAGCAGTTCGGCATGGAGGGCGCCGGCGGTGGCACGGACGGCTTCCGACTTGGCGAAATTCATCGGCACCACGGCGACCGCGAAGGGCGCGATGCCGGCGGGGAAGATGATGCCGCGCTCGTCGTGGCCCTGCTCGATGGCGGCGCCGACGATGCGCGAGACGCCGATGCCGTAGCAGCCCATTTCCATGACCTGGTCCTTGCCCTGTTCGTCGAGGAAGGTGCATTTCAGCGCTTCGGCATACTTGGTGCGCAGCTGGAAGATGTGGCCGACTTCGATGCCGCGGCACAGTTCGAGCGTGCCCTTGCCGTCGGGCGAGGGGTCGCCCTCGAGCACATTGCGGATGTCGGCAACGGTTCCGGGTTGCGGCAGATCGCGGCCGAAATTGACGCCGGTGAGGTGATAGCCCTCCTCGTTGGCGCCGCAGACCATGTCGCTCATGACCGAGACGCTGCGATCGGCCACGACCCGGCCCTTGAACCCGACCGCGCCGATATAGCCGGCCTTGCAGCCGAGCGCCTCGACGATTTCCTCGTCGCGGGCGAAGCGGAATGCGCCGACAACCTTCTGCGCCTTGATTTCGTTCAGGTCGTGGTCGCCGCGCAGCAGCAGCAGGACGAACTCGCTGCCGCTCTCCTTCTCCGCCATGACGGCGATGGCCTTGACGGTCTGCGTCAGCGGCTGGCCGAGGAAGGCCGCGACGTCCTCGCATTTGGTCTTGCCCGGCGTGGCCTTCTTTTCCATCACCGCCGCGCTATTTGCCGTATCGCCAGCGCCGAGTTTTTGCGGCGCAACCGCCTCGGCCAGCTCGACGTTGGCCGCATAGTCGGACGCGGGGCAGAAGGCGATCGCATCCTCGCCCGAGTCCGCCAGCACATGGAATTCGTGCGAGCCGGTGCCGCCGATGGCGCCGGTGTCCGCCGCCACGGCACGGAACTGCAGGCCCAGCCGGGTGAAGATGCGGCTGTAGGTGTCGTACATGTTGCGGTATTCGCGTTCCAGGTCGGCATACGAGGTATGGAAGGAATAGCCGTCCTTCATCAGGAACTCGCGCCCGCGCATGACGCCGAAGCGCGGGCGGATCTCGTCGCGGAACTTGGTCTGCACCTGATAGAAGTGGCGCGGAAGCTGGCGATAGCTCTTCACATCGCGGCGAACCACGTCGGTAATGACTTCCTCGTGCGTGGGGCCGATCACGAAATCGCGCTGGTGGCGATCCTTGAAGCGCAGCAGTTCGGGGCCGTACTTCGGGCCGCGTCCGGATTCTTCCCACAATTCAAAAGGTTGCACTGCCGGCATGAGCAGTTCGATGGCGCCGGCGCGATTCATTTCCTCGCGCACGATGTTCTCGACCTTGCGCAGCACGCGCAGGCCCATCGGCATCCAGGTATAGATGCCGCCGGCGAGTCGGCGGATCAGTCCGGCGCGCAACATCAGCTGATGGCTGACGATTTCTGCGTCGGAGGGAGCTTCCTTGAGGGTGGCGATGAAAAACTGACTGGCGCGCATGGCAGTAGGCTGGAAGGCGGAAAGGGCGCATTTTAACCGCGGCCGTGAATTTGCAGAGGCGGCAGATGCGGCTTTCCAGCGAGACGGGATTGTGAAAGAATGTTCACCAGTCAATCATTGGAATATGCATCATGCTCGATCGTGAAGGCTTTCGCCCGAACGTCGGCATCGTTCTGGTCAACAGTCGCAACGAGGTCTTTTGGGGCAAGCGCATACGCGAACATTCCTGGCAGTTCCCGCAAGGCGGCATCAAGAAGGGCGAAACGCCCGAGCAGGCGATGCTGCGCGAGCTGGAAGAGGAAACCGGCCTCAAACCCGAGCATGTGCGGATCATCGGCCGCACGCGCGACTGGATGCGCTATGAAGTGCCGAAGCACTGGATTCGCCGCGAATGGCGGAGTACCTACAAGGGTCAGAAACAGATCTGGTTTCTGCTGCGTCTGGTCGGCCGCGACAGCGACGTCTGCCTGCGCGCCAGCGAACATCCGGAATTCGATGCCTGGCGCTGGAACAGCTACTGGATTCCGTTGAACAACGTGATCGAGTTCAAGCGCGGCGTGTATGAGGCCGCGTTGATCGAACTGGCGCGCCTGTTGTTTGCGCATCCCGACGAACGCATTCCGCGCTGGGAAACAGACGCCGTGGGCGATTCGAAATGAAGGCGTGGTGGGCGCTTCTTCTTGCGGGAATGGCAATCAATGTCGCTGCGCAGGTGCCGAATCGTTTTAACACCAATTTCGAGGAAGAGGCGCCCTGGCAGGAACAGCAGGAAGTCGAACCACCTGCTTTTCCAAAGCCGGAAAACCTCCGTGAGTTCTACGTCAGTGCCGTCGCCACCAACAAGTATTTCATCGACGCCAGCACCCTGGCGGCCGGCGCCGATGGCGTGGTGCGCTATGTCCTCGTGGTCGAGACGTCCGGCGGCGCCCGCAACGTCAGTTTCGAGGGCATGCATTGCAAAGAGCGCAGCTGGAAGCACTACGCCACCGGTCGTAGCGACAACGGCACATGGACCAAGTCGCGCGCCGCTCGAATCGAATGGCGACCGATCGAAAACAAACCGGTCAATCGGCACCACGCCGCATTGAGTCGCGACCTGTTCTGCCCGATGGGGAATCCCATCTTGACGGCTGACGAAGGACGCAATGCCCTGCGTCTGGGCAAGCATCCCAATTCAAATTGATATCGGGGAGTCCCACGTGATCGATACCCTCATTCCGGAATTCGACAAGGCCTTGCGTGCCGTCTTCGCCACCGCCCCGACCCGCCGCCCGATGCCCGGAGAAGGCCTTCCCGAGGCGGCGATGAGCGACGCCGAGAAGCGCCACGTTGCTGCCTTGATGCGAGTTAATCACTGCGGCGAAATCTGCGCCCAGGCGTTGTACCAGGGCCAGGCATTGGGCTCGCGCGATCCTGCCGTCAAACGCGAACTGGAACAGGCGGCATGGGAGGAAACCGAACATCTGAACTGGACCGAACGGCGCATTGCCGAACTCGGCGGCCGCAAGAGCCTGCTCAATCCGCTCTGGTATGCCGGTTCCCTGGCGATCGGAGTGGCCGCCGGAAAATTTGGCGACGCGTGGAGTCTCGGCTTCCTGGCCGAAACCGAGCGGCAGGTGGAAGGACACCTCGAGAGCCACAAGACCAGCTTGCCGGCACAGGATCGCAAGTCATGGGAAGTGCTGGAGCAGATGAAGGCCGATGAGGCCCGTCACGCTGAAACGGCAAGTTACCACGGTGCGCGCGAACTGCCGGCGCCGGTCAAGCTGGCAATGAAGCTTTCGTCGACGCTGATGACGAAACTGTCATACGTCGCCTGATCAATCCTCGACTACCTCAAAGCTGTGGCTGATCTCGGCGGTCTTGCCGAGCATGATCGAGGCCGAGCAGTATTTCTCCGCGGATAGATTGACGGCACGCTCGACCACTTCCGGTTTCAGGTTCTTCCCGGTCACCACGAAGTGCATGTTGATGCGGGTGAATACTTTGGGGTCGGCTTCCGCGCGCTCGGCCTGAAGCTTCACCTCGCATCCGCTGACTTGGTGGCGGCCGCGTTTCAGGATCAGGACGATATCGAAGGCCGTGCAGCCCCCGGTGCCCGCCAGCAGCAGTTCCATGGGCCGCGGCGCCAGATTGCGGCCGCCCGCGTCGGGCGCTCCGTCCATGCATACCAGGTGTCCGCTGCCGGTCTCGGCAACAAAGCTCATCCCCTCATGCCAACGTACAGTGCATTCCATGCCGCTCACTCCTTCAATCAACAGCCAGCATTCTAGCGGCGGGGTCAAAGTGTGAGTGCGGCACTGCATCAAACCAGGCGCTTTGTCGGTTTCGGTTGTCAGCTCGCGTTGACATAGAGAAAACTGCTTGTCCGAAATAAATAATTAATCTTTTAAAAATCAACAAAATCAAATGGTTTGACTTCAAACACCCGGACCTATGGGTGAAGGGTTGCGCGGCGCACAAAAAAGTCTTGCAGTGCAGCAAAAGCTGTGGAAGAATTCATTTGTCTCCTCCACCCTCCTCCTCTGGTGTGGATTAAGCGCAACCCCAACCGGGTTGCGTTTTTTTCGTCCATTTGCCGACGATATCCGCAAGTTATGCGATTTTGCTGCCAAGTTTGACAGCATCAGGGAAGGTCTGTACGATTCGCGCCCTTCTAGGCTGGGTCGGTAGCTCAGTCGGTAGAGCAGCGGACTTTTAATCCGTTGGTCGCGAGTTCGAATCTCGCCCGACCCACCACCGTAATATATAATTTGCAATTCGGGTTGTTAGCTCAGTTGGTAGAGCAGCGGACTCTTAATCCGTAGGTCGAGTGTTCGAGCCACTCACAACCCACCAA
>CAYNGV010000149.1:0-4528 GCA_964397005.1 uncultured Sulfuritalea sp. | reverse complement strand
CGGCGATGCCGTAGTCGAGCGGCAGGGTCAATTCGTAGCCGAGCGCGGCGGCGGCCAGCCAGCGGTTGCGCTCCACCGCGTGCAGGTTCTTCGGGATGGCGTAGGCGGCGTCGTAGAAGCGTGCGGCGAGCGGCTCGCGCGCCGCCTCGGCGGCGTAGCCGGCGTGTTTGCCGCGCGCCTGGCGGGCGAGCAGGGCGCTCTTGATCAGTCCCTGCGTATCCAGCACCAGGTCGTAGTGCTCGGTGCGCACCGCTGCGCGGTAGGCGCGCAGTTCGCCCCAGGTGGCGGCGGACAGCAGGCTGCGGCGCCAGCGCCGCACCGCCACCGGGATCACCCTGCTCACGGCCGGATGCAGGCGCGGGATGTCGGCGAAGCCTTCCTCCACCACCCAGTCGATGCGCGCCTGCGGGAAGCGCGCGCGGATGTCGCTCGCCACCGGCAGGTTGTGCACGACGTCGCCGAGGGAGGAGGTTTTGACGAGGAGGATCTTCATGGGCGGAGAATTATACCCCGTCAATGACTTATGCTAGACTTAGTCCGCTAACCTAGTCCGCTGGAGGGCTGATGGGAACCATGATCAACGTGCACGAAGCCAAAACCCATTTTTCGAAGTTGCTGGAACGCGCCCATGCCGGCGAGGAAATCGTCCTGGCGAAAGCCGGCAAACCCTACGCCAAACTGGTGCCGCTGACCAGCGAAAAACCGCGCCGCCAGCCGGGACGGTTGAAGGGTCTGATCACGGATGCCTTCTTCGAACCGCTGCCGCCCGAAGAACTCAAGCTGTGGGAAGAAGGCTGGCCGGGCGATCCGCTCAACGAGGGCAAATGAAACTGCTGCTGGACACCCATACCCTGCTTTGGTGGTTCATCAATGATCGGCGCCTGTCCGCGCCGGCGCGGGCGGCAATCCTCGATGAGCGGAACGAAATCCGCGTCAGTGCCGTCAATGCCTGGGAAATCGCCACCAAGAACCGGCTCGGCAAGCTGCCCGAGGCGAAGGATGCCGCCCCTCGTTTCATGGAACTGGTCGCCGCCGACGGATTTCACCTTCTCAATCTGAGTTGCGAGCATGGCCTCAGGGCAGGAGGCTACCCGAACAGCTATGGCGACCCCTTCGACCGCATGCTCGCCGCCCAGGCCGAGATCGAGAGCCTGACCCTGGTCACCCGCGATCCGGTCTTCCGGGCATTTCCTGTCGAGGTGCTTTGGTAATTCGATAAAAATCGGTACGATAACGAACGACCAGCAGGCACAGCCATGCGCACAATCGGCAACCGCATTGAACGACCCATAACCTTCTCGGCCTCCGGTGCGCTGCTTGCCGAGGGCGCCCGCTTCAACGACGACCTCCATCGGCTGCCCACCGGCGACCGCACCCTTATTCGCAAGGGTCTTTATCGCTTCAAGAGCTTCGATGAAGCCAACCGGCACGACCTTGACTGCATCGTCGCCGTGATGGCGCGGGCCGCCGTGGATCGCGCCTGATGGAAGAGTACAGTCGTCCCGCTACGCTCGAAGATCTGAAGACCTTGATCCGGGCCTTGAACGAGCAGGGCGCCGACTATCTCCTGATTGGCGGCTATGCCCTCTTCGCGCACGGCTATCACCGTGCCACGACCGACATTGACGTGCTGGTTCCGGCAAGCCGGGAGAGTGGCCGCAAGATACGCGAAGCCTTGATGATCCTGCCCGACCGGTCTGCCAGGGATATCGATCCGGCCTGGTTCGAGGAAGGCGAGAACATCCGGGTCGCGGACGCCTTCGTCGTGGACCTAATGCTCAATGCCAATGGCGAAACCTATGAGACGCTGAAGCAGTATGCCGAGACGATCGATCTGGATGGTGTTCAGGTGCATACCGTCAATCTTGAGGGCCTGCTGCGGACGAAACTGACCGGGCGCGAGAAAGACGTAGCTGACCGCATCATTCTGGAGCGGGCCCTGGTGGCTTGTCGCCAAGAGGCGGAAGACAGATTGAAGCCGTGATATCCCTGAGCATCTGAAAATGAAAGTCCTCATCACCGGCGCCGCCGGCTTCATCGGCATGCACGTCGCCCAGCGCCTGCTGGCGCGCGGCGACGAAGTCGTCGGCATCGACAACCTGAACGACTACTACGACGTCGGTCTGAAAGAGGCGCGTCTCGCGCAGCTCGCCGGCCGGCCCGGCTTCCGCTTCGTTCGCCTCGACATCGCCGACACCGCCGGCGTCGCCGCCCTCTTCGGCAAGGAAGGCTTCGACGGCGTCATCAACCTCGCCGCCCAGGCCGGCGTGCGCTACTCGCTCGTCAACCCGCATGCCTATGCCCAGTCCAACCTGGTCGGCTTCGTGAACCTGCTCGAAGGCTGCCGCCACGGCAATGTGAAGCATTTCGTCTACGCCAGCAGCTCCAGCGTGTACGGCGGCAACACGAAAATGCCCTTCTCCGAGCACGACAGCGTCGACCTCCCCGTCAGCCTGTACGCCGCCACCAAGAAGTCGAACGAGCTGCTGGCGCACGCTTACAGCCACCTGTTCGGCCTGCCCACCACCGGCCTGCGCTTCTTCACGGTCTATGGCCCCTGGGGTCGGCCGGACATGGCGCTGTTCCTGTTCACGAAAGCCATCCTCGAGGGTCGGCCGATCGACGTCTTCAACCACGGCCGCATGCAGCGTGACTTCACCTACATCGACGACATCGCCGAGGGCGTGGTGCGCGTGCTCGACCGCCCGGCCGCGCCCGATGCGGCCTTCGTCAAGGACCATCCGGATCCGGCCTCCAGCTGGGCGCCCTACCGCGTCTACAACATCGGCAACCACCAGCCGGTGGAACTGATGGCCTACATCGAGGCCCTCGAGGAGGCGCTGGGCCGCAAGGCGGAGAAAAATTTCCTGCCCCTGCAGGACGGCGACGTGCCGGCCACCTACGCCGATACGGCGGAACTGCGCGCCGCCACCGGCTTCGCCCCCGCCACCCCGGTGAAGGAGGGCGTGCGCCGCTTCGTCGAGTGGTACCGCGGCTATTACGACCGGTAAGTCGGGCTTCAGCCCGACTCTTCGGCCTGAAGCCCGGCCGGCGACGCGGCAAATTGGCGCATAATTGCTGCAGTGTCATAGCCTGGAGCCGCCATGCAGGTTGCCGATTACACCCGGATGAACGAGCAGGACTACCTAACCCTCGAAGCGCGCAGCCCGGTGCGGCACGAATACGTCGATGGCAACGTCTATGCCATGACCGGCGCTTCGCTGCGACACAACGTAATAACGGGAAACATTTTCGCCCTGCTCCGCGCCCACCTGCGCGGCACGCCCTGCCGCGCCTTCGTCAGCGACGCCAAGCTGCGTGTGGCCAAGGCGCGCGCCTACTACTACCCCGACGTGATGGTCACCTGCGACCCGCGCCATCAGAACGTCGGCCCGGCCGATGCGGTGGTGGAAGCGCCCAAGGTGGTGATCGAAGTGCTCTCGGTGACCACCGAAGGCACCGACCGGCGCGAAAAACTCTTCGCCTACAAGAGCCTGCCTTCCCTGGAGGAATATGTGCTGGTCGGCCAGGACGAAGCCCGCATCGAGATTCACCGCCGGCGCGGCGACATCGGCTGGGAGATCGTCACCCTCGCGCCCGGCGATCCGGTCGAGTTGCGCAGCCTCGAATTCAGGTCCGACTTTCCCGCCATCTACGAAGAAGCCGGCCTCGACCTGTAACTTTTGCGCATTGAAAACCGGGATTCCCGCTTTTGCGGAGACCTGATCAGCTACAAACCTCAGCTTCGTTATTCCGGGCAACCCCCGCGAAAGCGGGGGGGGCGACCCGGAATCCGGAGTGGCCTCGAAAAGACCCTGGATTCCGGGTCCCGTCCTGGCGGGCGGCCCCGGAATGATGGTGCCGGCGGGAACTTCGATCGCCTGCTGAACATTGTCACTATTGAGAATTACATATGTCGGTGACAGGAACGCCGTCATTCCAGGCAAGCAAAGCGCGACCCGGAATCCAGGCGGCTTCTGGATTCCCGCTTGCGCGGGAATGACGAGTCAAGTGTCGGCGTATGTCACGCAATTGCGTAATTCTCAATAATCACGTGGCTGCATGTGATTGATGTTGTCGCATCATGCTGTTCAAGCAGCATTCATGTGGAGGCCTTATGCGAACCACCCTGGATATCGACAATGACGTTCTCGATGCTGCCAAGGGGCTGGCGCGCAGGGAAAACCTGTCGACCGGCCAGATTGTTTCACGCCTGCTGCGCAGCGCCCTGACCGGCCAGCTCCCCGGGGCGCCGCAGACCAAAACCGACGCTGCCGTGGCAGGTTTTCGCCCCTTCGGCCCGCGCGGCCAAGTTGTTTCGAACGGCCAAATCAATGCGCTGCGCGACCAAGAGGGCATTTAATCCGGCCTCGACCCATAGGCCCGCGCGCCGGCTTTTTATTGTCCTTTTTAAAAGGATAATTTCCATATAAGATGTCCTTCATGGAAAGCCAACCAAGGGACGTTGTCCGGCAGAAGATCGCCGACAGCCTGGCGGCGCCGCTGCCGGCGCTGACGCGCCGGGACA
>CAYNGV010000148.1:0-4534 GCA_964397005.1 uncultured Sulfuritalea sp. | reverse complement strand
AAGTGGCACGGCGAGTACCGCATGGTCGACCTGATCGACGCGATGATCGAATCCGCCGACGACAAGAACAGCGACGCGGAAGTAGCCAGCATGGAGCGCTCGGCCTGCCCGACCTGCGGCTCCTGTTCGGGAATGTTCACCGCCAATTCGATGAACTGCCTGACCGAGGCGCTCGGCCTGTCCTTGCCCGGCAACGGTTCGCTGCTGGCGACGCACGCCGACCGCGAAATGCTGTTCCTCAAGGCCGGCCGGGTCGCCGTCGACCTCTGCCGGCGCTGGTATGAGCAGGACGACGCCTCGGTGCTGCCGCGCTCGATCGCCAGCTTCGCCGCCTTCGAAAACGCCATCGCGCTGGACATCGCCATGGGCGGTTCGACCAACACCGTACTGCACCTGCTGGCCGCCGCACAGGAGGCCCAGGTCAACTTCAACCTGGCCGACATCGACCGCATGTCGCGCAAGGTGCCCTGCCTCGCCAAGGTGGCGCCGGCGACGCAGAAGTACCACATGGAGGACGTGCATCGGGCGGGGGGCATCATGGCAATACTGGGCGAACTCGACCGCGCCGGGCTTATCAATCGCGACTGCCCGACCGTGCTGTATCCGAGCATGGGCGAGGCCCTGGATTGCTGCGACGTCAAGCGCAACACCAGCGCAGCAGTGCATCACTTCTACCGCGCCGCGCCGGGCGGCGTGCCGACGCAAACCGCCTTTTCGCAGAACCGCCGGTATCCAAAGCTCGATCTCGACCGCGTCAACGGCTGCATACACGACAAGGCCCACGCCTATTCGCTGGATGGCGGCCTGGCCGTGCTCTACGGCAACATCGCGGAGAAGGGCTGCGTGGTCAAGACGGCCGGCGTCGATGACTCCAACCTCGTATTCACCGGCCGCGCGCGGGTCTGCCAGTCGCAGGAAGAAGCCGTGGAGAAGATCCTCGCCGACCAGATCGTCGCCGGCGACATCGTGGTCGTGGTCTATGAAGGTCCCAAGGGCGGGCCCGGCATGCAGGAAATGCTGTACCCGACCTCGTATCTCAAGTCGAAGGGCATGGGCAAGGTCTGTGCCCTGCTGACCGACGGCCGCTTCTCCGGCGGCACCTCGGGGCTTTCGATCGGCCACGCCTCGCCGGAAGCGGCAGCGGGCGGTGCCATCGGCCTGGTGGAGGAAGGCGATACGATCGAAATCGACATTCCCAACCGGCGCATCCATCTGGTGATCGAAAAGTCGGCGCTGGCGGCACGGCGCGCAGCGATGGAAGCCCGCGGTGCGGCGGCGTGGAAGCCCGTAAATCGGCAGCGCGAAGTCTCGGCGGCGCTCAAAGCCTATGCCGCAATGACCACCTCGGCCGACACCGGCGCGGTAAGGGATATATCGCAGCTTTCTTGACTTGCATCAAATTCGCATCAGTATATAAGCGAATAATGATCGTCATAAGATTCGTCATGCAGTCGATGGAGGTGTTCCATGCGTCATAAATTTACTCGAGCCGCGCTGATGCTGTGCAGCGCCGGCTGGCTGGCTGCCACCGGCCCCGTTTTCGCAGATGAAGCGAAGCCGGAGGCCAAGCCGCTCAAGCTGACCACTACCGCCGATCACACCAAGTTCAAGCAACTACAGAAGACCTTCAATTCCGGACCGGAAGTCACCAAGGCCTGCCTGGAATGCCACACCGAGGCTGCCGGCCAGATCCACCGCACCAAGCACTGGAAATGGGAATACCTGAATCCCGATACCAAGCAGACGCTGGGCAAAAAGACCGTCGTCAATAACTTCTGCATTTCCGTCGCCTCGAACGAAGCGGCCTGCAACAGTTGCCACATCGGCTACGGCTGGAAAGACGCCAGCTTCGACTTCAAGTCCGAGGAAAACGTCGATTGCCTGGCCTGCCACGACACCACCGGCAACTACAAGAAGCCCTCCGGACTGGCGGGCAACGTGGTCACCAAGGACATGGAATTTCCGCCGGGATCGGGGAAGATGCTCAAGGCCATCGATCTTTCCAAGATCGCGCAGAAAGTCGGCAAGTCCAGCCGCGACACCTGCGGAGCCTGCCACTTTTTCGGTGGCGGCGGCGACGGCGTCAAGCACGGCGACCTCGACAGTTCGATGTCCGCACCCGAGAAGGAACTCGATGTGCATATGGACGCCACCGGACTCGACTTCTCCTGCGGCACCTGCCACAAGACATCGAGCCACGATGTCGCCGGCAGTCGTTACACGCCGACCGCCAAGGACAGCAAGGGTGCGCACGTGCGCGGCAAGGCTGATAACGGCAATCCGGCCACCTGCGTCGCCTGCCACAACAACGCTCCGCACAAGAAGGAAGCCCGGCTGAACCAGCACGCGAGCAAGATCGCCTGCCAGACCTGCCACATACCCAGCTTCGCCCGCGGCGGCATTCCCACCAAGATGACCTGGGACTGGTCGACGGCCGGCCAGCTCGATGCGAACGGTCAGCAGATCACGAAGAAGGACGCCAAGGGCCGCATCATCTACGAATCGAGAAAAGGCGACTTCACGCTCGGCGAGAACGTCAAACCCGAGTACGTCTGGTTCAACGGCAACGTGACTTACACGCTGATTACCGACAAGGTCGAGAAGACCGATCAGCGCACGCCGATCAACAAGATCGGTGGCAGCCCGACCGACGGCAAGTCAATGATCTGGCCGATGAAGGTGTTCCGCGGCTCGCAGCCCTACGACCCGGTGAACAAGACGCTGGTCACGCCGCACACGGCGGGCAACGACGACACCGGCTACTGGAAGAATCTCAATTGGGACAAGGCCATTGCGGTTGGCATGAACACGTCCGGCCATCCCTTCTCGGGCAAGATCGACTTCATCAAGACCGAGATGTCCTGGCCGATCAACCACATGGTCGCGCCCAAGGAAAAGGCGCTGGGCTGTGTCGAATGCCACAGCAAGGATAGCCGCCTGGCGGGCATCAAGGGCGTCTACATCCCGGTCCGCGACAACAACAAACTGCTGGACACCGCCGGTTGGGCAATCGTCTTCCTGACCCTGCTCGGCGTATTCGGTCACGGTGCAATTCGCATCGTATCCAGCCGCAAACATCACTCATGAACCCCCACGCTCACTTTGTTCGCTGCCCCCCGAGGGGGCGTTCGGTGCCCTTCGGGCGGCCGGGCGGACACCGCAAGGAGAACTGAAATGGCTGAACGCATCTACGTCTTCAAGCGCTTCGAGCGCTTCTGGCACTGGTCGCAGGCCGGCCTCATCATGTTCCTGATGCTGACCGCCTTCGACATCCACGGCACCTACACCATTTTCGGCTTTGAAAAGGCGGTGGCCTACCACACCATCGCCGCCTGGTCGCTGATCGGGCTGTGGGTGTTCGCAATCTTCTGGCACTTCACCACCGGCGAATGGAAGCAGTACATCCCGACCACGGAAAAGGTCCTGGCGATGGTCCATTACTACTCGGTCGGCATTTTCAAACACGAGCCGCACCCGTTCAAGCTGACGCAATTGCGCAAGCACAATCCGTTGCAGCGCCTGGCCTACCTCGCCATCCTAGTTTGCGTCGGTCCGCTGATCTGGGTCACCGGCGGGCTCTACCTGTTCTATGACAAATGGGCTGCCTGGGGCTTGGGCAACCTGCCGCTGGAATGGGTCGCCAATGGTCACATCGCCGGCGCCTTCATGATGCTGGCCTTCCTCATCGCCCACGTTTACCTGACCACCGCCGGTCACACACCCACGGCCCACATCAAGGCCATGATCACCGGCTGGGAAGAGGTCGATTGATCAAAGAATTTTGGATATCGATACAAGGCCTGCATGGACGTCTTCAAGGCCTTCAATACAATCCAGCAATCCGAATCCATCCAGGAGCAAAACCATGAAACTCACCACCACCATCGCTGCCGGCGCCATCCTTTCGGTTCTCGCCTCCTCGACCTTCGCCTACGACGCCGACTGGAAACGCGGCCGCGTCTATTACCGCAGCGTGTGCACCTCCTGCCACGCCGTAGCACCCATCGGCTCGATCAATCCGAGCACCAAGACCAAGGCGGAATGGGTGGCCTACCTCAAGGCCGACAAGCACAACAAGGGCAAGGACACCGTCAAGCAGTACGTCAGCAAGGCCTATCGCGCCAGCATCAAGTCCGGCAACAAAGCCGCCGAGAAATTCGCCGACACCCCGGATCAGGAATTGATGGATGACGTTGCGTCCTTCCTCAACAAAGGCGCCAAGGACGGCGACTCGCCGGCAAGCTGCAGCTGATTTGTCCCCGAGCTGATGCAGGCGCGGCGCCGGAAGGCGAGGCGCCTGCCTGTTCGCGATGGCACTGGAGAACATAATGAGCACCGAAAGCGGGTCCGCCTGGCTGGCCGGGTTCAAGACCGATTACCAAACCATTTTCGTCGAAGAGTGGTCGCCCTTCGTCGGCGCCATGCTGCTGGTGCTGGTGATCATCGGCCTGATGCTCTCCGGCCTGGTCTGGGGCGTGTTCGGCGGCGTCAAGTTCTGGGGCGACTGGTTCAACAACCTGATCGGCCTCGGTCC
>CAYNGV010000147.1:0-4588 GCA_964397005.1 uncultured Sulfuritalea sp. | reverse complement strand
CCTCGGGAGCCAGCGAGACGATCTTCATGAATCGCTCGGTGCGCAACTCGCGCGTCACCGGGCCGAAGATGCGCGTGCCAATCGGTTCCAACTTGTTGTTCAGAAGGACTGCGGCGTTGCCGTCGAACTTGATCAGCGACCCGTCGGAGCGGCGTACGCCCTTGGCGGTACGCACCACGACGGCGCTATAGACTTCGCCCTTTTTCACGCGGCCACGCGGCGCGGCATCCTTGATGCTGACCTTGATGACGTCACCAATGCCGGCATAGCGGCGCTTGGAACCGCCAAGCACCTTGATGCACATGACCGAACGCGCGCCGGTGTTATCGGCGACATCCAGCAGAGACTGCATTTGAATCATTTTTTCATCTCCAACTTAATCCGCGAATGACTCAAGTCTCGCGATCAGTCTTGGAGCCCGCTAGGGGCTGGAATGCCAGGAAAGAGAAGACCCTGGCCGAGTAAAGAGGCGAGATTCTACATCGCGCCACCCTGATGTCAACAACAATTTCGAATATTGCCGGGTGAAACTACAGCGTCTGTAGCTCAATCAGGCAGCGCGGGCTTTCTCAACCACCTTGGCGACACGCCATGCCTTGGTCTTGGAGATCGGAGCGCATTCCTCGATCTGCACCAGATCGCCGGCAGCGGTCTCCATTCCTTCAACGTGCGCGTGATACTTTTTCGAGCGTGTCATGATCTTTCCGATCACCGGGTGCTTCACCTTGCGCTCGACCAGTACCGTCACCGTTTTTTGCATCTTGTCCGAAACAACCCGCCCCTGAAGGGTGCGTCGCACGGCTTGAGTGGTTGCATCCGTCATTTCGCCGCCGCCTTCTCACGCTGAATGGTTTTAACGCGCGCGATGTCCTTGCGCACCTTGCCGACCTGACTGGTGTTGGTCAGCTGCTGTGTCGCGACCTGCATGCGAAGTCCGAATTGCGCCTTGCGCAATTCCAGCAGCTCCTTTTGCAGATCCTCGTCGTTCTTTGCTCTTAGCTCGCTTGTCTTCATGACTTATCCCAAATGACGGGTAACGAAAGTGGTCTCGAGCGGAAGCTTGGCGGCGGCCAGGCGGAAAGCCTCCCGTGCCAGCACCTCATCCACTCCGTCCATCTCGTACAGAACCTTGCCGGGCTGGATCTCGGCGACCCAATATTCCGGAGAACCCTTGCCGTTACCCATCCGAACTTCGAGGGGCTTCTTGGAAATCGGCTTGTCCGGAAAAATGCGAATCCAGATGCGGCCGCCACGCTTGATGTGACGGGTCATGGCACGACGAGCAGCCTCGATCTGGCGCGCCGTAAGGCGGCCGCGACCAATGGCCTTGAGGCCGTATTCGCCAAAGCTGACCTTGGCGCCCCTGGTTGCGAGCCCGGTATTGCGGCCCTTTTGCTCCTTGCGATACTTTCTGCGGGCAGGTTGCAGCATGATTTACTCCTTGCCTTCTTTCGCTGCGCTATCGGTACCCTCGGCCTTGGCCGGGGCCTTGCGAACACGCTTGACGGGGGTCTTGGGCGCCGCGGCAACAGCTTCCGGCTTGGCTTCCGGCTTGACGTCCTCGCCCTTCTTGGCGGAGGAGCGCCGTGCGGCGGGTTTGGCTTCGCCTTCGTTCTCGGTCCTGGGCTTTCCGGGACTACGGCGCGGCTTACGCTGATCATCGACCGCCGGCTGCTCCGGAGCCGCAAGCAGCGCCTCGCTACGCGACAGGATCTCGCCCTTGAAGACCCATACCTTGATGCCGATGATGCCGTATGTGGTCTTCGCCTCGGAAGTTCCGTAGTCGATGTCGGCACGCAGGGTATGCAAGGGCACGCGGCCTTCGCGATACCACTCGCGGCGAGCGATTTCAGCGCCGTTAAGGCGACCCGAACTCATGATCTTGATGCCTTGGGCGCCAAGGCGCATGGCGTTCTGCATCGCGCGCTTCATGGCGCGGCGAAACATGATGCGCTTTTCGAGCTGCTGGGCGATCGAGTCGGCGATCAGCTGGGCGTCGATCTCCGGCTTGCGAATCTCTTCGATATTGACGTGCACCGGCACGCCCATCTTGCGCTGGAGCTCGGCCTTCAGGTGCTCGATATCCTCGCCCTTCTTGCCGATCACCACGCCCGGACGGGCGCTATAAACCGTGACACGGGCGTTTTTGGCCGGGCGCTCGATGACGACACGGCCAACCGACGCATGCGCCAGCTTCTTCTTCAGGTATTCGCGAACCTCAAGGTCTTCCTTGAGCATCTGCGGAAACGACTTGCTGTTGGCGTACCAGCGGGAAGTCCAGTTGCGCGTGACCGAAAGACGAAAACCGGTCGGATGAATCTTTTGTCCCATGTGCCCTCCTTAATCGCCAACAGTCACAAATATGTGACAAGTAGGCTTGAGGATGCGATTGCCGCGTCCCTTGGCTCGCGCGGTAAAGCGCTTGAGCACCGTGCCCTTTTCGACATAGATGCGGGTGATCTTCAATGCGTCGATGTCGGCGCCGTCATTGTGTTCAGCGTTGGCAATAGCCGATTCGAGCACCTTCTTGATGATGCCGGCGCCTTTCTTGGGCGAAAAAGCCAGAATGCTGAGTGCCTGGTCGACCGGCTTGCCGCGCACCAGGTCCGCAACGAGGCGACCTTTCTGGGCAGAAAGCCGGACACCGCGCAGGTTTGCGTTGGTTTCCATCATCGCTCCTTACTTCTTCGCGACGGCCTTCTTGCCGCCCGTGTGGCCCTTGAAGGTTCGCGTCAGCGCGAACTCGCCAAGCTTGTGACCGACCATGTTTTCCGACACATAGACCGGAATGTGCTGCTTGCCGTTATGCACGGCGATGGTCAATCCCACGAAATCCGGAAGAATGGTCGAACGGCGCGACCAGGTCTTGATCGGGCGCTTGTCGTTGGAGGCGCGAGCGGCATCCACCCGCTTGAGCAGGTGGGCATCGATGAACGGGCCCTTCTTGATAGAACGTGCCATGTCTTACCTCTTACCTTTCGGCCTGCGTTGGACAATCATGACGTCCGTGCGCTTGTTGTTGCGGGTGCGGTAGCCCTTGGTCGGCTGGCCCCAGGGACTGACCGGAACCCGTCCTTCGCCAGTGCGGCCTTCGCCGCCACCATGCGGGTGATCGACCGGATTCATCGCCACGCCGCGAACTGTCGGGCGAACACCGCGCCAGCGCATCGCGCCGGCCTTGCCGATCTTGCGCAGGCTGTGTTCCTCGTTGCCGACTTCGCCAATCGTCGCGCGACACTCAACGTGGATGCGGCGAATCTCGCCTGAACGGAGTCGAACCTGGGCGTAGGTACCCTCGCGCGCCAGTAGCTGCGCCGACGTTCCGGCAGAGCGGGCAATCTGAGCGCCTTTGCCCGGCATCATTTCGACGCAATGAATCGTCGTGCCGACGGGGATGCTGCGAATCGGCAAGGTATTGCCCGGCTTGATCGGCGCCTCGGGACCACTGAGAACCGCCTGGCCGACAACCATTCCCTTAGTCGCGATGATGTAGCGGCGCTCGCCGTCCGCGTATAGCACCAGCGCAATATTGGCGGAGCGATTCGGGTCGTACTGAAGATTCTCGACCTTGCCCGGGATTCCATCCTTGTCGCGACGGAAATCGATCACGCGGTAAAGCTTTTTGTGACCACCACCCATGTGCCGCGTGGTGATATGGCCGTGGGCGTTGCGACCCGCGGTTCGCGTCTTCGATTCAACGAGTTTGTCGTGCGGGCGGCCCTTGTGCAGATTCGGGTTAACCACCTTGACGACACCGCGACGACCCGGTGAGGTCGGCTTGACTTTTACGAGAGCCATTTAAGCAGCCCCCCCTTCAGCAAAGTTGATTTCCTGACCAGGCTTGAGGCAGACGAAAGCCTTCCTGATGTCGCTGCGACGGCCGATGTTGCGACCAGCGCGTTTTACCTTACCCTTGAGGTTGGCGATCTGTACCGACTTGACCTCGACCTTGAACAGCAGTTCAACCGCCGCCTTGACTTCGGGCTTGGTTGCATCGGGAGTCACTATGAACACCACCTGCTCGTTCTTGTCGGCGATGTAGGTGGCCTTCTCGGAAATCTGCGGTGCCACCAGCACTTGCAGCAGGCGTTCCGGATTGAAGTTCTTGCTCATGCCAGCATCTCCTCGATCTTGGCCACTGCCCCCTTGGTGAAAATCACCTTGGGAAAGCGGACCAGGGATACTGGATCAGCCTGTTGCGCCTCCAGCACCAGCACATTCGGCAGGTTTCGCGAAGCCAGCGCCAGATTGTCGTCGAGGCTATCGGTCACCAGCAGCACTGGGTCCGAGCCCAGGCCCAGGGCTTTCAGTTTTTGCGCAAAGAGTCGGGTCTTCGGCGCTTCCATGGCGAAGTCATCAATCACCACCAGCCGGTTTTCGCGAGCCAGTTGGGACAGGATCGCCGCCAGGCCGGCACGGTACATCTTGCGGTTGACTTTCTGGGTGAAGTTCTCTTCGGGGGTGTTCGGAAAGATCCGGCCGCCGCCGCGCCACAATGGCGAGGAAGTCATACCGGCGCGAGCGCGCCCGGTACCCTTCTGGCGGAACGGCTTCTTGGTGCTGTGATGCACCTCTTCGCGATCCTTCT
>CAYNGV010000146.1:0-4611 GCA_964397005.1 uncultured Sulfuritalea sp. | reverse complement strand
ATGGGAAAAAATCCTCCGGCGGCACCGACCCGCGGTCGAGCGGCAGCGCACGCGTCCATGCCCTCAGGATGCGCTCTTCGTGACACGGCAGGGCGCCGTGGCCACGCAGGCGCTGGCGAATGTGTTCAATGCGCATGGCCGTCATCGGGCGATCCGCATGGCATTATCTCCGCTTCCGACAGCACTCAATCCGTCAGGGGCTGGTCCGCAATGGCCTGAAAGCAGCGGCTGCAGACCGTTGAGCCATCTCGTGGCAGGTGGCCATACTTTGCGCATTGCCGCTCGATCGCAAACAGCGCGAAGCTCGCCCTTTTTGCGGCGAGCCCGAGGATGCAGAGGGTGGCGATGACAAAAACCATGTCGCCGCCGCTTTCTCCCAGCCGGCTCATGGCAAAGGGCAGCAGTAAGGATGCGGCAAGCATGAAGGCGCCCGCCCCGATAGCGAATACGGTGTTGGCGAAGTGCCTTGCCTTGGCTTCCAGTTCTTCTTTCGATGGCGTCACGGTGGCTCCGGCTGAATCAAAGCATGCAATCAAGCCACGCAGTTTACCGCCTGTGGCGGCACGCGTTTATTATCGCCATGCTGCTGGGGAGTTCGTTATCTGCTTACCGCAAATTTTCTCAGCGGCCTGGCCGTCAGTCGCGAATGCACGGCGTCGATGATTTCCGCCTCGCGCGGCGTCAGCGAGAACAAGCCGTAACGTCGCCAGGCGCGTATCGCGCCGCGGAGTTCCTGGAAGGAAAATGATGTTTTCATTGTGCGCCTCCTGGGGAAGCCATTTCCCGAAATGGACGAATGAACCGGCGCTGCCGGGTGTCCATTTGCGAGCATATGGCGTGCCAAACACGCTTATCGATCTGAACTTGTGCCGATTCAAAGCGTTGGAAAAACCTGAGAAAGTTTTTCACAAACCCGGCACCGTCAAAACGGCAAGAACCGACGGAAAAATGGCCGATATCGGCGGCAGGACTGTCTTGATCGCCTTCCGGCAGGACGGCGCATGAGGATCGGTGACAACAAGGAGCTGGATTGCCTGCTGGATGAAATCCGCGAGGAAGTCCGCGATACGAGTCCGCTGACTGGACGGCCGGCACTTGAGCTGCGGGTGATGGAAGCGCTGCGGCAGACGCCGCGCGATGAATTTGTACCCTACGAGCTACGCCATGGCGCATACGCCAACCGCCCGCTGCCGATCGGCCATGGGCAAACCATTTCGCAACCCTACGTCGTGGCCCTGATGACCGACCTGATCCAGCCGCGGCCGGAAGACGTGGTGCTCGAGATCGGCACCGGCTCAGGCTACCAGGCCGCGATCCTGTCGCGACTGGTGAAACAGGTGTACTCGATGGAGATCGTCGAGGCGCTTGCCCGGCAAGCCAGTGAACGACTGCACCGCCTCGGCCATGACAATGTCGAGGTGCGGGCGGGCAACGGCCGCCTGGGCTGGCCCGAGCACGCACCCTACGACGCAATCCTTGTCACGGCAGCCGCGACCCGGGTTCCCCCGGCACTGATCGCGCAGCTCAAGCCCGGCGGCACGCTGATCATCCCCGTTGGCGGCCAGCATGTGGCGCAGGAACTGCGGCTCATCAAAAAGCGTGAAGATGGAAGCCTTGAAGAAAGGCATGTGCTGCCGGTCGTCTTCGTTCCGCTGACGGGGGCCGCCGACTACTGAGCCGCGGGGCGTGCATGGCTGTATGATTGCCAATCGAATGGACGTTCCCCGGCAAGCATCGCGGCCGGCATTTTCATCGGCGGGACTGGAGGCATGCCGGAATTTGCATCATTGACAGGAGATTGATCGTGGCCACAAATGAGAACAAGACAAAAGTGACGATTCTGACCGGGTCCTATCGCATCACGGGTTACATCGAGCTCATGTCCGGTGCGCGCGTAACGGACTTCATGCATGAATCGAAGGAGTTTGTCGTGGTGCTGGATGCGGAGGTCAGCGAAGCCGGCGCAACCGGCCGGCAAGTGCTTGCCGCGCCCTTCCTGGACGTGAATCGAACCCACATCCAAATCATCACGGTTTGCTAGACGCAGCCGGTCGGCTTCGGCATCCCGGCATAACGGGCGGCCTGCTTGGCGGGCCCGTAAGGGAACAGGTCGAAGAGAAATTTCTTGTCGCCGAACTGCTCGCCCAGCGAACCGCCGATCAGTTTTGACATGACGCGCAGATTCGGCGCGGTGCCGTTTTCCGCGTAGTAATCGCGAATCCAGCGCACCACTTGCCAGTGCTCGTCGGCAAGGGTCAACTCGTCGCGATCGGCGAGGCTTTGCGCGACGGCCTCGCTCCAGTCGTCCAGCGATGCCAGGTAGCCTTCGGCGTCGGTTTCTATCTCGCGGCCATTTACGTTGATCATGATTTTTCTCTCTGTGTTGGGGTTAGGGGTTTAATACTTGACTATTTTTATCGGATTATAGGACAGCAAAACTGTTTTAGTCATAAAGTGTTCTGCGCCCGCCATCGCAGAGGTTTATCACCGACCTGCGCCGTTGCATGCGGTCGGCGAGCACGGAGCTTGGCGGTAGCCGCCGTCCCGCCAGCGCCGACTTTTCAAAAGTGGGCAGACCGGCCTTCAGTCGATCCCGGACATACGATCTTTCCAGTAGCCAGGGCGACGGCTGTGATGGGCGAATGCCACGATCAGGATTTCATCCGGCAGTACGCAATAGATCAGGTCGTAAGGGAAGCCGGACAAAATGAACCGTCGTGTTCTTTGGCCGATCAGTGGCGCGGCGTGAGGAAACAGGAGGATCGAGCGTCGCGCGTCCTGAACACGCAACCAGAGGTTCTCTGCGGCACGGGGGCTGCGCTCGCGATACCACGTCATGGCTTCCCGCAATTCAACGCTGGCTACCGAGAGCTGGCGAACCCTCATTTTCTGTCCAGATAGTCCCGCCGCATCTGTTCCATGACCACGTCGAAATCCTCCGCCTTGATTTCGCCGCGCTGGTAGGCGTTCACGCGATCTTCGCTTTCCCGCGCCCAAGCCCCCTCCCATGCCTGATCGGGTGGCGCCACGAGTTCCTGCAAGGCGTCGAGCGCGGCGAGACGCTCCTCGGCAGTCATGATTCTGGCTTGGTCGATGAGGGCTTGCACTCGTGCGTTCATGTTCAATCCTCCAGTCCGGCGATTATCCCCGGTCGAAGAGAAGATTCAAAGGATTTGGTGGGAAAGTGCCCCTGACGATTTCGATGGACGAACCAGTGCAGGGCGGTTCAGACTGGATGTAAGGCCCTCAGAGGCAGTGGACGCCCACCCCGCAAATCCGGATAATTCGATTACTGAACTTGTTGATGACCTGCGTGCTCGGGAATCTCCGCCGCAGGTCAATTTTTTCCTCTGTCCGCGAGAACATCATGGCCGCCGTAATGCCTGCCCCAGCCGCCAGCCGGCTTCTACTTTCCGGCAACGAAGCCGTTGCCCGCGCCGTCTGGGAATCCGGCGTGCGCGTTGCTGCCGCCTACCCCGGCACCCCCGCCACGGAAATCATCGAATCGCTGGCGCGCTATCCCGATCTGCATGCCGAATGGTCGGTCAACGAGAAAGTCTCGATGGAAGTCGCGCTCGGCGCTTCGATGACAGGCGCGCGGGCCTTCTGCGCCATGAAGCACGTTGGCCTCAACGTCGCCAGCGACTGCCTGATGACCATGACCATCACCGGCGCCTATGGCGGCCTGGTGATCGCGGTGGCCGACGACGTCGGCATGTCCTCGTCGCAGAACGAACAGGACTCGCGCTTCTGGGGCCGCTTCGCGCACATCCCGGTGCTGGAGCCGGCGGATTCGCAGGAAGCCTACGAGATGACGCAGTACGCCTTCGAGCTGTCGGAGAAATATGAAACGCCCGTGCTGCTGCGCCTCACGACGCGCATCTGCCACGTCAAGGGATTGGTCACCGTGGGCGAGCGCGAAGCGCACGAACCGGCCGGCTTCGTCAAGAACCCGCAACGCTGGGTGATGGTGCCGGCCCATGCCAAGGCGCGCATTCCCGCCCTGTTTCAGCGCGACGACACTCTCCGCGCGGTGAGCGACGCGTCGCCACTGAATGTGCTGGAAGCGGGCACGGACCGCAGCGTCGGTTTCGTCACTTCGGGCCCCGCCTACATGCACGTCAAGGAAGCCTTCCCCGACGCGCCGGTGCTGAAGCTGGGCATGTCCTTCCCCTGGCCGCCGGAAAAAATGCGCGCCCTGGCCGCCATGTGCGACAAGCTGGTGGTGGTGGAAGAAACCGAAAAGCTGCTGGAAACCGAAATCAAGGCGACCGGCATCCCCTGCCACGGCAAGGACATTCTGCCCAGTCTCGGCGAACTGTCGCCGCAGGTGCTGCTGCCGGCGGTGGACCGCCTGCTCGGCAAGCCCGTCCCGCCGCCCGCGCCCGCCGCCGCGCCGATGAAGGTCTTCCCGCGGCCGCCGACGCTGTGCGCCTCCTGCCCGCACATGGGCATCTACTACACGCTGTCGCAGATCAAGAACATCATCGTCTCCGGCGACATCGGCTGCTACACGCTCGGCGCGGGGCACCCCTGGAACGCGCTGGACACCACGATCTGCATGGGCGCGACGATGGGCGTGGCGCTCGGCATCGACAAGGGGCGCGGCGA
>CAYNGV010000145.1:2416-4657 GCA_964397005.1 uncultured Sulfuritalea sp. | reverse complement strand
AGCTTATGTTCTGCCCATTCGGAGAGAGACGATTTCTCCCGCCATAGAGGTGTGTGGCAGACGAATTCGTGGGTAACGCCCGCATCAGGGCGGTTGGATGAATCATCAATTACTACCAATCTTTGTACAAATTAGTAGACATAGGGCTAATCCAGTATCTATACTGATTCTACTAATCTACATTTGAATTAGTGGAATTGCCATGAGACTTCCAGAGACTGCCCCCGACTTTGCGCAAATACTTCAGCGCGTACAACCTGAAAATTTTCAGCATGTTGCCCAGAAGGCCTCTCCCTTGCATAAGGGGCGGTATCGTCATTGGGACGAGCTTCGGCATCGAGACCCGCCTCAAGGGCTCACTCTGGATGAGTGGTGGGCCACGATTTTGCTCGGGCGGTTGCCATTGATGCAGAACCTGCCGCTTCTGGATAAGCGCGGCAACCCGTTCAAATTTGCAACCCCCAGCCCCGTGCTGATTGACCTGCATCACATTGATCGGGATGCCGCCGGGCACATCCATGCAACCATGGGCGCGCCGATCAAGGAAGACCCGAACCGCTATCTCCTGAGCTCTCTCATTGAAGAAGCCATCACCTCCAGTCAGCTCGAAGGCGCCTCGACAACGCGCCAGGTAGCCGCCGCGATGCTTCGCGAGGGGCGGAAGCCGCGGGATCATAGCGAGACCATGATTTTCAACAATTACCGCGCCATGGAGTACCTGCGTTCCTTAAAGCAGGAACCCATCACGCCAGACCTGATCCTGGAGTTGCATCGAATCCTGACCGAGGACACTCTTGAAGACCCAGCCGATGCCGGACGCCTTAGAAAAGCCGATGACGTTCAAGTTATCGACAGCAGAGATAATGTGGTCTTGCATGATCCGCCTGCCCACATTGAGCTTCCGCAACGACTGAAACGACTATGCGCATTTGCCAATGCCGACGAAACCGTCCTGCCTTTTGTGCATCCGGTTCTGCGCGCAATCCTGCTGCATTTCATGATCGGCTACGACCACCCCTTTGTCGACGGCAATGGCCGTACCGCGAGAGCCCTGTTCTACTGGTCGATGGCGCGCAGCGGCTACTGGTTGATGGAGTACACCTCGATCAGTCACATTCTGCGCAAAGGCCCCGCCAAATACATGCGCGCCTATCTGCACACCGAGACTGATCAAAATGACACGACCTACTTTCTTCTACACCAGCTGGACACGATCAGGCGGGCGACAGTAGCGCTGCATGACTATCTCTCCCGAAAGGGCCAGGAGCAAAAAGAAACCGAGCGGATGCTGTCCGCAACTCCCAAACTTCGGACTCGCTTCAATCATCGTCAAATAGCGTTACTGACGCACGCACTGCGGCACACCGGGGAGGGGTATCGCGTCGATGCTCATCAACGGGTCCACAGCGTCGTCTATCAGACAGCGCGGAGCGATCTGCTGGACTTGCACTCTCTTGGGTTGCTGGAAAAAGGGCGACAGGGAAACGCTTTTGTCTTCTTCGCTCCTGAAGACCTGCGCGACCGTCTCTCCGCTTTGGCCACATAGCGAGGCCCTTCCAACAGGTGTTTGTCCGGGCAGTACGCCAGGCGCCGTATAGAATCGCATCGTGACCCCCTTCTCCCCCGACCCACAGCGCCGCTTCGGCGGCATCGAGCGCCTGTATGGCGCCGGTGCGCTGTCGCGCGCGGCGGCCGCGCATGTGGTGGTGGTCGGCATCGGCGGAGTCGGTTCGTGGGCGGCGGAGGCGCTGGCGCGTTCCGGCATCGGGCGGCTGACGCTGATCGATCTCGACCATGTGGCGGAATCGAACATCAATCGCCAGGTCCAGGCGCTGGAATCGACGCTGGGCGCGGCCAAGGTGGTGGCCATGAGGGAGCGCATCGCGGCGATCAATCCGGCCTGCGTGGTCGATGCCGTGGAAGAGTTCATCGACGAACGCAATCCGGCGACCCTGATTCCGCCTTGCGACGCGGTGATCGACGCGATCGACCATGTGCGCGCCAAGGCGGCGCTGATCGCGCATTGCCGCCGCGCCGGCATCCGTATCGTGACCACCGGCGGTGCCGGCGGTCGGGTCGATCCGACCCGGGTCGAGGTCATCGACCTGGCGCGCACCACGCAGGATGCGTTGGCCTCGAAAGTCCGCGCCCAGTTGCGCAAGGACTACGGCTTCAGCCGCGACCCGAAGCGGAAGTTCGGTGTCGAGTGCGTCTATTCGCCGGAGCAGAGTCGCCGTCCCG
>CAYNGV010000145.1:0-2316 GCA_964397005.1 uncultured Sulfuritalea sp. | reverse complement strand
AGCGCCGAGTTTTGCGGCACGGATGAACTCGCCGCCGGCCTCAATTGCGCCGGCTACGGTTCGTCGGTGATGGTCACGGCAAGTTTCGGCTTTGCCGCGGCGGCACGGGTTCTCGCCGGTATACTTCCCGCATGACGAATTCGCCGCACCTTCCTGTCGTTCTGGTTACCGGCGCTGCCCGCCGCGTAGGCGCCGCGATCGCACGCAGCCTGCATGCGGCGGGCGCCTGTGTGGCGATTCACTATCGCTCCTCGGCGACCGAAGCGGAAGCGCTCGCGGCGGAACTGAATGGCGTGCGGGCGGACTCGGCGGCTGTCTTCGCTGCCGACCTGCTGGACATGGCGGCGCTGCCGCAACTGGTTGCATCGGTCGTGGCGCGCTTCGGCCGGCTCGATGCGCTGGTGAACAACGCCTCCTCCTTCTTCGCCACAAAAGTCGGCGCTGTCGACACGGCGGCATGGGACGACCTGATCGGCTCCAACCTCAAGGCGCCGCTGTTCCTGTCGCAGGCCGCGGCGCCGCATCTGGAACGCAGCGGCGGCTGCATCGTGAACATCACCGACATCCATGCCGAGCGCCCGCTCAAGGGTTATCCACTGTACTGCGCGGCGAAGGCCGGCCTGCTCGGCCTGACTCGCGCATTGGCCTTGGAACTCGGGCCGCGGGTGCGGGTCAACGCGGTGGCGCCCGGCGCCATCGAGTGGCCGCAAGGCGAGGACGACTTTCCGCCCTCGGCGCGCACGTCGATCATCGATCACACGCTGCTGAAGCGCGTCGGCGCGCCGGCCGACATTGCGCGTACCGTTAGGTTTCTGGTTTTCGATGCGCCCTATGTCACCGGGCAGGTGATCAACGTCGACGGCGGCCGCACCGCCCATTTATGAACGCACCCCTCACCAAGCCGCTGACTGCCCGCCAGGCACAGAAATCCGCCTTCGAGGCCAACAAGCTGGCCAAGCGCCTGCGCCGCGAAGTCGGGCAGGCGATCGCCGACTTCAACATGATCGAGGCCGGCGACAAGGTCATGGTCTGCCTTTCCGGCGGCAAGGATTCCTTCGCCCTGCTCGACATCCTGCTGTTCCTGCGCGAGCACGCGCCGGTCGGCTTCGACATCGTCGCCGTCAATCTCGACCAGAAGCAGCCGGGCTTTCCCGCCGAGGTGCTGCCGGACTATCTGCGCAGCATCGACGTGCCCTTTCATATCGAGAACGAGGACACCTATTCCATCGTCAAGCGCGTGATTCCGGAAGGCAAGACCACCTGTTCGCTGTGCTCGCGGCTGCGGCGCGGCGTGCTGTACCGCGTCGCCGGCGAACTGGGCGCGACAAAAATCGCGCTCGGCCATCATCGCGACGACATCCTGCAAACCCTGTTCCTCAACATGTTCTTCGCCGGCAAGCTGAAATCCATGCCGCCCAAACTGGTCTCGGATGACGGCCGCAACATCGTCATCCGCCCGCTCGCCTATTGCCGCGAGAGCGATCTCGAAGCCTGGGCCGCCGAGCGCGCCTTCCCGATCATTCCCTGCAACCTCTGCGGCTCGCAGCCCAACCTGCAGCGCCAGCAGGTCAAGCAGATGCTGAATGACTGGGACAAGCGTTTTCCGGGGCGCATCGAAACCATGTTCAGGAGCCTCGCCAATGTGGTGCCTTCGCACCTGCTGGATGCCCGGCTGTTCGACTTTGCCGATTTGAAGGCAACCGGCACGCCGGACGCCGAGGGCGACATCGCTTTCGATGCGCCCGAACTCGTGGCCGATTTGCCGCAGGCCGTTAATTTTTCGGTCAAGGAAAACTGATGGATGCGCGCCGCCTTCCCGCCCGCCACGGCGCCCTCTGGCTGCTGGCCGGCTTTGCCCTGTTCCGCCGCCATCCGCCGCTGATGACCGCGATTACCTTCGGCTATCTGCTGGCCGTGGTCGTGGTTAACCTGATCCCGAAAGTCGGCCCCTTCCTGCTGCCCTTGATCCTGCCCACCCTGACGGTCATGCTGGCCAATGGCTGTCGCGCGATTGAACGCGGCAAAGCCTTCGACAGCGACACCCTGATCGTCGGCATCCGCGAGCAGCGCGTCGGACTGATACGCCTCGGCGGCCTGCATCTGGTCGGCTCCAGCCTGCTGGTGCTGTTTGGTTTTGCGCTGGGCGAGCCGATCAACATCAGCGACGGCATGACGCCGGAGGAAGCGATGGCGGTTCTCGGCGACCTCGCGGTGATCCTGCTGCTGGCGTCGCCCATGCTGATGGCTTTCTGGTTCGCGCCGCTGTTGACGGCCTGGGATGGCGTCAGCGCGGGCAAGTCGCTGTTCTTCAGCTTC
>CAYNGV010000144.1:0-4667 GCA_964397005.1 uncultured Sulfuritalea sp. | reverse complement strand
ACTCCTTGCCGCGATGGCTCATTTCCATCACCGACTGGCCGCTGCCGTGCCAGTCGAGCAATTCGTCGGCGGCTTGTTTGAGGACGGCCTCGGGCAATGCGGCGGGGCCTGCGCTGAAATTGAAAATGCGTGCCATGGTCTGTCTTACTCCTCGATATCAGGTTCTTCGGATTCGTCTATTTCTTCGGTTTCAATTACTTTCTCGACGCCGGCCAGATAAGTACCGTCATCGAGGTTGATCAGTGTCACGCCCTGGGTCGAGCGGCTCATGACGCGAATGTCCGTCACCCGGGTGCGGATCAGCACTCCGCCGGTCGAGATCAGCATGATCTCTTCGCGCGTTTCACCCAGATTGACCAGAACGGCGGCAACGACCTTGCCGTTGCGCTCCGAGGTCTGGATCGCAATCATGCCCTTGGTCCCGCGGCCATGGCGGGTGTACTCGGCGATCGGCGTGCGCTTGCCGAAGCCGTTTTCAGTTGCCGTCAGCACGGAATAGTCTTCGCTGTCGGCCACCAGCATGGAAATCACCTTCTGCCCGTCATCCAGCATCATGCCGCGCACGCCACGCGCCTCGCGGCCCATCGGGCGTACATCGTCCTCGGCAAAGCGAACTGCCTTGCCCGAATCCGAGAACAGCATGACGTCGCACTGGCCGTTGGTAATGGCGACGCCGATCAGGCGATCCCCTTCGTCCAGCCCGACGGCGATGATGCCTGCCTTGCGCGGATTGGCGAAGCTGGTCAGCGGTGTCTTTTTCACCGTACCCATGCCGGTGGCCATGAAGACGAAGTGCTCCTCATCGAATTCCTTGACCGGCAGGATGGCGGTGATCTTCTCGCCTTCCTCGAGCGGGAACAGATTGACGATCGGCTTGCCGCGCGAGGCGCGCTGCCCTTCCGGCGCTTCGTAGACCTTGAGCCAATATACGCGGCCGCGGCTGGAAAAGCACAGGATGTAGTCGTGGGTGTTGGCGACGAACAGGCGATCGACGAAATCGTCTTCCTTGATCGCCGCCGCCTGCTTGCCGCGACCGCCGCGGCGCTGGGACCGATAGTCGGCCAAAGGCTGGCGCTTGATGTAGCCGGTATGCGACAGGGTAACCACCATGTCTTCGCGAACGATCAGGTCTTCCAGGTTGATGTCGGCGGTGCTGAGCACGATCTCCGAGCGTCGCGCATCGCCGAACTGCGCCTTCACGGCCGTGAGTTCGTCGCCAATGATGGTCGTGATGCGCTCGGGGCGGGCCAGGATGTCGAGCAGGTCGGCGATCTGGTCCATCACCTCCTTGTACTCCGCCACTATCTTGTCCTGCTCCAACCCGGTCAGGCGTTGCAGGCGAAGTTCGAGGATGGCCTGGGCCTGTGCGTCGGACAGCAGATAGCCGTTGGCAGAAAGGCCGAACTCCGGAGCCAGGCCGTCGGGGCGCGAAAACTCGGCCGAGGTGCGCGCCAGCATGCCTTCCACCAGCGTCGAGCGCCAGGTGCGCGTCATCAGTCCGCGTTTGGCTTCCGCCGGCGTCTGGGCCGCCTTGATGAGTGCAATGATTTCATCGACATTGGACAGCGCGACGGCGAGACCTTCGAGGATATGCCCGCGCTCGCGCGCCTTGCGCAGTTCGAACACCGTGCGCCGGGTGATGACCTCGCGCCGGTGAGCGAGGAAGCACTGCAACATGTCTTTCAGGTTCAGCAACTTGGGACGGCCATCGACCAGGGCTACCATGTTCATGCCGAAGGTGTCCTGCAATTGCGTCTGCTTGTAGAGGTGATTGAGCACCACCTCGGGCACCTGCCCCTTCTTCAGTTCGATCACCAGGCGCATGCCGGATTTGTCGGACTCGTCCTGGATGTGGGCAATGCCCTCGATCTTCTTCTCGTGCACCAGTTCGGCGATTTTTTCCTGCAAGGTCTTCTTGTTGACCTGGTAGGGCAGTTCGTCGACCACGATGGCCTGGCGTCCGCTGCGCGCCAGATCCTCGATATGGGTACGCGCGCGCATCACCACGCGGCCGCGACCGGTCAGGTAGCCGTCGCGCACGCCGGAAACGCCGTAAATCAGGCCGGCAGTCGGAAAATCAGGCGCCGGAATTATGTTGATCAGTTCGTCGATGGTGGTCGCCGGATTGCCGAGCAGCAGCAGGCAGGCATCCACCACCTCGTTGAGGTTGTGCGGCGGAATGTTGGTCGCCATCCCCACGGCAATACCCGCGGAACCATTGATCAGCAGATTGGGAATGCGCGCCGGGAGAACCAGCGGTTCGTGCTCCGAACCGTCGTAGTTGGGTCCGAAATCGACGGTTTCCTTGTCGATGTCGACCAGCAGTTCGTGGCCGATGCGTGCCATGCGTACTTCCGTGTAGCGCATTGCCGCGGCATTGTCGCCGTCCACCGAGCCGAAGTTGCCCTGGCCATCGACCAGCATGTAGCGCAGCGAAAAATCCTGCGCCATGCGCACAATCGTGTCGTAAACAGCCGTGTCGCCGTGCGGGTGGTATTTACCGATGACGTCGCCGACGATGCGCGCGGACTTCTTGTAGGCCTTGTTCCAGTCGTTGGAAAGCTCGTGCATTGCGAACAAAACGCGGCGATGCACCGGTTTCAAACCATCCCGCACGTCCGGCAATGCCCGCCCGACGATTACGCTCATGGCGTAATCGAGATAAGAGTGACGCATCTCCTCTTCGAGGCTGATCGGCAGGGTTTCTTTGGCGAACGATGTCATGTAGGCTTGCGTCAGCCGACTTGCGGCAGGCGATGGCGTAAAAGCGAACGATTTTAGCATGCGCGGATAGCCCCGGCGGGTTGTCCCGAGCCTTCAAATCTGGTTGAATCAACGCATGAATCCACCCTCTGCTCCGGACGTAATGCCCGTCGAAATTGACCTCCTGATCCGCCCGGAGTGGATCATTCCCATCGAACCCGCCGGGATCACGCTTTCCGGCCAAGCACTGGCCATAAACAAGGGCGTCATTGTTGCCCTGTTGCCCAATGAGGATGCCGCACGGCGCTTTCGGCCGCAAAAAACGGTCGACTTGCCCGGCCAGGTAGTGCTGCCGGGCCTGGTCAACCTTCACACCCACGCCGCCATGAGCCTGCTGCGAGGCTACGCCGACGACCTGCCCCTCATGCGCTGGCTTTCGGAACGCATCTGGCCGGCTGAAGCGCGCCATGCCGGGTCGGAGTTCGTACGCGCCGGAACCCTGCTCGCCTGTGCCGAAATGCTGCGGGGCGGCATCACCACCTTCAACGACATGTATTTCTTTCCGGATGCCGCCGCCGCCGCGGCCAGGCAGCTTGGAATGCGCGCGATGCTCGGCATCGTCGTGATCGAGTTCCCCACCGGTTATGCCGCCGACGCCGACGATTACCTGGCCAAGGGACTGGCCGTCCGCAACGCGCTGGTCCAAGATCCCCTGCTGAGCTTCTGCCTTGCGCCGCATGCGCCCTATACCGTCGCCGACAAGACCTTCGCCAAGATAGCCACGCTTGCCGGGCAACTGGAAATTCCTGTTCATGTCCACCTTCATGAAACTCGTCACGAGATCGATGAAAGCCTCAAACAGTATGGCGTGCGACCGATCGAACGGCTGCGCCGGCTGGGGCTGCTCGGGCCGCAACTGATCGCGGTGCATGCCGTGCATCTGGAAGCATCTGAAATTGATCTGCTGGTGCATGAAGGCTGCCATGTTGCGCACTGCCCGACGTCGAACCTGAAACTCGGCAGCGGCATCGCCCCTGTGTCGGCGCTGCAGTCTCGCAGCCTGAATTTCGGCCTTGGCACCGATGGCGCCGCCTCCAACAATCGCCTCGACCTGTTTCGGGAAATGCGCCACGCGGCACTTCTGGCCAAGGGCGCGAGCGAGAACGCCGAGGCGTTGGACGCCCATGCGACCCTCCGTGCGGCCACGCTTGGCGGCGCGCGGGCACTTGGACTGGACGAGCGAATCGGCTCGCTGCTGCCCGGCAAGGCGGCTGATCTCTGCGCCGTGCGTATCGATGAATGGCTGCTCCAGCCGTGCTTTGATCCCGCCTCGCATCTTGTCTATGTAGCAGGACGCGAACAGGTCACGCATACCTGGGTTGCGGGCAAACTGGCAATGAGCGGTGGCGTTCCGGTGCAAATCGACATTTCGGAATTGCTTGACATCACAGGTTTGTGGCATACTCGCCTGACGTCCTGAAGCGGCGATGCCGTGATCAGGAAAAAGATAAACACCAGACTCCGTCACACTTAAACCCAACAAGGGGGGAACATGATCACTAGCGCCAAACATTCTCTGCTGCTCGCCACGCTGCTCGGGCTTTCCGTTTCCGCCCTTGCCCAGACGGCCGGGATCGACATGAAGGGCACCGTCGGTTACGCCATCGACCAGCGCGGTTCAGTCGTAAAAAGCGGTACCGGCCTGTGCTGGCGTACCGGTTACTGGACCCCGGCCATGGCCGTGGAAGAATGCGATCCGGATCTGGTGAAGAAAGCCGAGCCGATGGCTCCCAAGAGCAGGGCGGTAGCTGCAGCCCCCGCCGCTGCACCGAAGCCCGCCGCGCAGAAGGTCACGCTCGCCGCCGATGCCCTGTTCGACTTCAACAAGGCCGACCTGCGTGCCGAAGGTAAAGCCAAGCTGGACAAGCTGGCAGGCGACATCAAGGGCATCAAGCTCGAAGTGA
>CAYNGV010000143.1:0-4736 GCA_964397005.1 uncultured Sulfuritalea sp. | reverse complement strand
GGATACCGTCCCCTCGTCCCTCGGAGACATAATTAACGGGCGTTTCGACGGCCTGTTCACGGGTTCTCCGCGGGTGCCGGCGGCAATAATTGCCGGTATGAGCGAGAACCCCCGTGGCTGAAGAAAGCGACCTCGAACGAACCGAACCCGCGTCATCGCGGCGCCTTGAACAGGCGCGCGAAGAGGGTAATGTTCCGCAGTCGCGCGAGTTGATGGCCTTCATGGTTTTGGCGACGGGTGCGGGCGCTTTCTGGATTCTCGGTGGCTGGCTCTCGCAACGATCGTCCAGCCTGTTGCGGCATGGATTGAGTTTCAGCCGTGAAGCCGCTTTCGATACCGCGTTGATGACCGATTCGGCGCTTGCGCTGACCGCTGAAGCGTTCGTCATTGTCGGGCCGATTTTTCTTCTGGCGATCGCGGCTGCCATTGTCACTCCATTCATGATCGGCGGTGGGGTGATTTCTCCCAAGGCATTCAAGCTGGATCTCAACCGGATGGATCCGATCAAGGGTGTGGGGCGGATGTTCTCGGTGCAAAGCCTGGCCGAACTGGTCAAGGCGGTGCTCAAGACCCTGCTGATTGGCGGCGTCTTGTATTGGGTGGTGCAGCATGAGCAGGATCGGTTATTCGCCTTGCTGGGCCAGCCGATCGAGACCGCGCTGATTTCATTTGCACAGGTGCTGCTCTACAGCTTTATCGCGCTTGTAGCCGGCCTTGCTGTTATTGCTGCAATCGATGTCCCGTTTCAGCTCTGGCAATACCATGACCGGCTGAAGATGACCCACGAGGAGTTGAAGCGGGAAGCCAGGGAGAGCGAGGGCGATCCGTATCTCAAGGCACGCATCCGCAGCCAGCAGCGCGAACTGGCACGCAGTCGCATGATGTCGGCAGTGCCCAAGGCTGACGTGGTCGTCACCAACCCGACTCATTTTGCCGTTGCGCTGAAATACGAGAGCGGCACCATGGGGGCGCCGACTGTCGTCGCCAAGGGGATGAACCTGATCGCGCAAAGGATCCGTGAACTGGCGGACGAAAATCAGGTGCCGGTCCTCGAAGCGCCGCCGTTGGCACGGGCGCTCTACCGCCATACGGATGTAGGCGAACAGATTCCGGCACCGCTATACACGGCGGTGGCCGAGGTCATGGCTTATGTGTACCAGTTGAACCAGTTTGCAATATCCGCGGGGAATCTGCTGCCCCCGGTTGCGCCTGCAACCATCGCCGTGCCCGAGGGCATGGATCCGGGGGCTCCTGAATGAACGACACGCTGACACTTCAGGGGTTCTTGGGGCGGCTGAACATTCGCCAGATGCTGGCGCCGCTGCTCATCGTCCTCATCCTGTCGATGATGGTACTGCCGCTGCCGCCGTTTGTGCTGGACGTGTTTCTGACCTTCAACATCGCCATTTCGGTGATGGTGCTGCTGGTGGCGATGTACACCATGCGGCCGCTTGATTTCTCGATATTCCCGACGGTATTGCTGGTCACCACGCTGCTGCGCCTGTCGCTCAACGTGGCATCGACGCGAATTATCCTGCTGCAGGGGCACAATGGTCCCGACGCAGCAGGCAAGGTCATCGAGGCCTTCGGCCACTTTCTTGTCGGCGGCAACTATGCGGTAGGCATTGTTGTGTTCATCATCCTGACCCTGATCAATTTCATCGTGATCACCAAGGGTGCCGGTCGCATCGCAGAAGTCACGGCGCGCTTTACGCTTGACGCCATGCCGGGCAAGCAGATGGCCATCGATGCCGATCTGAACGCCGGCCTGATCGGCGAGGATGAGGCGCGCAAGCGGCGCGCCGAGGTCGCGCAGGAAGCTGATTTCTACGGTTCGATGGATGGCGCTTCGAAGTTCGTTCGAGGCGATGCGGTTGCCGGGATACTGATCCTGTTCATCAATATCATCGGCGGTTTGATCATCGGCGTGCTCCAGCACGACATGTCGGCGGGCGATGCGGCCAAGACCTACACCCTGCTGACCATCGGTGATGGGCTGGTGGCACAGATTCCCGCGCTGATCATCTCGACCGCGGCCGGCCTGGTGGTGACGCGCGTCGCGACGGGGCAGGACATCGGCCAGCAACTGGTGGCGCAGTTGTTCGGCAACCCGATGATCCTCGCCATCACCGCGGCCATTCTCGGAATACTCGGGCTGATCCCCGGCATGCCCAATTTCGTTTTCCTGATGCTTGGATCGGGCTTGGGGTTCCTGGCATGGCGGATGATAAGGAAGTCTGCCGTGACCGTACGAGCGGCCGATGCCGCCATGGCCGAACAGCCGTCCGCGGCGATGCCTGAAAGCGTCGATGCAAGCTGGTCGGATGTCGCGCCGGTAGATGTGCTTGGCCTTGAAGTCGGCTATCGACTGATTCCTCTGGTTGATCGGGGGCAGGACGGCGAATTGCTCAAACGCATTCGCGGCCTGCGCAAGAAATTTGCCCAGGAGATCGGCTTCCTTTCCGCGCCGGTGCACATTCGCGACAACCTGGAACTGCGTCCCAATGCCTATCGCCTGACGCTGAAGGGTGTGGCCATCGGCAATGGCGAGGCCTTTCCGGGGATGTATCTGGCGATCAATCCGGGGCGTGTCTCCGGCCAGCTGGTCGGTACGCCAACCCAGGACCCGGCCTTCGGTCTGCCGGCGGTGTGGATCGAGGCCGGACTGCGCGAGCAGGCGCATGTTTTCGGCTACACCGTGGTAGACGCCAGTACGGTAGTGGCGACCCACCTGAACCACATCATTCTGTCGCATTCCGCGGAACTGCTTGGACGCCAGGAAACCCAGGCCTTGCTTGATCACATCGCCGTCGAGTCGCCCAAACTGGTCGAGGATCTGGTGCCGAAGCAGCTGCCCCTGTCTACGCTGCAGCGCGTACTGCAGAATCTGCTTGAAGAAGGCGTCACCATCCGCGACATGCGGACCATCATCGAAACCCTGGCCGAACATGCGCCGCGCAACCAGGAGCCTTTGGTGTTGACCTCCCTGGTGCGGATCGCTTTGGGTCGCGCCATCGTGCAGCAGCTCTATCCGGGCAGCAACGAAATGCAGGTCATGGCCCTCGAACCGGGTCTTGAACGGATGCTCGGGCAGGCCCTGCAAGGCGGAGGAGAAGATGCTTCCGGGATCGAGCCGGGGCTCGCCGATACGCTGATGCGAGAGACCGCGGTTGCGTCCCAGCGACAGGAAGACCTCGGGCTGCCCCCCGTCCTGCTGGTTCCCGGCAATGTGCGCTGGCTGCTGTCCCGTTTTCTGCGGCGCGTGGTTCCCCAGCTCAAGGTGATCGCCAATGCCGAAGTGCCGGATTCGAGAACGATCAAGGTGACGACTATCATCGGAGCAACTAAATGACTGTAAAACGCTTCTTCGGCGCATCTGCGCGGGAATGTCTGCGTCGCGTAAAGGATGAACTCGGACCCGACGCCGTGGTGATTTCGAACAAACCGGTGGATAACGGCGTGGAGATCGTCGCGATGACGCCCGACAGCCTCGATGCGATTTCGCAGCAGGCCGCCGCCCCGCGTTCCGACATTCCGCGTACCAACATTCCGCGGACCGACACTTCGCGCGCAGTGGCCGCTTCAAGTGGTTCCGTGCCATCGGCGCAGAAGCCGCGAGCGCAGGATGACGACTACACCGTGACCCTGTCGACGGCGGCGCGCAAGGCGCCGGTGGTGCGCCCCTGGACACCTTACGAGACGGCTCCCGCCGCCACTGCGCAGGAGAGTCCTCCCCGCCTGCGGCCCCTGCCGCCACGGAGTTCGACCGAAGGTGATGGGTCGTCTCCTTCTCGGGTCGCGACCCCGCAGCGTCCTGCCGCAGAGCAGGCTCCGCAGTCCCATGCCGAAGCCCCGGCGGAGGTAGCCGGGTTGCGGGATGAGATGCGCCTGATCAAGAGCCTGCTCGAGCGGCAGTTGGCCGGCTTTGCCTGGGGTGAAATGGCGCGCGACACGCCGGTTCGTGCCTTGCTTCTTGGAGAAATGATCGAGGCCGGGTTTTCCGGCCAACTGGCGCGTCGCCTGGCGCAGGACATGCCGGAGGACATGAATCAGGATGACGGGCGCAAGTGGCTGAAGGCGGCCGTCAATCGCCGCCTGCGCACCCTGCCGACGGAATCGGATTTCATCGATCGCGGCGGCGTGTATGCCATTGTCGGGCCGACCGGTGTGGGTAAAACCACTACCACGGCAAAGCTGGCAGCGCGTTGCGTGGTGCGCTATGGCGCCGATCGCCTCGCGCTTTTGACCACCGACGGCTACCGGATCGGGGCGCAGGAACAGTTGCGCATCTATGGGCGCATTCTCGGTGTGCCCGTGTTCGTGGTGCGTGACGGCGAGGACTTGCGGCGCACACTGGCCGATCTGCGCGACAAGCACATGGTGCTGATCGATACGGTCGGCATGAGCCAGCGCGACCGCATGGTGGCCGAGCAGGCGGCGATGCTGATGCGCTCGGGCGAGGTGAATCGCCTGTTGCTGCTCAACGCCGGCAGTCGCGGCGATACTCTGGACGACGTGGTGCGTGCCTACTCCGGCGAGGATCTGGCGGGTTGCATCATGACCAAGGTTGATGAAGCGACGGCGCTGGCCCCGGCGCTTGATTGCATTGTGCGCCACGGTTTGACCCTCAGTTACGTAGCCAATGGCCAACGGGTTCCCGAGGATCTGCACCTGCCCAATCGAAACTATTTGCTGCACCGCGCCTTTAAAGTCGGCGCTGGCGACACGGCGCACAG
>CAYNGV010000142.1:0-4743 GCA_964397005.1 uncultured Sulfuritalea sp. | reverse complement strand
TCTCTGGGCCTGCCTCCTTTCCGGTCGGCAGGCCCAGTTTCTTTTTATGTCCCCAACCCTCTGGTTGGGGACGGTATCCAGACGGACGGGGTGCGCTCATGCAGATCAAGGACAGTGTTTTCATCGTCACCGGCGGGGCTTCGGGTCTCGGCGCGGGTACCGCGCGGATGCTGGTGGCGCAGGGCGGCAAGGTGATCCTGGCCGACCTCAACGAGGACGCCGGCAAGGCGCTGGAGGCCGAACTGGGCGGCAACGCGCGCTTCGTCGCCACCAACGTGGCCGACGAAGCCAGCGCCAAGGCGTGCGTGGCGGCGGCGCTGGCGGCCTTCGGCGGCCTGCACGGGCTGGTCAATTGCGCCGGCATTGCGACGGCCGAAAAGGTGCTGGGCAAGAACGGCCCGCATGCGCTGGATACGTTTGCCAAGACCATCACGGTGAATCTGGTGGGTTCGTTCAACATGATCCGCCTGGCATCCGAAGTGATGAGCACGGCTACGCCGAACGCGGCGGGCGAGCGCGGCGTGATCGTCAGCACCGCCTCGGTGGCGGCCTACGACGGCCAGATCGGTCAGGCGGCCTACGCCGCGTCGAAGGGCGGCATCGTTGGCATGACGCTGCCGATCGCCCGGGAACTGGCGCGCTTCGGCATTCGCGTGATGACCATCGCGCCGGGGATTTTCGAGACGCCGATGTTGCTGGGCATGCCGCAGGAAGTGCAGGACGCGCTGGGCAAGATGGTGCCCTTCCCCTCGCGCCTGGGCAAGCCGGCCGAGTACGCGGCGCTGGTGCGGCATATCGTCGAGAACGAAATGCTCAATGGCGAGGTCATCCGCCTCGACGGCGCCATCCGCATGGCCCCCAAGTAAGCCGACTGTGGTTGCCCCGGCCTGAGCATGGCCGACTGTTACCACTGCGGCCTGCCGATTCCGCCGGGCGCGGAGTTCCCGGTCGAGATCGAGCGCGTTCGGCGCGAGATGTGCTGCGCCGGCTGTCAGGCGGTGGCGCAGTCCATCGTCGATAACGGCCTCGCCGATTACTACCGCCATCGCGATGCGATGCCGGAAAGCCCGCGCGAGGCCTTGCCGCGGATCGTGGCCGACTTCGGCCTGTTCGACCATCCCGACGTGCAGAAGAACTTCGTGCGCCGCGCCGAGGGGGCGGCGGGCGAACACGAGCAGGAAGCGGCGCTGATCCTCGAAGGCATCACCTGCGCCGCCTGCGTCTGGCTCAACGAGTCGCATGTGCGCCGCCAGCAGGGCGTGACCTCGATCGACATCAACTACACCACGCGCCGCGCGCGGGTGCGCTGGGACGAGCGTGTCACCCGGCTCTCGGCCATCCTCGAAGCGATTGCCGCCATCGGCTATCGCGCGCATCCCTACGACGTGGGGCGCTCCGAAGAACTGGCGCGGAAGGAACGCAAGGCCGCGCTGTGGCGGCTGTTCGTCGCCGGCTTCGGCATGATGCAGGTGATGATGTACGCCGTGCCGGTGTATCTCGCGCAGGTGGGAACTGAGGGCGACATGACGCCGGACATCGAGCAGCTGATGCGCTGGGCCAGCCTGATCCTGACCGTGCCGGTGATCGGCTATTCCGCCGCGCCTTTCTTCGTCAGCGCGTGGCGCGACCTGAAGCTTGCCCGCGTCGGTATGGACGTGCCGGTGGCGCTGGGCGTTGGCGCGGCGTTTGCGGCCAGCGTATGGGCCACGCTGATCGCCGCCGGTGAGGTGTATTTCGATTCGGTCACCATGTTCGTCTTCTTCCTGCTTTCCGGCCGCTATCTGGAAATGATGGCGCGGCAGAAGGCGGCGCGCAGCGTGGAGACGCTGGCGCGTGCGATTCCGGCCTTCGCCACGCGTCTCGCGGCGTGGCCCGGCAGCTCCGAGGGCCAGCATGTCGCGGTGGCCGAGTTGCGCGTCGGCGACGCGGTGCAGATCAAGCCCGGCGAAACCGTGCCGGCCGACGGCTTCGTGCTCGATGGGATGAGCGCCACCGACGAATCCCTGCTGACCGGAGAGAGCCGCCCGCTGCCGAAAGCGGCGGGCGACGCACTGATCGGCGGCAGCGTGAATACGGCGAGCCCCTTGGTGATGCGGGTCGAACGCGTCGGCGCGGCGACGCGCGTGGCGGCCATCCAGCGCTTGATGGAGCGCGCCGCGGCGGAGAAGCCGCGCCTGGTGGAAATGGCCGATCGCGTCGCCGGGCGCTTCATCGTCGCCTTGCTGGTGCTGGCCGTGGCGACCGCGCTGGGCTGGTGGCTGATCGATCCGTCGCGCGCCTTGTGGGTGTTCGTCGCGGTGCTGGTGGTGAGTTGTCCGTGTGCACTTTCGCTGGCGACGCCGGCGGCCTTGACGGTGGCGACCGGCGCGCTCGCCGCGCGCGGCGTGCTGGTGACGCGCGGCCACGCCATCGAGGCGCTGGCGCGGGCCGACCGCTTCATTTTCGACAAGACCGGGACGCTGACCCTGGGCCGCATGGTGCTGGTCGAGGTGATGCCGGTCCGCGACGATGCGGCGCGCGCGCTGGCCCTGGCGGCGGCGCTCGAACGCGGCTCGGAGCATCCCATCGCGCGGGCGCTGGCCGGCGGCGAGGATGGCGCGATTGCGGTCAATGGGTTGCGTGCCGTCACCGGGGCTGGAGTCGAAGGCGAAATCGATGGCCGTGTGTGGCGACTTGGCCGCGCGGAGTTCGTTGCAAGCTTGCACGGCACGGCGCTGCCTGCCGATCTTCAGCAAAAACTCGGCGCTGGCGATACGGCAATTGCGCTGGGAAATGCAGAGGGCTGGCAGGCATTTTTCCTCCTGAGCGACGCGTTGCGCCCCGAGGCCGCTGCGATGGCGGCGAACCTCGCCGAGGCCGGCGTCCGGCTGTCGATTTTCAGCGGCGACGCGCTGGCCGCCGCCGCGCGTGTCGGCGCGGCGCTGGGCATCTCGGATGCGCGCGGCGGGCTTTCGCCCGAAGACAAGCACGCGGCGCTGAAGGCGCTGCAAGACGCCGGCGAAACCGTGGCGATGGTCGGCGACGGCGTCAATGACGCGCCGGTGCTGGCGCAGGCGCAGGTGTCGATCGCCATGGGCGGCGGCGCCGATCTGGCAAGGGCCAACGCTGACGTGGTGCTGCTCGGCAATGACCTGCAGGCGTTGCCCGAAGGGCTGGCGCTGGCGAGGCGCACCGTGCGCATCGTGAAACAGAACCTGGTGTGGGCGTTCGCCTACAATTTCTTCGCCATTCCGCTGGCCATGGCCGGCTGGGTGACCCCCTGGATGGCCGGCATCGGCATGTCGGCCAGTTCGCTACTGGTGGTACTCAATGCCTTGCGGCTGCAGCGAGGATAATGGCCGGCATGGACATCCTGTACTTGTTGATTCCTTTGTCGCTGGTGCTGGTCTTCGTGATTGCCGCACTGTTCTGGTGGTCGCTGAAGAGCGGGCAGTACGAGGATCTCGAAGGCCCCGGCCACCGCATCCTGATGGATGACGACGAGGGGGAGGTTCGCAGGAATCGCAGCGCAATTGACCCAGATCAAGGTGCGGCCGGTGATAAATAACCATACTTTGCGTGGGTTTTATGGTGATGGCTTCGCGCCGTCGCCCAAAGGCTCTCTGTTGGGGTTAGGGGTGCGCGCTGCGCACCCTTTTTTTTATGTCTCGCCCGGGAGGGGCGAGACGGTATCCCAGTGATCGCCGGCCCGCGAAGCGGAATCCCCGGCGGACAAAGCCTCGCTCGGGAGCGCTACCCCTGCGATCCCGTGCGGGCGTCCTGCCCCACGTCAGCTCGAAAAACCAAGCATATCCACCCATAACCCACACTAATAATATTGTTATTTTTGTTGAAGTTCGATATATTTTGACTTGCATCAAGCATCGCTAATATTTCGAGTGTAATCTGCCAAAAATTCCAATACTGCACCGCATCAAATGCAGTATCGCAAACGGTTTCTTTTGTTCAAGTGAGGTGAATCCATCATGCAATCGCAAGCGACTTACAACTACAAAGTCGTGCGCCAGTTCGCTGTGATGACCGTAATCTGGGGCATCGTCGGCATGCTGGTGGGCGTCATCATCGCCGCCCAGCTGGTCTGGCCGGAGTTGAACGTGCACGAGTTTCTGAGCTACGGGCGCCTGCGTCCGCTGCACACCAACGCCGTGATTTTCGCCTTTGGCGGTTGCGCGCTGTTCGCCACCTCCTACTACGCGGTGCAGCGCACCAGTCATGCGCCCTTGTTTGCGCCGGGGCTGGCGGCCTTCACCTTCTGGGGCTGGCAGCTGGTCATCGTGCTCGCGGCGTTATCGCTGCCGCTGGGCTTCACCTCCGGCAAGGAGTACGCCGAGCTCGAATGGCCGATCGACATCCTGATCACGCTGGTGTGGGTGTCGTATGCCGTTGTGTTCTTCGGCACCATCGTCAAGCGTCAGGTTTCGCATATCTACGTGGCGAACTGGTTCTTCGGCGGCTTCATCCTGACCGTCGCCGTGCTGCACCTTGTGAATAGCGCCGCCGTTCCGGTGCTTGCCGCCGGCCTCCTGACGCCGAAGTCCTACTCGGCCTACGCTGGGGTGCAGGACGCGATGATCCAGTGGTGGTACGGCCACAACGCAGTGGGCTTCTTCCTCACCGCCGGCTTCCTCGGCATGATGTATTACTTCGTGCCGAAGCAGGCCGGGCGTCCGGTGTATTCCTACCGTTTGTCGGTGGTGCACTTCTGGGCGCTGATCTTCACCTACATGTGGGCCGGCCCGCACC
>CAYNGV010000141.1:0-4750 GCA_964397005.1 uncultured Sulfuritalea sp. | reverse complement strand
CCCCCGGAAAATAAACACCCAATCCCCTCGTTCCGGCGCAGGCCGGAAGCCATCGAGCCCTCTCCCACCCGCGGGAGACAGGGGAGGGGGCCAAGCGCCGTCCTCCCCGCACTGACTTTTCCAAAAACAAAAAGTCTCCCCCAGCACGGCAATAGCAGGCTACCTCACCGCCTCCCGATACACTGCCAGCGTCTGCTCCGCGATCCGCCGCCAATCGTATTTGCCGGCCACCCACTCCCGCCGCGCCCGCACCGCTTCGGCGACCAGTGGCAGTGCCGCCAGCGCCTGCATCCCGCGCGCCAGCGCCGCCACATCCCCCAAAGGAAAATACTGCTCCGCCGGCAACCCCACCTCCACATTGGCCGGAATATCGCTCGCCAGTACCGGCAAGCCGTAGCTCAGCGCCTCCAGCAGCGCGATCGGCAAGCCCTCGTGCGAGGACGGCAGCACGAACAGCCCCGCGTGCGCATACAGCTCGCGCAGCGCCAGGCCGCTCCGGAAACCCGTCATCACCGCCCCGGCGCGCTCCGCCGCCGCGATCAGCTTCCTCTGGTATTCGTCAGGATGATCTGAAGCCCCCACGAACACCAGCTTCCAACCCGCCAGCCCCGCCTGCGCGAACGCCTCCAGCAGATCGAAGTGCCGCTTCTCCGGCACCAGCCGGCTCACCAGCAGCACGTAGCGGCGCGACTCCAGGCCGAAGCGATCCAGCGCGCCCGCCGAAGACGGCAGCTCCGGCAGCGTCACCCCATTCGGAATCAGCGTCGACTCGACGCCGTGCTTCTCCCGCACCAGCCGGCGGATCACCTCCGAGATCACGATGCGCCCATGCGCAAGCCGCATGCCGAAGCGCTCGCCCATGCGCAACGCCCACTTCGCGAAGCCGCCCCACTTCTGCCGGTCGTAATCCGGCCCGTGGTGCGTCACCACCACGCGCAGGCCCAGCAGCCGCGCCAGCGGCGTCATCAGCGCCGGGCCAATGGCCTGGATGTGCAGCACGTCCGGCCGCCGCCACGCCGCCGTCAGCACCCCGAGAAAGGTATGCAGGATCGCCTCCAGCCCCCTCGACTTCGGCGACCACACGCGCACGTAGCGCACCCCGCGCCAGCCCGCGCCCTTCTCCGCAGGCATATAGGGCGAGCGCACGACCACCTCCACCTCGCAGCCCAGCTCGACGAGCAGCGGGCACAGATGCTCGGCATGCGTCTCCACGCCGCCCTGCACCCCGGGAAAGCCCCGCAAGCCGAGGAACATCACGCGCATGGCTCGTCTCAGTCCGCCCGCAGCATATCGGCCAGCTCGGCCTCGCTCAGCGTCACGCTCGGCATGCGCCTCATCACATGTGCGTTGCCGCCGCTTTCGCGCAGATCGCCCTGACGCGGATCCTGACCTACGTCGCATTTCGGAATGTCGTCGATGCAGACCGGCTTGCCCAGCAGCGACTTCAACTTGTTCTTCACCACCCATTTTGCCGGGTGCCGGATGTATTTCTTCATCACCGGCGCCGCCGTGCCCACCATCCAGCAGTTCTTCGGACAGGTGCGCACCAGCCCACGCACCTTCTGCGCCTGTTCGCTGTTCCACAACTCCTCGAAGCTTGCGGCCTGACGGATGTTGCCCATCGACTCTTTCCAGTAGCGTTCCTCCAGCCCGTTGCACGGGAATACCTCACCATAGGGGTCGATGAAGAAGTTGGCCGTGCCGGCCTCGCAAGGCAGCATGCGCGGATTGCCGCGGATGTAGTTGATCAGCCCGAGGTTGAAGAAAGCGCGAAACCAGCTCTTCGGCGAGTTTTCCTTGAGCAGCAGCTCGATCAGCTTGTTGAAGTTGCCGATCACCTCGTCCTTGTTGGTGATCTCGTTGTCGTCCTTGTGGAAGTAATAGCTGTTATGGAAGGCCGCCGTGGCGAACTCCATGCCCAGCTCGCGCGACAGCTTGTAGAGCCACAGCATGTCCGCCGAATTGTGGTTCGACACCGTGCAGCCGTAGCCGATGTCCTTGATGCCCATCTCCTTCAGCGTCAGCAGCACGCGCAGGCCCCGGTCGAAACTGCCTTCGCGTCCGCGCAGTTCGTCGTTCTTTACGGAAAGCCCCTCGATGCTGACGCGGATGCCGATGTCCGGGAAGCGCTCCGCCAGCTTGAAGATGCGCTCGGTATGCCAGCCCGAAGTCGAGATCACGATGCGCGGCGACTTCTGCATCATCACCTCGACGATCTCTTCCAGATCGCGCCGCACGAAAGGCTCGCCGCCGGTGATGTTCACGAACTTGAAGTCTGGCAGGATTTCCAGCTCCTTCGCCGAGATCTCCTGCTGCCTGTCCGTCGGGTTCTCCCAGATGTCGCACATCTTGCAGCGCATCTGGCAGCGGTACGTCGTGATGATCGACACATCGGTCGGGTAAGGCGCCATCTCGCTCATTGCAATCTCACCAAGGATTTGTAGATTTCCATCAGCCCCGCGTTGTGCTTTTCCAGCGAAAACTCCCGCTCGGCCCGCGCGCGTGCGGCCCGCCCCATGCGCTGCCGCAGAGCAGGATCGCCCATCAACCGGCACAGGCACTCGCCCAACTCCTCGGCGTTGCCCGCCTCGAACAGCAAGCCCGTCTCGCCCTCGGCTACAAGCTCCGGAATGCCGCCCATGCGGCTGCCGATCACGGGTTTGCCGGATGCCATTGCCTCAAGCACCGACATCGGGCAGTTCTCGTACCACTCCGAGGGCACCACCACCACGGCCGCGCCAGCCAGCGCCTGCTTCAGCGCAGCACCGGCAAGGTGCCCGACAAAATTCGCATGCTTGTATTGCGCCATCAAGCCATCGCGTAACGGTCCGGTGCCGGCAACCGTCAGCGGCCAGCGCGCCCCTGTAGAGGCATGCGCGCGCAACAGAGTGGCAACACCTTTCTCGTGCGACAGGCGGCCCAAGAACAGCGCATAACCCTCGTCCTTGTCCGCCACAGGAGAATTCGCGGTATCAACTCCGTTGTAGAGCAGCGCTACCCGTTCTCCAGGGAAACGGCACGCTACCGAATTCGCCATAAAGCGACTCGGCGCGATGAAGCGATCCACCTTCTCGTAATTGCCCAGTCGCCGCTGCACGACGGCTTCGGCATAGAGCAGGGCGCTCTTGCCCAGCGATCCCTCCGCACAGCGATGCCTGAGCACCGGCGCGAAGCTGCCGTCCAGGCATTCCGAACAGGGTTTCCCGTTCTGAAGCCGGGTGTAGGTCGGGCAGACCGGCTTGTAATCGTGCAAAGTCAGCGCCACCGGCACGCCGCGTGCCTTCGCCGCGCCGATGATGGAGGGCGTGAGTTGGTGATAGATATTGTGGCAGTGGACCAGATCGGGCCGTGTTGCATCGATCAGCGCGCCGATCCTGCGCACCGCCTCGGGCGAATGGACAAAGAAAAGCGCCGAACGAAGATTGCCCGGACCGCCGCCGCGGTAATCCTGTCGCGAGACGAAATAGCTTGCATAGGCACTCTCGAAATTACGGTCATCCCGCATTGAGAAATCGACGACTGTGTGACCCTGCTGCTGCAGGAAGCTGCGTTCCTGGAGCATCACTACTTCAGAACCACCGTTGCGGAAGAAAAATTTGTTGGCAAGGATGATCCTCATGGTATCGGTCTGCCCCATGAAGTATCAGTAATCGAACTGATCCGGTAGACCCTTCAGAACTTCTGCTTCTCGGATTCCTGGCGCTACAACGATCATCGTTGAATAGCGCCAATTCTCCGACGCTAGGATGAAGCGCCCTAAACCAATGGAGGGAACAGAAGGGCTCTCTAGGTCTGCAACGCGAGCACCAACATACGGGTAATAATCAGCACCAGCTTGTACGATCAACTTTGCCAAAAACCTATCATCTGTTTGTTTCGGATCCTTCAGTACAAGACGATGCTTAACTGAAATAAATACAGCAGCAATGTCAGCACGCAGCGTTTCTGAATTCCAAGGAGTTTCAACTTGGCCCAGCCCGCCATGTACCATAGTCCGCACGGTTGGTGCCAACACTAAACCTGTCGACCTCCTCTCTATGTAAAGCGCCTCATTGCTTTTGTTGATGGCGTTAAGCGAATAGGCCCCCTGCCATTTCGGATAACGGTCGGATTGAAGCCTCTTCCACATGAACTCTTTTTTCGAGAGATACCACAATTCGACCCCGCTAATTTCGACTGCCGAATTTTTTGCCAGATTCCCGCCTTCTGCTTCATAAATGACAAACCAACTCAGCATTGCATGCCAATTGTCGAATCTGCGCCCAGGCCAACTGGAACGTACACTTAACCCATACGGCTCAGTACCCATTCCAACTGAAGGCTTGCTTTTCCAGCCATAGGTTTCTGGAACACCAGATGGACGCATTTCGTGACGAAGCTGCATTGATTGTAAAGCAGCAATTATTCGCGATCTTGGTGTGGTTGAAGATGTATTTTCCGCAGTTTCATCAGAGGCCTGCGCGTACGCAAACTGGCCATAATTACAAATACACAACGAAAAAAATAGAAGCACCGCCATCAAGGCGAGACGCACCTCATTCTTTTCAGCCCAGCTGCTTTCGGTCACGCTATTTAGAAGTCGGCCGACTGCCTTCTCTATTTTCACATCTTCTCTCGGGTGTAACCCCGATCTCCTGCGATATCGGGAATCAGTTGTATCCGACAGATATGATGGGCACCACTTTCCTGCGCCTCAACGTTTGATCGCAAAAACGATCCGGCCGTCGTCGGCGGTGTAGATCGGCTCGAT
>CAYNGV010000140.1:0-4751 GCA_964397005.1 uncultured Sulfuritalea sp. | reverse complement strand
TCGATTTCCTTGGCGACGGACACACCGTCCTTGGTAATGGTCGGGGCGCCGAAGGAACGCTCCAGAATCACGTTGCGGCCCTTGGGGCCGAGGGTTACCTTGACGGCGTCGGCGAGGATATTGACGCCACGGACCATGCGTTGACGAGCGGAGTCGCCGAATTGAACTTCTTTAGCTGCCATTTGTATGTATCTCCTGTAATTCGGTCTGGATTAGAGCTCAACTACGCCCATGATGTCTTCTTCACGCATGACCAGCAACTCGTCGCCATCGACCTTGACGGTCTGGCCGGAGTACTTGCCGAACAGCACGCGGTCACCCACCTTGAGCGACATCGGACGGACCTTGCCGTCTTCCTGAATCTTGCCGTTGCCAACGGCGGTGACCAGGCCTTGATCGGGCTTCTCGGCGGCATTGTCGGGAATCACGATGCCGGAAGCGGTTTTCTTCTCTTCTTCGAGACGCTTGACGATAACGCGATCATGCAAAGGACGAATTTTCATGGGGTTGATCTCCTCTTAAACTGGGTTGTTACAGAAAAAAGCCGCTGCGGGCGGGCCGCAGGTCTGAGTCGGGCGCAGGGCATCTATTAGCACTCATCGCCAACGAGTGCTAATAATAGGGCCTTGTGGCCGCTTATTCAAGGGGCGGCCAATAAAATCTGTCGTCTTCATCGTCGGCGGGCGGCAACCGGTATGGCGAATCGCAGCAGGATTCCAAATATCCGAAAATGCAAATTTAATCGCTCCGCGAACTATCCTTGGCTAAAGTCCCTGTTCTTAGGCTGGTCAATCATGTCCGGCCATCCGGCTGCCCCGGGCAGCTGCCAATCAGAGAGAGACTTCGCAATGAGCTTACGCAAGCAATTGATCCTGGTGCTGGCCGTTCTTGCACTGATCACGCTGAGTGCAAACGGTTTCAGCTTCTACATGGTTTCCCGACTCGGCGAAGCGGCGCAGAAAGTTGATGCCGGCCTTGCCGCATTCGCCGCCGATGCCCGGTACTGGATGACCGTGGTGAACGTGGTCGCCTCGATCTTCGGGCTGGCCGCTTTCCTGTTGCTGGTAAGGATGCTGCTGCGCCTGCTGGGCGGCGAACCGCACTACGCGGCGAGCGTGGTCGCCCGCATCTCGCAGGGCGACCTGGCCTTCAAGATCGAGACCGACGCCGACAACCCGAACAGCCTGCTGGGCGGAATCGCCGCGATGCAGGCCAATCTCCACGAGATGGCAAGCCAGATCCGGGTAGCGGCGGAGAAGCTCGACGGCGCGGCCGGCCGCATGCGGGAAACCACCGGCAGCATCAGCCGCGGCAACGATCAGCAGTGCGCCACCGTGGTCGAGACCGCCGCCACGATCAGCAAGGCCGAGGGCATTGCGCGCCGCGTCGCCGACAGCGCCGCCGAGGTCCGCCAGATGTCGGCGGCGAGCATGACGCGAATGCAGGAAGGCAACGAGAGCCTGTCGCGCATGATCGGCGAAATCGACAGCGTGGAGAGTTCCGTGGACGAAATCTCACGCACCGCGGAAGCCTTCATCGAGAGCACCCAGTCGATCACGGGGATGACCCAGGAAGTCCGCGCCATCGCCGACCAGACCAATCTGCTGGCCTTGAACGCAGCCATCGAAGCCGCCCGTGCCGGCGAGCATGGGCGCGGCTTCGCGGTGGTTGCCGACGAAGTTCGCAAGCTTGCCGAAAAATCCGCCCAGACCGCCGCCGAGATCAACAAGGTGACTGAGGCACTGGGTGACAAGTCGGCCGTCGTCGAGCGCGCCATCGAGAACGGCCGGCAGGCGCTGCGCTCCTCGCAGGATCATCTGGAGCGGGTCGCCGAGGGGCTGGGTGAAGCGAATCAGGCGGCGCAGCTCACCACGCAGGGAATGGAAGAAATTTCATCCTCGATGGTCGAGCAGACCGCCGTCAGCAAGGAAATCGGCAGCCATGTCGAACGCGTTGCCCGGGTTGCGCAGGAAATCAGCGTGCCCATCGGTCATGCCGAACAGGAAGGCCAGCAGCTGCAAACGCTGGCGACGGAGCTCAGCGGAGTACTGAACCGCTTCAAGCTGTAATCACACCAGGCGATTGTTCCGGTAATCGGCGATCGCCTGTTCGATTTCCTCGCGGGTATTCATGACGAAGGGTCCGTGCTGGGCCACCGGCTCGCCCAGGGGCCGGGCCGCCAGCAGCAGGAAGCGGACAGGGCTGTCGCCGGCATGGATTTCCACGCCTTCGCCGGCGGCGAGCACACCGGCGTCCTGCGCGGCCAAGGGGCGGGAATCGTCCGCCGGCCCGATCGCCAGCGAGCCCTCGTAGGCATAGACGAAGGCGCTGTGGCCCGCCGGCAGCGCCTGGGCGAACTGCCCGCCCGCAGGTAGCCGGACATCAACGTAGAGCGGCTCGGTTGAAAGCCCCTGCACCGGACCGGCCACCTCGCGCCCGTCGACCACGACCTTTCCGGCAATCACCCGGACCTCGCCGCCGCCGGGCAGGACCGCCGTCGGAATTTCCTCGGGACGGATGTCGCGATAGGCGGCCGGCTTCATTTTTTCCGCTGCCGGCAGGTTGATCCAGAGCTGGAAGCCGCGCATGCGCCCGCTTTCCTGCTGCGGCATTTCGGAATGGATGATGCCGCGCCCGGCGGTCATCCATTGCGCGCCGCCGGGCAGCAAATCGCCGCGATTGCCAAGGTGGTCTTCATGCAGCATGTGGCCATCGAGCATGTAGGTGACGGTCTCGAAGCCGCGATGCGGATGGGGCGGAAAGCCGGCAATGTAATCGTCGGGATCGTCGGACGAGAACTCGTCGAGCATCAGGAAGGGATCGACGCGCGCGGTCTGCGACTGGCCGAGGCTGCGACGCAGGCTGACGCCGGCGCCATCCGAGGTGGCGACGGAACGGATGATTTGCTGCAGGCGGCGATGCGACATGTTCATGTCTCCTGGTGGCGATGTCTGCAAGATGGGCCCTGAAGCTTGAAATCGCAAGTAAGATTCCGGCACTTCATTGTTGCGGAAAGCTCACCATGACTCTCCTGATCCTCGGCCTGGCGCTGTTCCTCGGCGTCCATTCGCTACGCATTCTTGCCGGCGACTGGCGCGAAGCGCAGATCGCCCGGCTCGGCGAAATGCGCTGGAAGGGCGTGTACTCACTTCTTTCGGCTATCGGTCTGGGGCTGATCATCTGGGGCTACGGCTTGGCGCGCGTGGATTCGCCCGTGCTGTGGAGTGCGCCGACCTGGACCCGCCATGTGGCCGCGACTCTGACCCTGCCGGCCTTCATCCTGCTGGTCGCCGCCTACATCCCCGGCAGCCGCATCAAGGCGAAAATCGGCCATCCCATGGTGGCGGGCGTCAAGCTTTGGGCCTTGGCGCATCTGCTGGTCAACGGCAATCTTGCCGATGCGGTGCTGTTCGGCGCCTTCCTGATCTGGGCGATTGTCAGCTTCGTTTCGTCAAGGCGGCGCGACCGGATTGCCGGTCGCACTTACCCGGTGCTCGGCGGGTCGCGCGACGCCATCGTGATCGGGATCGGGTTCGGCGCCTGGGCGCTGTTCGCCTTCTACGGCCACGCCTGGCTGTTCGGCGTGGCGCCCTTCCGCGTCGGCGGCTAAGCCTCGAAGGCGTCGCCGGTAGCGAAGAAGCTGCCGCCGGCAAGGTAGTGGATGCTGCGTTGCTGCGCATCGGGGAAATGCCAGCGGCCTTCCGTAAAAACCGCCGGATCGGCCCACGCGGCGACCACTTCGGCGAGAAACAGGTCGTAGCGTTGCTGGTTGTGCGGCTCGGGAATCACGCGGCACTCCAACCAGGCCAGGCAGCCTTCGATCAGCGGCGCACCGACCATCGATGCCGTCTCGCCAGCGCCGAGTTTTTCAAACTTGTCGGTCTCGCGCCCCGACTGCGTGCCCACCGCCAGCGTCAATGCGGCCTGCTGTCGCGACGGCACATTGAGGACGAACTCGCCCGAGGCTTCGACCAGTTCGCGGGTCAGGGTGGCCTTGTCGATCACCACCGCCACCTTGGGCGGATCGAAATCCAGCGGCATCGACCAGGCTGCCGCCATGACATTGCGCCGCCCGACATGGGCGCTGGAGACCAGCACCGTGGGGCCGTGGTTGAGCAGCCGGTAGGCCTTGGGCAGCGGCACGGCGACGCGCGAACTCATGTCGGATGCTCCGCTGCGCGGCGCGCCGCAAAATCCACGAACCATCGCAGGCTGGCCGGATTGGACATCGCATCCGGGTTGGCGATCTTGTCCAGAGCATGGCCGAGCAGCAGCTTCTTCACCGGCAGTTCCATCTTCTTGCCCGACAGGGTGCGCGGAATCTCGGTCACCTGAAAAATCTCGTTGGGCACGTGTCGCGCCGACAGGGCCACCTTGATCCGCTCGCGCAGCGTGGCTTCCAGCTGCGGTGTCAATTCATGGCCGGAACGGAGGACGACAAACAGCGGCATATACGATTCTCGGCCGAGGAATTCGAGATCGACCACCAGGCTGTCAAGCACTTCGGGCAGTTCCTCGACCGCGCGATACAGCTCGCTGGTGCCCATGCGAATGCCATGACGATTGATGGTGGCATCGGAACGGCCGTAGATGATCGCGCCGCCGCGCGTCGTGATGCGCAGCCAGTCGCCGTGGCGCCAGATGCCGGGATACATGTCGAAGTAGCTCTCGCGGTAGCGGCGATCGTCGGGATCGTTCCAGAATTTCAGCGGCATCGAGGGCATCGGCGCGCTGCACACCAGTTCGCCGAC
>CAYNGV010000139.1:0-4843 GCA_964397005.1 uncultured Sulfuritalea sp. | reverse complement strand
GCGACGCGGTGCAGCAGGTCGCGCAGGGTGAAGATGCCGAGCGGGCGGCCGCTCTCGGGCTCGACGACGATGATGGAGCCGACGCGGTTCTCCGCCATTGCCAGCACGGCCTCGCGCAGCGGGGTCTCGGGCGTGGCGGTGACCGGCTTCTTGCGCGCGAGCGCGGCAAGCGGGCTGTGCAGGTTGGGGCGGTAGCTTGCGACGGGAGCCTGCTGGGTTTCACTCATTGCGGATTCATCCTGAATTGCGAAAATGGGGAACGGTAATGCGGCCGGCGGTGTCGTCAGTACTTGATGCGCGCGAAGTAAGTCTGCTGCGCGGCATCGAGCGCCTGGCGCAGGGTGACAATGCCCATGTCGGCCAGCAGCGGGATCATCTTGAGGAACACCTCGCCCGTGACATAGGCATCGCCCAGCGCCGTGTGACGGCCGATGACGTTGATGCCGAGGCGCTCGGCGATGAGTTCGAGCTTGTGCGACTCCTGGTTGGGGTGGATCACGGCCGAGAGCAGCAGCGTATCTAGCACGGGCTGGGTAAAACGTACGCCCAGGCTGTCCTCCTTCAACTGGAAGAAACGCATGTCGAAGGCGGCGTTGTGCGCCACCAGCACGGTTTCGCTGCAGAACTCGTGAAACGCCGGCAGCACCGCATCCAGCGTCGGCTGGCCCTTGACCATGGCTTCGGTGATGCCGTGAATCGGAATGCCCGCGGGCTTCAGCCGTATCCGCGGATCGACCAGTTGATCGAAGATTTCCTGCCGCAGCAGGCGCTGGTTCACGACCCGTACCGCACCGATCTGGATGATCTCGTCGCCATTCGACGGCTCCAGCCCGGTGGTTTCGGTGTCGAACACCGAGTAGGCAAGATCGGTCAGCCGGCGATCCGGATCGATGCCCGATCCTTCGGCGTCGCGCGCGGCGAACAGGTCGAAATCGTAGTATTCGGGACGACTTGCGCTGTGCAGGTGCTGCGTCCGATCGACGGCCTGCAGGTCGGGCGTGGCTGCCATCGGCAGCACGATGCGGAAGAAGGCGTTGTGCGCCGCCTTGTCGCGCTGGTACCAGATTTCCGCACCATGGCGGTCGATCACGTCGCGCAGCGTGAGCGGACTGGTTTCGGCACCGACATTCATCGGCTCCAGTTCCCAGGTGTAGAGCGTCTCCGATGAAACCGGCGTACCCGACCAGATCAGGTCGAGGAACACCATCCTGCCTTCGGTCGACAGGCGCAGGCGCAACTCGCGAATCGCATAGTGGTCCTGCAGCCGCGCGGCGAGGAAAGTGATGGCCTGGATCAGGGCGAAGCTGTCGACGCGCATCCACAGACTGGCGTCCTGCTCTTCATTCTTGATCGGCAACTTCAGGCGGTCCTCGATGCGCCTTGCGGCGGCGGCAAGGATGTCGATCGCCAGCACGTCTTCCAGCGGCCAGCGGGTTTTCAGCGAGTCGGCAAAGCGGCTCATGGTGATTTCGAGGCGTTCGCTCATGGCCGAGGCTTCGTCCGCGATCACGCGCGTGAAGCGCTCGCGGTAGTCGAGTTCCATGTCCGGCGTGTCGATCAGTGTTTCCACCGCCGCGCGCAGATTGGCCAGCGCCGCGCGATTGCCGTCGGTCAGCGATTGCAGCGCCTGGTCGCGTTCCGCTTCACGCTCGAAATTGCGCGTGATGTTCTCGATGGTGAGTACGTAACCCGTCACCTGAAGCTCGGCACCGAGCGCGTCGTCCAGGGTTTTTCCATGGGCAGGCGCAGCCTGACCACTAACTTCGTCACCCCCTTTCCCGGAAAGGGGGCCGGGGGGATTGTCCATATTGGCGCCCGGGGCGACGCCAACGGCGGAGCCGCTGGCTCCTGTGCGCAGCACAGGAGCCATTTGCGCGCGCAACAACTGCCCGCCGCGCGTCGACGTGATGAAATTGGCCGTCGGCTCGGCGCTGCCCTTGCGCAAGCGCAGCCGGATGTTCTCCAGTGAATGGGTGATCTGCCCGCGCTCGAGGATGGAAAAAATCGAGCGGCCGAGGCCGATCAGGGCGCCGCCGCTCATCGACGTCGGCCCCTGCGCCAGAGCCTTGAACTGCAGCCGTGCACGGCTGTTGTAAAGCAGGATGCGACCGTCGAGATTGCACACCACCACGCCCAATGCGAGTTCCGACATCAGGGCTGCCAGCCGGTTCTTCTCCTCTTCCACGGTGGCCTTCGCCAGCCTGATCTGCTCCTCGACGTCGGTCAGCAGTTCGTCACGCTGCTGCGCCAGATCGTTGGCGGCGCGCGCCAGTTCGCGCACCTCGGGCGGACCCTCGGGCGCCACGCGGAAATTGGGGTTGGCGCCCAGCATCAGGCGCAGGGTCTCCGCCATGCGCAACAGGCCGTGGACGTACTGCTGAAACAGGGCGCGCAACAACTTCAGGCCGAGGATCAGGGAGATGATGGTGACGAGGCCGCCGATCGGCAACCAACGGTCCAGAGCGACGAGAAAGCCGACGCGCTCCTCGGCGCCCAGGTCTGCCCAGAGGATGCTCACGGTTATCAGGAAAGGCCCGGTCATCAACAGCCCCAGCACGCAAGCCGCGAGAATGAAGCGTACGTTTGCCTTCATGTCAGCAGGGACTTGATCTTGAGCACGAGGTCCTTGGTCGAGAACGGCTTGGTGATATAGGCATCGACACCCAGCGCCAGGCCCTTGGTCACTTCCGTCTCGCGGCCGCGGGCGGTGAGCATGATGATTTTCACCGCCGCCCGCGCCGGGTCGGCGCGCAACTCCTGGCAGACCTCGAAACCGGATTTCTTGGGCATCATCACGTCGAGCAGGATCAAATCCGGGGCAAAGGCGGACGCCTGCTGCAATGCGGCTTCGCCGTCGTTCGCCACGGCAACCTGAAAACCTTCCTTCTTCATCAGATACTCAAGCGATATGACGATGTTCGGCTCGTCATCGACGATCAGGATGCGGTGGCTCATGAATCTCCTTCCGGTAGTCTGCCGCCGTCATTATCGCCCGACTGCCGGGGCAGTGTGAATACGAAGGAGGCGCCCGCGCCCGGCGTGCTTTCGACCCACAGGCGGCCGTTGAAATACTCGATGATCTGGCGGCTGATCGGCAAGCCGAGGCCGGTGCCCTGCGGCTTGTCGGTGAGAACGTCGGTGGTGCCGGCGCCCTGGCGGAACTTGTCGAAAATCACTTCCTGGTCCTCGGTCTGGATGCCCGGCCCGTTGTCGGTGACGCTGACTCGCACCTCGACCGCCGTACCGCCAGCGCCGACTTTTACGCGACCACTGCCCGCCGGAACGAACTTGAGTGCGTTCGACAGCAAATTGACCATGACCTGCATCAGGCGGTCACGATCGGCGAGCACCACCAGTCCGGATTCGCAACCCTCCAACTCCAGTGCCACACGCTTCTCGGCAAACAGCGCGGTCAACGAATCCGCGGCCTCGCGCGCCACCTCGGCCACATCGACGGCCGCCACGGTCCATTCCGCTCGCCCGGATTCGAGCTTGGCCAGGTCGAGTATCTGGTTGATCAGCCGTGACAGACGTACCGTCTCGCTGACGATGATGCCGAGAAAACGCGAGCGCTGGGTCAGATCGATCTTCGGGTCCTCCTGCAGCATTTCCGAAAAGGCGCGAATCGAGGTCAGCGGCGTACGCAACTCGTGGGTCACGGTCGAGATGAAATCGTCCTTCATCCGATCCAGCTCGCGCAGGCGGGCGTTGGCCTCGCGCAGGTCGGCCGTGGCGCGGGTCAGCTCCAGCGATTTCTGTTCCAGCTCCCGCGTGTAGGCCCGCACCTGCGAGGCCTCGTCGAGGATGTTCATCACCTCGTCGATGCCGAGCGGCTCCTCGCTCACCACCGAAGCCACCATGGCGCGCGCCGATGCCGAGCCGATGGCGCCGGCCAGCAGGTTCTCGGCGAAGTTCGCCAGGCGCGCATCGCCCGGCAACTCATCCATCGACTTCAGGCCGCGGCTGCGCGAATGGCGCAGGAAAGCTTCCTCGGCGCGTTCGCGACCAAGGAAGCGGGCGGCCAGCGGCAGGAGGTCAGCCACGCCGGCGCTGCCGCCCCAGGCCGTGTGGCCGGCAAGGTCGGTACCGCCGACGAAGAGCGAGGCCTGGCGCGCCTCGCGCGCATTGGGCACGCGCAAGAGCGACACGCCGATGTAGGCACCGAGGTTGGCCAGCAGGCTCCAGACCAGGCAATGGGTGATCTCGTCCAGTCCGGTGAGGCCGAACAGGTGCTGCGGTCGCAGCAACTCGATGCCGAACAGGCCGTGGGCGATGAAGCCTTCGGGTAGCCAGCCGGACTTGGCGAAGGACGGCAGCAGCAGCGTATACGCCCAGAGCACGAAGCCAATGGCCAGACCCGCCAAAGCCCCGTCGCGCGTGCCGCCCTTCCAGAACAGGCCGCCGATCACCACCGGCGCGAACTGGGCCACGGCGGCAAAGGAAATCAGGCCGATCGAAACCAGGGCATAGGCCTCGCCGGCGACACGGAAGTAGAGGTAGCCCAGTCCGAGGATGATGGCGATCGCCCAGCGCCGGATTTCGAGCAGCAGGCCCGAAAGATCGGCCTTGTCGGCCAGACCCAGCCAGCGCAGGCGCAGCAGCAGCGGCATCACCAGGTCGTTGCAGACCATGGTGGACAACGCGATGGTCTCGACGATGACCATGCCGGTGGCCGCCGAGAGGCCACCGATGAAGACGAACAGGGCCAGCGTCTCCTGCTGGTGGGCCATCGGCAGGGTCAGGACGAAGGTATCGGCGTCCACGGTACCGGCCGGGAAGTGCATCAATCCGGCCAGCGCCACCGGCAGCACGAACAGGTTGATGAGAAACAGGTAGAGCGGGA
>CAYNGV010000138.1:0-4843 GCA_964397005.1 uncultured Sulfuritalea sp. | reverse complement strand
CTCTGCGCCTCTGCGGTAAACGTCTTGGGATTTTCTCGATTCACTTCGCGTCCTCCGCTGCTTTCTGCGGCAACTGCCCCAGCTTTTCCACTTTCGGGTCGGCCCAGCTTCCGGTCACCGCGTACTCGAAGGCGAAGGCCTGATCGAGCGGGTCGCGCAGAATTTTTTGCGCCGCCCAGACGACCGCGCCGGCGACCGGATTGGCAATCATGGTGCCGACCGCGATCGATTCGCCCACCGCGGGTTGCACGCGCACCTTGAGGTCCTGGGTTTCGGCGCCGAGATTGACGGTGCCGCTCATCAGCACCTTGGCCGACGGCCCCTGGATCTGGAGTTCCTTGGTCTCCATCACGCCGCGTGTGACGGAGAACAGTCCGCCAATGCTGTCGAAGGCGAAGCCCTCGCTGAAGATGTCGCGAAAATCCAGCGTGATGCGGCGTGGCAGGGATTGCAGGCTGAGAATTCCCAGCAGGCGGCCGACGCCGGGTTCGAGCTTGACGAACTGGCCGCCGGAGGCGGCGAGGATGAAGTTGCCGCCGAGGGTCGGATAATCGATCGTGAAGGGCGAGCCGCTCCAGGACAGGTTGCCGGAAAGCTTCGCGTTGCCGCGTCGCACCGCATCCGGGTGACCGATGCGCGCCAGCAGCTTTTCGATGCTCGCGGCATCGAGCTTGAACTCGATGCGGGTATCGGGCTGGGTCGGGCTGGGGCGCCAGCTGCCGGTGGCTTCCAGCGTGCCGTCCTCGTTCTTCACATCGACCCTGGTGTTCCAGTAGCCCTCACGGTTCTCGGCCGCGATGCGCACGGTGCCGAGCGTGCGGTCCTTGAACGAAAGCTTGTCGACCGTGATGTCGAGCGCGGGAATCCGCTCGATCACTGCGCTGGTCTTTGCCTGCAGAACCGCCGGCGTGGCGACAGATTCCGGAATCGAGAACTGGGCAATCCGTCCGGACATTTTGCCGTTGCCGGCGCTGCTCCATTCGAAGTTGCCGGCCAGTTCACGGCTCTTCAGTTCGAAGCGCGTGCTGCTGGCGCTTTCCGGCCGGCTGCCGTTTACGCGTACTTCATGGAAGCTTTTGTCCAGCATGGTCAGGTCGGCCGTACGCAAGTCGAACTGGACGGCGGGCAGGGGCGGCAGCACCGATTCGCCCTGGCCATTTCCGCTGCCCGGGCTTGCGACGAGGCCGCGCCAGAAATCGGCATTGACGCGTGGCAGATTCACGGCAAGCATCACACCGCGTTCGGGCATGCCGGCACTGCTGTCGCCGATCGCCAGCAGGCCGCGCGTGATGACCGGCGGAGTGCTGTCACGACGGCGTATCAACTGGAAGCGCAAGGCGCGACCGAGACTGAGGTCGATCATGTCCTGCGCCGCGCCCGGGTTTGCAGAAGTCGGCGCTCGCGACACGGCGGCAAGCGCCTTTGCGCCAGGGCGCAGCCCCGTGTCGGGGGGCGGTTTGCGTTCAAAGCTGAAGGCCAGTGATTCCGTGGCCGATTTGTTGAAGGGTTCCGGCAGGCTCGACGACAGCCCGACCAGAGTCGACGTCAGCTTCACTTCCGCCGACTTCTTCTTGACGCGCACGCTGCCTGACCATTTCGCGCTTCCCGCCAAATGGTCGAACACGGGTTGCGGGAACTGGCGTCGCAGCGTCGCCACGCTGACTTCTCCGGCGGCGTTGACCTGGACGTTGCCGTCACCCGCTGTGCGCACATCGACACTGAGCGGAGAGCCGAGCAGCGTGCCGCGGATTCCCCTGGCCTCCAGGTGGTCGGCCGAGAAACGCAATGCGCCGCGGACTTCGGCGAGCGGCGGCAGGTCGCTGTCCACTGTCAGGCGGTTGCCGTCGAAACGATAGCTGCCATCGACCTTCGAGTTGGTCAGGCGGCGCAAAGGCAGGCTGAGCTTTAGATCGAGTTCGCCGTTGCCCTCCGCCTTCATGTCCTCGGTGAAATGATCGATGCGCTCGCCGACCGGGCTGGCTTCGATGAAACGCAGGAAGTCCGCCGTCGGTCCGGCCGCCTTGCCGGTGACGGTCAGCAGTTCCTCCATTTGTTCGATATCCGCGATCTCGGCGTGGACGTCGTGCAGGCCGACGCCGAATATCTTCCCGCTCTTGCCGGTAATCAGCATGCGCTGCCCGCTGAACAGCAGGTCGCCTTCGATGTTGTTGATCTCGGGCCAGCTGCCGGCGTAGCGCAGGGTGGCGTCGCGGAACTTGCCGCGTACCTCGAACAGCCCCCCCTTGCCGTCGCGGAAAGGGAACTGGCGCAAATCGCCCTGCAACTTCAGCGTGGTTTCCGTGGCCTTGCCGCCGATGATGGCCACGCGCAGCCAGTTTCTGACATCCTTGCCGACGGCGAGCGGCATGTAGCGCCAGACGGCGTCGCCGCTGCCGCGCGTGAGGCGGGCGACCAGATCGACTTCACCCGGCCCCTCGGCCAGCGCCCGCCAGTTGCCGCTGGCTTCGCCCGCCGCATCCTTGTTCTGGAACATGGCCTTGTTCAGATTGACATGCAGCCCCTCGGCGGCACCGGCGCCGAAACGCCAGTCAAGGTCGGCGGCGAAGGTTTCCAGTTCGAGTTTTGGATCGGCGAACACGGTGGGTAATTCAAAACCGGCGCGTTGCCCATCCAGCCGCAGTTTGCCGCCTTTCTGGTTGCCCTCGATGCGGCCGTTGACTCCGGCAATGCCGGGGACGGGTCCGAGGGCGGTCAGCCCGAGACCTTCAAAGCGGCTCTTGATGCTCCATGATTGAAGTCCGCCGGGGTTTTCGGGCGCGCCTTTCCAGTCCAGCTTCAGATCGAAGACGTGGCCGCGAGGTGCGTGGCGGGCAAGGCGCGCACGCGTCGTGTCGTCCAGCGGCAAGTGGGCGGCGAGACTGGCCAGCGCTCCCAGGTCGAGGCCGTTGGCACTCGCCACGCCCTGCGGCGGACGATTGGCGGCGGCACTCTGCCAGGCAATCTTCAGGTCTGTCGGTTGCAGCGCAAGACCGTCGCGTGTTGCCAGCGTCAGGTGCTTCAGTTCGGCTTCAAAGCCGCCGTCGAGTCGACGCCCGGCCAGCCTGCCCTCAAGCTGGAGCAGATCCAGTTCGGGCAGGTTCGGGCGCAGTTGCATGCGGACGTTCGCCAGACGGACATCGGCGGTGGCCGAGACAAGCTGCTGTCGGGCAAATCCCAGCCAGAGCCTGAGGGCGCCGCTGCCTTGCGGCAAGGCCACCGGATAATCGACCCATGGACGCCACCCGGCCAGGTCGGCGTAGTCCAGTTCAGCGTAGACGTCGCCTTTCCAGGCTTCCAGCTGGTCCAGGTCGCGGCCTTTGAAGTCGCCGCGGATGTCGACTCGCGCCGCCAGCTCGCGTGGGGGTTCGGCGGTGAAGCCGAAGCGATGCCGGCTGCCGCTGTTGTCGAGCTGAAAGTTCAGGCGTTTCAATTCCAGCGCCGGCGCACTGCGCAATTCGTCCTGCCAGGCGATGCTCGCATTGCGGATGACGACGCGGTCCTGCGCCAGCAACCAGTCGCTGAAGTCGTCCTGATCGCTCGCCTGCGGCGTGATTTCCAGTCCGGCGGCAAAGAAGCGGCCTTTACTGTCGCGGCGCAGCAGCAGTGTCGGCGATTCGAGTTCCAGCCGCGCCAGCCGCAGCTGGAAATGCCACAACGAGCTCCATGCCAGTTCGGCTTCGACCTGGTCGAAACCCAGTGCGCGTTGCCCCTGAGTGTCCCTGATCTCGAAGCCGTCGAGCTTGAGCGCCGGGCGCAGGCCTGCCCAATGCGCCTCTATCTTCCTGATAGCGACCGGACGATTGATTGCCGTGCTGAGCATTTGCTCGACATCGCCCCGGTAGCTTTCGATCTGCGGCAGGATCGCGTAGCGCAAGGCCAGCAACAGCAGGGCGAAAGCGAAGTAGCCCAGCGTGACGCCCCAGAGCAGCGCGCGCAACAGAACGCCCAGCCGGGGGTGGGCTAGCGGTAGGTCGCGCAGGCGGGAACGCAGGTTGGAAATGATGGGCTTGAAGGCTCTTGGACGGGGCTGCGCTTGTTGCCCACGCTAAAATGGGCGATCGAAGCACTTGAAGCATAAATTCTAACCGATGCCCTCCCTCGTCGATATCCTGGAAACATCCCGTTACCTTGGGCGTCTGCTGGCGGCAAGGCCGATGCTGGCGGCCGAAGTCGAGTCCGCCCTGGATTTGCCGGTCACCGCGGTCGAGCTGTCTGCCTGGCTTTCCGCGCAACCGGTCACGGAAGACAACCTCAAGCCGGTGCTGCGGCAACTCAAGCAGCGGGCCTATGCGCGCATCGCCGCGCGTGACCTTTGCGGTCTCGCGCCCTTGTCGGAAGTGACGGAATGCATGACCCTGATCGCCGAACTGGCGGTGAGGAAGGCGGTGGAGGTATTGAGCGCCGGCCTGGTAGAGCGTTACGGCACGCCGCGCGGCGCCGACGGTTCGCCGCAGGAGCTCATCGTCATCGGCATGGGCAAGCTGGGCGGGCGTGAACTCAACGTGTCGTCCGACATCGACCTGATTTTCGTTTTCCCCGAAGACGGCCAGACGGATGGACTGCGCGACGGCGCAAGATCGATTTCCAACTTCGAATTCTTCACTCGCCTCGGACGCGGCTTGATCAACGCCATTGCCGAGGCCACCGAAGACGGCCAGGTGTTTCGCGTCGATATGCGTTTGCGGCCGAACGGCGATTCCGGGCCGCTGGTGTGTTCCTTCGAGATGCTGGAAAACTACTTCATCACCCAGGGCCGCGAGTGGGAACGCTATGCCTGGATCAAGGCGCGGCCCCTGACGGGCAACCGCCACGACGAACTGGACAAGGTCCGCCATCCCTTTGT
>CAYNGV010000137.1:0-4850 GCA_964397005.1 uncultured Sulfuritalea sp. | reverse complement strand
AGCAACTGGTTCACCGGCGTGGTGGCCACCACACCCAGAATTCCGCACATGGTCCTTCTCCGCAGGGCCGCCCCAAGGAGAAGCAGCCAGAACATGGAGCGGGCAACGCCCGCGAACAATTATCACCCCCTTCCCCGGAAAGGGGGAAGGGGAGATGGTCATCTTCCTCTATCGAAACCGAATCCGTTTTGCCGCATCCGCCGGCAACCAGGGTTTTGCCGCAATCACCGCGGTTTCCAGCGGCGGCGACAGTATCGCATCACGCCACCAGTCTGCCTTGGGCAGCGGCGTCATGCCCGCTACCAGCACCGCCACCCATACCACCAGAACCCCGCGCAAGACGCCAAAGGCAGCGCCCAGCAAGCGGTCCAACAAGCCCAAACCCACTGCCTTCAGCATCAGGGAAATCAGCATGCGCGCAATTGCGAAGAGCAGCAATACCCCGACAAAGATCAACACATACGCCGCTGCCAGCCGCATCCCCGGCTCGGCGATTTGTCCGGTCAGCCAAGCCGCCACCTCCGACGCCTCGGCGCGCGCCACAAAAAACGCCGCCACCCAAGCCGCCAGCGCCAGAATCTCGCTTACCACGCCACGCCACAAACCCAACAGCACCGACGCCGCAATGACCGTCAGCACGGCGTAATCGAACGCAGTCATCGCCCTACTTTGGCGCTACCGGGCCGTCTACGCCGATTATCTTGATTTTCGCGCGGGCCTTTTCGGCCGCCTCCTGGCTGGCGAAGGGCCCTGCCCGAACACGGGTGCGCGGCCCCTGCGGGGAATCCAGCTTTTCGGTGTAAGCCGGCACGCCCACACCCTTCAACTTGGACAACAATAATTTGACGTTGCCTGCCTCCTTGTAGGCGCCCAACTGAACCACCCACTGAGCGGAACCATCGGCAGTCGACTTGGCATCCGCTGCCGGCTTGTCAGCGGGCTCGGCCTTCTTCTCGGGTGCCGCAGGCTTTGCAGCCGGAACAGGCGCCGCAGCTGGTGCCGGTTTGACGACCGCGGGCACTGCAGGAGAAGCCGCAGGGGCAGGCTCGGGCCCGGTCTGGGATTCGGTCTTCTGTTCCGCCACCGGCTTCGGCTCGGGCGCCGGCATGGGAGTGGCCGCAGGCTTGCCGGGAATGACCTTGGACGCCAGCCCGGTCGAATCCTGACTCGGGATGCGTACCTGGATGTCCTGGCTCGAGGGGCGCGGCTCGCGATCCATCACCATCGGCAGGACAATGACGGCAAACAGCGCCAGCGCAACGGCGCCGACCAGGCGGCGGCGAGCGCGCTTCTTCAGCTGCAAATCTGCGTCAGGCGATGTGTCTTGTTCCGCCATCGTGGTTATGCCGAACGACCTAGCGCTTGCAAGGCTGCGGCTACAGTGAGGAAGGATCCGAAGGCGAGAATTCTATCATCTTCGCCCGCGTTCTCTTGCGCACAAGCGAGGGCTTCTGCAGGCGACGCGAACTCGCCCGCCACCTTCATCCCCCTTGCCTTCAGACGAGCCGCCAGAAAGTCGGCGCTGGCGGCACGGCGCCCATCCAGCGTGCACGGCAGCCAGTGCGTCACGCGCTCATTCAAGGCATCGATCACACCATCGATGTCCTTGCCTTCGAGCATGCCGAACACGGCCCACGTGTTGCGGTGGAATGCCATGTTGCCAAGATTCGCGGCCAGAACGCGCGCCGCCTGTGGATTGTGGGCGACATCCAGCACCACGGTCGGGCGGCCCGGCAAGACCTGGAAACGTCCTGCCAGTTCAAGCTCGATCAATCCCTGCCGTATGTCCTTCATGGCCACCGGCAGGCACGCGTGCAGGGCATCGAGCGCGGCCAGCGCGCAGGCCGCATTGGCCAGTTGCTGCTCGCCGCGCAAGGCCGGGAAAGCCAGCCCGCCGCGACGGATTTCCCCGGCATCGGCCGGGCGCGCCCAGTACAGCCACTGCTGCTCCTGTCGCTGATAGCCGAAATCCCGGCCCATGACCTCGAGCCTGGCACCAATGTCCCGGGCGCGGACCGTCAGGGATTGCGGCGGCTGTGGATCGCCGCAGATTGCCGGAATTCCGGCGCGAAATATTCCGGCTTTTTCACGCCCGATGGCCTCGCGATCGGCACCGAGAAAGTCCATGTGATCAAGATCGATACCGGTGACGATGGCGCAGGCGGGTTCGTAAACATTGGTGGCGTCGAGCCTGCCGCCGAGACCGACCTCCAGAATGATCGCATCGAGAGACGCGGCCGCAAACACTTCCCAGGCGGCGAGCGTGCCAAACTCGAAATAGGTCAGCGCAACATCGCCACGCGCCTGCTCGACGCGAGCAAAAGCGTCGCACAGGCTGGCATCAGCGACCGCGGTGCCGTTGATCCTGACGCGTTCGTTGTAGTGCAACAGATGCGGCGAGGTATACAGCCCGACACGATAGCCGGCGACGAGCAGAATCCGCTCCAGCATCGCGCAGGTCGAACCTTTGCCATTGGTACCGCCCACCAGAACGACCGGACAGGTCTCCCGCTGACCCAGTCGCGCCTTGACCGCCGCAACCCGCTCCAGACCCAGTTCGATACCGGCGCTGCCGCGCGGATGCAGCGCTTCGATCCGCGCCAGCCATGCATCCAGCGTCAGCGGCATCAGGCCGCCGGAACGCGCTGCAGCAGGGTGATCAGTGAAGCCAGCTTGTCGCGCAGTTCGCGCCGGTCGACAATCATGTCGATGGCGCCCTTTTCGATCAGGAATTCAGCGCGCTGGAAACCTTCGGGCAGGGTCTCGCGCACCGTCTGCTCGATCACCCGCGGCCCGGCAAAGCCGATCAGTGCGCCCGGCTCGGCGATCACCACGTCGCCGACAAAGGCGAAGGAAGCTGAAACGCCGCCCATCGTGGGATCGGTCAGCAGGGTGATGAAGGGCAGTTGATGATGCGCCAGTTGCGTCACGGCCGCGGTGGTCTTGGCCATCTGCATCAGGGAGAACAGGCCTTCCTGCATGCGCGCGCCACCGGACGCAGTGATGCAGATGAAAGGTGATTGCAGCTCGATCGCCGCCTTGACGCCGCGCACGAAGCGCTCGCCGACCACGGCGCCCATCGAACCGCCGAGAAACTCGAATTCAAAGCAGGCGACCACCACCGGGACGGTCTTGATCGCGCCCTGCATCACCACCATGGCATCGGCTTCGCCGGTGTCTTCGCTGGCGGCGGCGAGGCGATCGACATAACGTTTGCTGTCCTTGAACTTGAGCGGATCCATCGGGATGACTTCGGTGCCGATCTCGAAACGGCCTTCCGGATCGAGCAAGGCATCGAGCCGAACGCGGGCGCGCAGGCGCAGATGGTGGGCGCACTTGGGACAGACGTTCTGGTTGTTCTCCAGGTCGGTGCTGTAGAGCACCGCCTCGCAGGCCGGGCACTTGGCCCAGAGCCCTTCGGGGATCGACTTGCGCACGCCTTCGGATCGCTTGATCTTCGGTGGCAGCAGCTTTTGTAACCAACTCATGGCTTTGCTCCATCCATTGCCGCGCGCACACCACTCAGAAAGGCGGTGACCCGCTGCGGCGCTTCCGCAACGCTTGCACTTTCGATTTCCTCGATGATGCGACTGCCGATCACCACGGCATCGGCCACCGCGGCGATGCGCGCGGCCGTGGCGCCATCACGAATGCCAAAGCCGACGCCGACCGGCATCCCGACCTTCTCCCGAATCAAGGGAATGCGCCGTGCCACTTCGTCAAGATCGAGATTGCCGGAACCGGTGACGCCCTTCAGCGAGACGTAGTAAATGTAGCCGCTGCCGATCTGGGCGACTTCGTCGTAGCGCTTCTCGGTAGACGTCGGCGCCAGCAGGAAAATCGGATCGATGTCGGCCCGCTTCATCACGGCGGAAAAATCGGCGCACTCCTCCGGCGGATAGTCGACCACCAGCACGCCATCGACTCCTGCCTCGCGCGCATCGCGGGCGAAGGCTTCGACGCCATAAGCTTCGACCGGATTGGCGTAGCCCATCAGCACCACCGGCGTCATCGCATTCTCCTTGCGGAATTCCTGCACCAGCGCCAGAACACGGCGCAGGCTCATGCCGTGCGCCAATGCACGCTCCGAGGCGCGCTGGATGGTCGGTCCATCGGCCATCGGATCGGAAAACGGCACGCCGAGTTCGATGATGTCGGCGCCGCCGGCGACCAGCGCCCGCATCAGCGGCAAGCTCAGGTCCGGATGCGGATCACCGGCGGTGATGAAGGGGATCAGGGCCTTGCGGCCTTGCGTGGCGAGAGCTGCAAATGTGGTCTGGATGCGTGACATGAATATATGAAGTCAGAACGTGATGCCGGACGCATCGGCGACGGTGTGCATGTCCTTGTCGCCACGACCTGAAAGATTGACCAGCAGCAGCTTGTCCTTCGGCAGCGTTGGCGCCAGCTTTGCCGCATAGGCCAGCGCGTGGCTGGATTCCAGCGCCGGGATGATGCCCTCGAAATGACACAGGTCGTGGAAGGCCTGCAAGGCTTCGGCATCGGTGATGGTGACGTATTCGGCGCGTCTTGAATCCTTGAGCCAGGCGTGCTCGGGGCCGACGCCGGGATAGTCGAGCCCGGCGGAAATCGAGTGGGTCTCGATCACCTGCCCGTTCTCGTCTTGCAACAGGTAGGTGCGATTGCCATGCAGCACGCCGGAACGTCCGGCGGTGAGCGAGGCGGAGTGCTTGCCCGAGTCGAGCCCGTGGCCGGCGGCTTCGACGCCGATCAGTTTGACGCCCGCGACCGGAATGTAGGAATGGAAAATTCCCATGGCGTTCGACCCGCCGCCGACGCAGGCGATCACGGCATCGGGCTGGCGGCCGGCGAGTTCCGGCATCTGGGTC
>CAYNGV010000136.1:0-4875 GCA_964397005.1 uncultured Sulfuritalea sp. | reverse complement strand
TGGTCGCCTGGGTGCGCCAGGCGGCGCCCTACATCCATGCCTTTCGCGGCCGCACCTTCGTCATCGCCTTCGGTGGCGAGGTGCTCGAAGCGGGCGCGGCGCAGGCGCTGATCCATGACATTGCGCTGCTCGACAGCATGGGCATCCGCCTGGTGCTGGTGCATGGGGCGCGGCCGCAGATCGATGCCGAGATGCATGCGCGCGGCCTCGTGCCGAAGTTCCACAAGGGATTGCGCGTCACCGACGCCGAGGCGCTGGAATGCGTCAAGCGCGCCATGGGCGTCACCCGCATCGAGATCGAGGCGCTGCTGTCGCAGGGCCTGCCCAACACGCCGATGGCGGGCGCCTTCCTGCGCGTCACCGGCGGCAATTTCATCACCGCGCGGCCCGTCGGCGTGGTCGACGGCATCGACTTCCAATACACCGGCGCGATCCGCAAGGTCATCGCCGAGGAAATCCAGGCCGACCTCGCCCAGGAAAACGTGGTCCTGATCACGCCCATCGGCGCCTCACCCACCGGCGAAATCTTCAACCTGGCCTGGGAGGAAGCAGCCGAGGCCGTGGCCGTGGCGATCAAGGCCGACAAGTTGATTTACCTGTGCGACGCGCCGGGCCTGGTCAACGCCAAGGGCGCCCTGATCGACGCCCTCACTGCCGACGAAGCGCAGAAACTGGCCGGGCGCAATTTGAACGTACAGGCGCCGGAAATTGTCCGCGTCCTGCCCAGCGCCATCCGCGCCTGCCGCGCCGGCATCGGTCGCGTGCATTTTCTCGACCGCCAGGCCGATGGCGCGATGCTGATGGAATTCTTCACCCGCGACGGCGTCGGTACCGTGATGACCAGCGCGCCGCTGGCACAGTTGCGCGACGCCAGCATCGACGACGTCGGCGCCATCCTCGGCCTGATCGAGCCGCTGGAAGCCGACGGCACCCTGGTCAAGCGCGGCCGCGAGCGGCTGGAAATGGAAATCACCCGCTTCTCGGTGGTGGAACACGACGGCGTGATCGTCGGCTGCGCGGCACTCTATCCGTTCTCGACCGAGAAGTCGGCGGAACTCGCCTGCCTCGCCGTGGTGCCCGACTTTCGCCGCAGCGGCTACGGCGAACAGTTGTGCAGCCACATCGAGGCCCGCGCCAAAAAGCTGAAACTTAAGCGCCTGTTCGTACTGACCACGCGCACCGCCCACTGGTTCATCGAGCGCGGCTTCGTCGAAGCCGGCGTCGATGCGCTACCGGAGGCGCGCCGCGAACTCTACAACCTGCAGCGCCGTTCGAAGGTGCTGGTGAAGTCGCTGTAGCAGGCAAGCCTGTTCGTATCTGATCTGGCGCGAGTCGCGGACGACCATGACAATGCGTTCAGCAGCACTGACGGACGTTCGCCTTGGCATAGCCTACTGGCTCAGGCGTACCGCATTCCCGGCCCACTCCAATGCGTCTGCTGATGCCTTCTCGATTTCGCCGAGGGGGATGGCAGTCTGCTCGGCAAGGCGACAAATCTGCTCAACGCGCCCTTTCTCCACCGCAATGGCCAGCATCAGGTAACGGCCGATTGGCCCCGCGCTGTTGAGCAGCACATCCCTTATCTCCGGGGAAAGATGGAGGCGCTCGACGACCTTGGTCATGGGCACACCCAGCAGGCTGTCGAGCAGCGAGAGCAGGCCGACAAGGAACAGTTCGTCGCATTCGCGCTTGCCGTACCTTCCCTTTCCAACAAGCTCCAGGAAACGACCCCGGGCCAGGGCGAGTTCAAGCAACACTTCGTCGCGAGGGGAGTTTGCACCCGCGCGGAACATGGCAAGCGATAGCCAACGGTAGAGTTGTTCCCGGCCCAGCATCATGATCGCCTGATCAATTCCGCTGACCGGATTTTCCAGCGCCATGATTGGCGAATTTGCCATGGCTACCACCTTTACCGCCACACCCGGATCGCGCTTGGCCACCTTGGCGATATCCGACAGATCCGCGTCCCCGCGCAGCAGATTGAGCATCTCGATCAGGACGATTCGGCTCTGGCTGATTTCTCCCGATTGCTGATCTTCATCGGGAGCGGTGGTGAACGGCCCCATGCAATAGTCAATGCCGACCGAGACGCACAACCGGCGCTCCGGCCAACCGCCGACATTCTCGACCAATAGCTGAAGCCTCGGTAAGTCGCGCTTCAAGGCAGTCAATGCACGCTCGAAGTTTGCCAATGAGTAGGCGGAAAAGTCTATCAACAAGAGATCGGAGCACTCAAGAATCAGGTCGCGATCACTTGAAATGCCGGCTTCCGTCACGGCAACCCTGGCTCCGGCGGCATGAATGGCCTGAGCGGCCTCACGCCAGCGTTCCTGCGGCAGGGACTTGCCGGGCGGATCAAGCAGAAACACGGTATGCGGGCCAATCAGAGGCCGAAAGTCGAAGCTCAGCCAGTACTCAGCCGGAAGCTGGACAAGCGCCATCCGCCGTTCGGCAAAAGCAGCGACATTGTTGCTGCGCAGCGTTTCGAGTGTGACGCGCGCATTCGGTTCCTGCAGAGAATCCGGAATATGCACCACAAATCGGTAGCCGCCGATTCGGGTCTTGGCATCTATGATTTCATCGCGCTGCAGAACAACCGGCGGATTTTCCTGCGACGGGGCAGTGAATAACGGAGCCTCCGGATTCAGCGGCTTCTGATCGCGCCCGAACGGATCATCGTTGATTTTTTCGGCAGGCTGATTTGCTACAAGACGCTTGATAAAACCAAACATGCTTGGCTGCTTTCTGTAACTGATGCCGTGACCCACGACATCAGCCAATGTCCAACAATGGATACTCTGCTTACGACAAAATTATGCGCCTGAACGCCGGATCCACGCAGGATTAATTTGGGGCGGAGTTCTCGCATCCACCGGTTGAATCCGCGCCGACGGGTGGGCTCAGCCGCCAATACCGGCGACCTTTCCGCGGGGCCGATCCCGGCCGATCAGCGCTTTGCACCGAACTCAAGGTAAACTGGGCGCATCCGAACATTCTTGAAAGGAAACACCGTGGCACGCATGGTCAATTGCATCAAGCTCGGACGCGAGGCCGAAGGCCTCGACCTGCCGCCCATGCCCGGCGAAATGGGCAGGAAGCTGTATGAGAACGTCTCCAAGGAAGCCTGGCAGCAATGGATCAAGCTGCAGACGATGATCATCAACGAGAACCGCCTGAGCCTGGCCGACGCGCAGCATCGGAAGTATCTGGCCGAGCAGGTGCAGAAGCACTTTTTCGGTGACGGGGCGGATCAGGTCGGCGGCTACGTGCCGCCGGTCAGGTAGCAAAGGGCAGTTGGCAAACAAAAGGGGCGCCATGCGCCCCTTTTGTTTTGATCCCGGCCTTTATCTACTTGGCCGCGACTTCCTTTTCCATCGCCTCCAGGCCGATGTGGCGCACGTCGCGTCCCTTGACGAGGTAGACGACGTACTCGGAAATATTCTTGGCGTGGTCGCCGATGCGCTCGATGGAGCGGGCGATGAACAGCAGGTCGAGCGAACTCGAAATGGTACGCGGATCTTCCATCATGAAGGTGATGAGCTGCCGCATGGCGGCCTTGAAGCCGGCATCGACGTCGCGATCCTGGCGTACCACCTCGGCCGACAAATTCACGTCGAGGCGGGCGAAGGCGTCGAGGGCCTTGCGCAACATGGCGACGGCAATCTCAGCCGGCGCGCGCAGATCGACGCGCGGTACGCTGCGAGTGTCGCTGCCATGGATGGCGCGGGCCATCTTGGCGATTTTCTTTGCCTCGTCGCCGATGCGCTCCAGGTCCGTAATGGTCTTCACCACGGTCATGATCATGCGCAGGTCGACAGCCGCCGGCTGACGCTTGGCGATGACATGGTTGCAGGCTTCGTCAAGTTCGACTTCGTGCCGGTTGACCATGCGGTCGGTGGCGATTACTTGCTCGATCAGCGCGATGTCGCCCGATTGCAGGCCTTCCATGGCGCGAATAACCTGCTGCTCGACCAAGCCACCCATCGCCAGGACGCGCGTGCGCAGGCCTTCGAGATCGGCATCGAACTGCTTGACGATGTGTTCCTGGTTCATACAGCCACCTGTATAGGCAAAGTCGACACTATAGCGGCGACGTGTGAAGGATTTATTTCAGCGAGTGTAGGTCTGCACACCTTCCGGTGCGGCAAGCAGCAACACGTCCGCGCCACGCTGGGCGAACAGGCCATTGGTGACGACGCCGACGATCTGGTTGATGTGCGCCTCCAGCCCGACCGGATCGGTGATCGACAGGCCATGCACATCGAGAATCAGGTTGCCGTTGTCGGTCACCATGCCTTCGCGCAGTTTTGGCGTGCCGCCCAGCTTGGCCAGTTCGCGGCTGACATAGGCTTGCGCCATCGGAATGACTTCGACCGGCAGCGGAAAGCGCCCCATGACCGCCACACGCTTCGACGCGTCGCAGATGCAGACGAAGGTTTCGGCCACGGCGGCGACAATCTTCTCGCGCGTCAGCGCACCGCCGCCCCCTTTGACCATCGCCATGCTGGCATCGATCTCGTCCGCGCCATCGACATAAATACCTATGGCATCGATGTCGTTGAGGTCAAGCACGCGTATGCCATGGCCTGCCAGCCGCTTCGCCGTCGCTTCGGAACTGGCGATGGCGCCGCCAAGGCGGTCCTTGATGGCGGCAACCTCGTCGATGAAAAAATTCGCCGTGGAGCCGGTGCCGACTCCGAGAATTGCTCCGACCGGCAGCCGGTCAGCCACGTAATCACGCGCCGCGCGCGCGACGGCCTGCTTCAGTTCGTCCTGGGTCATCAATTCGCTCCGTTATCCACGAAGCGAATTTTACCTCTTGCGCATCGGCGGCAGGTCGGTGCACGAACCGTGCGCCACCTCGGCGGCCATGCC
>CAYNGV010000135.1:0-4952 GCA_964397005.1 uncultured Sulfuritalea sp. | reverse complement strand
CCAAGACACCGACCGCAAACACGAATTTAATTTGCTTGATCATCATTGCCTCCTGAACGTAATAACCCTCATATTGGAAAGTATACTAGTTTTTGCTTTCGCGCGCGTTTTTCACGGCCTTCTTGTAAAGCGAGACAAGCAAGGCGGCTTCGGGGTTCCTGGGTCGCTCCTGTTGCAGGTCGCCGATCACTCTTTCGACCCGATCCAGTTCCCGCATGTCAAACAGGCCGGACAGCAGGAACGCTTCCGGTCCCAGGTCGTTGGGGCCGGCCCGGCTTCTGAGATCGTGGTAGGCGTCTTCCAGCTTGGCGATGGCATCCTGACTGGATACCGAGCGCAGACGGGTCACACCGCCACGGCCCTGGCCGTCAAGCGCGGGGGTCCGCGCGAGTTGCCTGGCCATTACCATCGGCACAGCCTTCACTTGCGGTGCAGGCAAGTCGCTACTCTTGCCTTCGCGCAGCGTCATCTCCAGCCGACCGGGACCCGACCAGGTTTCCTGACGCCCGTTCTCGAAATACACCACCTGCAGCCGGGCGTCTTTTTCCAGGCCGAGCTTGTCGCCTTCCTTGAGCTTGACGAAGGCTTCGACCGGCACCGGGGCCGCCTCGACAAGCCGCGTCACCTTGCCCTGCACCGACATCACCAGAGCGACTTCGGCCGCCCAGGCCGGACTGAACCCGAGAAAAATCAGACTGACGCAAACAAACCTGAATGACATGGCAACCTCACGCAACAGAAATGATCTCGAAGGCCTCCACCGGCGCGGCGCGGCCCTTGACCGTCAAACGATGGAGGGCGCCCGTCTTCAGGTCACCTCCGAACATGGAAACGGTATCACGACTGGCCAGAATGTGGGCGCCCGTTTCCTTGGTTTGCCCTTCGAGGCGCGACGCGATGTTTACCGTGTCGCCGATCGCCGTGTATTCCATGCGCACCGACGAACCGATGTTGCCGATCACCGCCTCGCCGCTATGCACGCCGATGCCGATGTCGAATTCCGGCAAATCACGGCCGGCAAAGCGTTGCTCGACCCAGCCACGAAAATCCACCGCCACGGCGCGCAAGGCCACGGCGGCTTGCAGGGCGCGGCGGGCATGGTCGTCCTGCGCCAGCGGCGCGCCGAATTCGGCCATGATGGCGTCGCCGATGAACTTGTCGATGGTGGCGCCTTCCGCCAGCAACACGGCGCAGGCGCGTTCGAGATAGGTATTGAGCAGTTCCACCACTTCGCGCGCCTTGAGTTTCTCCGAAAACGTGGCGAAGTTGCGGATGTCGGAAAACAGCACGCTGATCTGTCGCGTCTGGCCACCGAGTTCCGGCAGCTCGGGCGATGCCAGCAGCGCGGTCACCACTTGCGGCGAGACATAACGGCCGAACATCTGGCCGATGCGCTCGCGTTCGCGCTGCTCGCGCGTCAGCCGCAGCAGCGCCAGGCAGATCAGCACCACCATCATGCCAATCTGCAGGTGGGCGACCGGGAACAACAGGTTCTGCCTGAACAGGAGATAGCTTGCGATCGCGGCAACCAGCATCGCCAGAATCACCACCAGCACCGAGCGCCAGGCCGACAGCCACATGCCGAACCAGGCCAGCGCTCCCAGCAGCACAGCGAAAGTCGCCAGCCGCGCCGCGGCAGGTGCTTCATCAAGGAAATTCCCGGCCAGCAGGGTCTCGATGACATTTGCTTGAATCTCCGGGCCGGCCATCAGCGTGTTGGCGCCGCCGATGCTGGTGGAGTAGGGCGTCGGATGCAGGTCGTTCATGCTGGCGTAGCCGGCGCCAATCACCACCACCTTGCCGGCCAGGGCACGGACATCGGCATCGTTCACGGCGTTGGGCGCCAGCAGCTTGCGAAAGGACAGCGCATGAAAGCTGCCGGGCGGGCCGGCAAATGCGATTGGAATTGCCCGCTTCGCGCCGAACTCACGCCCGCCAAAGCGCCACGCGGCGGCCTGACTATCCTGCCCGGTGGCAGCGGCGGCGGCGAGCGCGCCGAAGGCCAGATGCGGCAGGCCTTGCTTTTGCGCGAACTCGCCGGGCGCCTCGACCAGCGCAAAACGCCGCACCGCACCGTCCGCATCCGAGGGCAGGTTGGCGAGGCCGACATGGCCCGGCAGATCCAGATCGGGCAAGGCCAGCAGGTAATCCGGGCTGGGCAGGATAAAGTCATTCGCCGTATCGCCGGCACCGACTCTGAAGCCGGCGAGCAGCACGCCGCCCTGGTTGATCTGCTCACGAAAAGGCTGGTCGTAGTTGCGCGAAGCCTCGCGCCCCAGCAATCCGAGCTTTTCGATCCAGCGCTCGGGGCTGCCGCTGAAAATGAAATCGATGGCGACCACCTTGACGCCGACCTGGCGCAATGTCGCCACGGCCTTGGCGAAATGCGGCGTCCAGAAGGCCAGCGGTTCGTCCGGCCGCTCGTTGAGGGTCGGATCGTCGAGCATCACCAGCGCCGTGTGGCGCGGCGCTTCGCGCGGGCCGGCCAGTCGATGCCACAGATCGGTGTAGAGATATTCGATGCGAGTGGCGACACCACTGCGGTACAGGCCCTCGGCGGCAGTGGTCGCCAGCAGGGCAGCGGCCAGCGCGATGATCCCGGCATTGTGTCCGAGGCGTCGCGCGAGGCCCACGGCTACCCCAGAAACAAGCGGTACGCGGGGTTTTTCGATTCGTCCCAGAAGCGGTAGCCGAGGCTCTTGAGGAAGGCACGGAAGTCCTTCATCTCCTTCGGCGGCACTTCCATGCCGACCAGCACGCGACCCGTGTCGGCGCCATGGTTGCGGTAATGGAACAGGCTGATGTTCCAGCCGGCGCTCATCTTGTTGAGGAAATGCATCAGCGCGCCGGGACGTTCGGGAAACTCAAAGCGATAGATCAATTCATTCTTCACCTGCGGCGCGTGGCCGCCGACCAGATGGCGGATGTGCAGCTTGGCCATTTCGTCGTCGGTCAAGTCGAGTGCCGGATAGCCGTTCTTCTGCAGTTGCGCGACCAGCCGGGTCGCCTCGCCGCGATTGGCCACCTGCATGCCGACGAATACGTGCGCCTCGCCGGCATCGTGATAGCGGTAGTTGAATTCGGTGATGTTGTGCGAACCGATCAGCGAAACGAATTTCTTGTAGGCGCCGGGCTTCTCCGGCAGCGTCACGGCCAGCACGGCTTCCCTCTGTTCGCCGACTTCGGCGCGTTCGGCGACGAAACGCAGGCGATCGAAATTCATGTTGGCGCCGGAGGCCACGGCCACCAGCGTCTTGCCCTGCACGCCATGTCTCTTGGCCCAGGCCTTGGCGCCGGCGATGGCCAGCGCCCCGGCCGGTTCGAGAATCGAACGCGTGTCTTCGAAGACATCCTTGATCGCGGCGCAGATGGCATCGGTATCGACCAACACCATTTCGTCGACGTATTCGCGACACAGGCGGAAGGTCTCGGCGCCGACATACTTGACCGCCGCGCCGTCGGCGAACAGGCCAACTGATTCCAGGCGTACGCGCTTGCCCGCCTTGAGTGAACGATCCATGGCATCGGCATCAGTCGCCTCGACGCCGATTACCTTGATTTCCGGCCGCAGACGCTTGATGTAGGCCGCCACTCCCGAGATCAGGCCGCCACCACCGACGCAGCAGAACACCGCTTCGATCGGGTCCGGATGCTGGCGCAGGATCTCCATGCCGATGGTGCCCTGTCCGGCGATCACGTCCGGATCGTCGAAAGGATGGACGAAATTGAGCTTCTGCTTCTTCTCCAGTTCCAGCGCATGGGTATAGGCGGCGTCGTAGGAATCGCCGGCCAGCACCACTTCGCCGCCACGTTTCTTCACCGCGTCGATCTTGATCTGCGGCGTGGTCGTCGGCATCACGATCACGGCGCGTAGCCCCAGCTTCTGCGCCGCCAGCGCGACACCTTGCGCATGGTTGCCGGCCGAGGCGCAGATCACCCCGCGCTTCCTCTGCGCCGGCGTCAGATGAACGATCTTGTTGTAGGCGCCGCGCAGCTTGAAGCTGAACACCGGCTGCATGTCCTCGCGCTTGAACAGGATGCGGTTGCCGGTGCGCGCCGAAAGGATCGCGGCGGGCTCCAGCGGCGTTTCGATGGCCACGTCATAGACGCGGGCGTTGAGAATTTTTTCCAGGTAATCCATGGCGGGTGGGTGGGAAGCGTCGATAACGTCAAAGGGTAACATGCGGCATGGACTTCGCATTCACCGCGGAAGCCGGCTTGGCCGGCCTGTTTCTTGCCAGTTTCCTTTCTGCAACGCTGCTGCCGGGCGGTTCCGAAGTGGTTCTGATCGCTGTCGTGCATCAACATCCCGACCAGACGATGGCCGCCCTTCTTCTGGCCACGCTGGGCAACACGCTGGGCGGAATGACGACCTACGGCATGGCGCGATGGCTACCGCAAAAAGTCGGCGCTGGTGACACGGCGATGAAGCGGCTCGACGCCTTGCGCCGGCATGGTGCCCCTCTGCTCCTGTTCGCCTGGACACCCATCATCGGTGATGCCCTGTGCGCCGCCGCCGGCTGGCTGCGCCTGCCGCCAATACCCTGTGCACTGTGGATGACGGTCGGCAAAGCCGCGCGCTATGTTCTGCTGGTGGCGGGCGCCGGGATGGTCTGAGCCGAAATGCGCAGGAAGTAGGCCAGCACTCCTACACCCGCGATCGTCAGACTGGCCGCGCCCGCGATCCAGAAACCGGCGGCGCCGCGCGCCGGGCCGAAGCTGTCGGTCAGCCCGAGCAGGTAGCCGCCGCCCAGGCCCACACCCCACAGCGACAACGCATAGATCACCATCGGCACCGTGGCGCGCTTGTAACCGCGCAGCACCTGGGCCATGACAGCCTGCACGGCGTCGGCCAGGTGATACACCGCAACGATCGAGAGGAGCATTGCGGCGGCGGCGGCGACTGCGGGATCGGAGGTGTAGGCGCGCGCCAGCGGCCCGGCGCCGAAGCC
>CAYNGV010000134.1:0-4998 GCA_964397005.1 uncultured Sulfuritalea sp. | reverse complement strand
AACGTAATGTCGCCGACGAAACGGCGAGTAAACGGGATATGCGACAGTCGGATAATCTGGCTCTCACGCCCAGGATGCTGTATATTATATCAGTATCACTTTCCGATGTCGCCATCATGTCGAATAATCCTCCTGTGCCACCTTCCAGAGCGGAGTCGCCCCGCTTGCTGGATCGGGTTCGCGCCCGCCTGCGACTCGGACATTACGGGCGGCGCACCGAAACTGCATATGTGGGCTGGATTAAACGCTATATTCTGTTTTATGACAAGCGCCACCCCGCAGGCATGGGCAAAGCAGAGGTCGAGGCCTTTCTGACCCATCTGGCGGTGGTGCGCGCGGTCAGCGCGTCGACTCAGAGCCAGGCGTTGAGCGCGCTGCTGTTCCTCTACAAGAATGTGCTCGACATCAATCTGCCATGGCTCGCCGATGTGACGAGAGCGAAGAAGGCTACGCGACTGCCGACGGTATTGAGCGGATCCGAGGTTCAGCGCTTGCTCGCAGAAGTAGCGGACCCCGAACTGGCCTTGATCGTCGGCCTGCTCTATGGCGCGGGACTGCGCCTGAGCGAAGCGCTGAATTTGCGGATCAAGGATATCGATCTCGCCCGACGCGAGTTGCGGGTATGCGGCGGCAAGGGCAACAAGGATCGCGTGACGCTGATTCCGCACCGGCTGCTGGAACTGCTGCGGGCGCGCATCGCCTGGTGTCGGGCGCTGCATGAGGCCGAACTGGCTCAGGGGCGGGGCAAGGTCGCCCTGCCCGATGGCGCGGCGCCCGGACGTTCCAACGCCGCGTACGCCTTCGCCTGGCAATATGCGTTTCCGGCGGCGGGCCTTGTCGTCGATGCTCGCGCGGGTGAGGTGACTCGTGGCCATGTCGATGACAGGCGCGTGCAACGTGCTGTCAGGTCCGCGGCGGCGAGAGCTGGAATAGCGAAGCCGGTTTCACCGCATGCGCTGCGCCACTCCTTTGCCACGCATCTGGTCGAGGCCGGCTACGACATCCGCACCGTGCAGGAATTGCTCGGCCATGCCGATGTTTCCACCACCATGATTTACTGCCACGCTCTCAACAGCGGGGAGCGCACCGTGCTCAGTCCGCTGGACGGGCTGCTAGACTCGCGCATGATTTCCTGACGGAGTACGGAACCATGAAATACATCGACCATGGCGCTGGCGGCGACGCCGGCTGCATGATGCTGGCCGAAGGCCCGGCGCCTTCGCCCGGTCCCGGCCAGATCCTGATCGAGGTGGTCTGCGCCGGCGTCAACCGGCCTGACGTGCTGCAACGCTCGGGGCGCTACCCTCCCCCGCCGGATGCTTCGCCGGTACTCGGGCTGGAAGTCGCGGGCCGCGTCGCGGCGCTGGGCGAAGGTGTGACGGAATGGAAAGTCGGCGCTGGCGTTACGGCGCTCACTCCCGGCGGCGGCTATGCCGAATACTGCGTCGCCGCGGCCAGCCATGCGCTGCCGATCCCGGCCGGGATGGACTTCGCCACGGCGGCGGCGCTGCCGGAAACCTGGTTCACGGTGTGGGCCAACCTGGTCGATCTGGGCCGCCTTGCGCCCGGCGAACGGCTGCTGGTGCATGGCGGTTCGAGCGGCATCGGGCTGGTGGCGATCCAGTTGGCGAAGCATCTGGGGGTCGAGTGCATCGTGACGGTCGGCAACGAGGAGAAGGCAGCCTTCTGTCGCGAGGCCGGCGCGGCGCACGCGATCAACTACCGCAGCAGCGACTTCGCCGAGGAAGTGAAGCGCATCACCGCCGGGGCCGGCGTCGATGTGATTCTCGACATGGTCGGCGCGCCCTATTTGCAGCGTAACCTGGCCTCGCTGCGGCGCGACGGTCGGCTGGTGTATGTGGCCTTCCTCGAAGGCAGCAAGGGCGAGGCGGACCTGATGCCGGTGATGCTGAAACGGCTGACCATCACCGGCTCGACCATGCGGCCGCGCACGCTGGCCGAGAAGACCGCGATCCGCGATGCTTTGGCCGCCAACATCTGGCCGGTGCTGGCGCGCGGCGAACTGCTGCCGCATCTGTTTGCGCACTTTCCGCTGGCGCAGGCGGCCGAGGCCCATCGCTTGATGGAGTCGAGCCGCCATATCGGCAAGATCGTGCTGGAGGTGCGGCCATGACCATTTCGATTGACGTTGTCTCCGACGTGGTCTGCCCCTGGTGCTTCATCGGCAAGCGCCATCTGGATCGGGCGCTGGAGCTTTGGCGTGCGGAGCAGCCCGCGGGCGAGGTGACGGTGCACTGGCACCCCTTCTTCCTCAACCCGGACACACCCGACAGCGGCGAGCCCTATCGGCCCTTTCTGGAAAGGAAGTTCGGCGGTCCGAAGCAGTTGGAGGAACTCTGGCAGCGCGTCAGTGAGGCGGGGCACAAAGCCGGCATCGAGTTCGCCTTCGAAAAAATCGAACTGCGCGCCAATACGCTGAACGCGCATCGCCTGATCCATCACGCCCAGAAAGATGGCGCTGAAGGGACGGTGGTCAACAATTTGATCGAAGCCCTGTTCGCCGCACAGTTCCTCGAAGGGCGGCATCTTGGTGACCGCGCCGTGCTGGCGGCGGTGGCCGGCGAATGCGGCATGGACCGCGACGCCGTGCAGGCCTATCTGGATAGCGCGGAGGATGCCGATGAGGTGCGCGCCGCCGCCGGCGAGATGCAGCGCATGGGCATCGGCGGCGTGCCCTTTTTCATATTCAACAAGCGGCTGGCAGCCTCCGGGGCGCAGCCGCCCGAAGCCCTGCTCAAGGCGATGCGCGAGGCCGCCTGATCAGGAACCGCGCCGGTTCTGGCCGGCGGCTTTTTGTTCCACGGCAAAAACGGCGGCCTCGACACGGGACGTCAGGTTGAGCTTGGCCAGGATGTGTTTGACATGGAGCTTGACGGTGTCGTGGCTGATGTCGAGCACGCGGGCAATCGCCTTGTTGGAAAGGCCCTGCGACAATTGCTGGAGAATCTCGCGTTCGCGCGCCGTCAGCAGTTTGAGGGTATCGGCCTTGGTCGATGCGGCATTGCCGCCTTGCAGCAGGTTCACCAGCTTGAGCGTCATCGCCGGAGCGACGACGGTTTCGCCGCGCACCGCGCGCTGCACGGCATCGACCACGTCTTCCGGTTCCATGTCCTTCAGCAGGTAGCCCTTGGCACCGGCCTGCAGTGCGGCGGCGAGGTCTTCCTCGGCGTCGCTGACGGTGAGGATCAGCACCGGGCCGCTCCAGCCATCGATGATCAATTGCCGCAGCAGGCTCAAGCCGCCGTTGGGCGGCATGTTGAGGTCGGTAATGATGACATCGGGCCGCGCCTCGGCCAGAATGCGAAGGGCATCTTCCGCATTGCCGGCGATGGCGGCTACCTTGATGGTGCCGCGCTGCTCAAGCAGTTCGGCGAGACCCTTGCGAAACAGCGTGTGATCGTCGACCAGCATGACGCGGATCGGTTCGGTGGTGACCTCGATGTTCATCCTGCGATGCCTCCTCCGGGCGGAAAGCTGAGCCTGACGCGAAAACCACCCCGCGGCAGATTGGCCACTTCAAGGTGGCCACCGATTTTCTGCGCACGCTCGCGCATGATCGCAAGACCGAAGTGATCCCTCAACCCCGGATGCTCCTCGAAACCGCCGACACGATTGGCGATGGCAAAAAAGCCTTGCCCGCCGCGGCCATTGTCCTCGATCGTGGCGTTGTAATAGTCGCCGGCCGCCTCCAGTGTCATGCTGGCCTCGGTGGCGCCGGAATGGCGGGCGACGTTGGCCAGTGCTTCCTGCAGGATGTGGAACACCTGGCTCTCCTGTTCCGGCGCCAGGCGCAAGTCGGTGAGCCGGTTTTCGTAACGCAGTGCGATGCCGGTACGTTCCTGAAAACCGCAAGCGAGACCTTGCAGGGCGTGCTGGAGACCCATCGGGTCCATGCGACTGCGAAACTGCACCAGCAGTTCACGCAAATGGCCATAGGCGTCATCCAGTGCCTGACCGACGTCGCCGGCATACTTGGCGGTGCGCTCCAGCGACTGGTCGGCGATGGCGTCGTTAAGCATCGCCATGCGCATTTTCATGTAGGCCAGGGTCTGCGCCAGCGAGTCGTGAATTTCGGCCGCCATCATCTGCCGCTCGCTGGTCAGGACGATGCGCAGGTTCTCGCGCTTGAGGCGCGCGTTCTCCAGGGCCATGCCGAGATGTTCACCGATCGAGCGGAACAGCAACGCAACTTCCTCGGGCAACTCGAAGGCTTCCGGCAGGAACAGGTTGTAGGTGCCGAGCAGCCGCCCGGCATTCGACAGCGGCACGACCACCATCGCCTGGCAGCCGCTCTTGAAAAACTCGCCCCCGGTGCGTTCGGCGCAGCCCTTCAGGTCGATCTCGAACAAGGGGCGATCCTGGCCGATGGCGATGCCGCATTGACCGCAATCGCGCGAGACCAGACGCTCCTTCTCGACCACGGCCGGCGGCAGGCCGCGCGACGCCACCATGCGCAAGTGCAGGCCGTCGCTGGTCAATACCCGAACAACGCCGGCGTCGGCCTTGGCCAGGCGAATCATGGTGCCCAGAAAGCGACCCAGTAGTTCGTCAAGGTCGTCTTCATCGGCAAGGGTGCTGGAAATCTCCGCGAGGACATGCAACGCGTCGAGGGTATGGCCGCCGGATGGATCCAGATCCAGATCTTCGTGGGGAGCCGGGGCGCCCGGGCTGTTCAACCCGCTCATTCTGGAACCGACCAAGCGCCGGCATCGATCTTGTCGGCCCACATCAGCGCGGCGATGGTCTTGCCATCGGTGATTTCGCCGTCGCGCACCGCTGCAACGGCATCGGCCACATTCATTTCGATGACGTCGAGGAACTCTCCGTGATCGCGCTGGTGACCGACATAGATCAAGCCATGGGCCCAGAAAATCTCGATGCGTTCGTCGGAATAGCCGATGCAGGGATGCATGGTACCCAGATGGCGCCAGAACTTCGCCTGGTGGCCGGTCTCCTCGCGCAGTTCGCGCTTGGCGG
>CAYNGV010000133.1:0-5029 GCA_964397005.1 uncultured Sulfuritalea sp. | reverse complement strand
TCAAAAACACCCTGGTTCGTCGTGCCATTGCCGGCACGCCGTTCGAAGGTCTGTCCGGCAAGCTTGCCGGCCCCCTGATCTATGGAATTTCCAGGGATCCGGTGGCTGCTGCCAAGCTGCTCAACGACTTTGCCAAGGGTAATGACAAGCTCGCCATCAAAGTCGGCGCAATGCCCAACTACGTCATGGACGTGGCTGGAGTCAAGGCGCTGGCGACGATGCCGAGCCGTGAGGAGCTGCTGTCCAAGCTCCTCGGCACCATGCAGGCGCCGATCACCCAGTTCGTCCGCACGCTCAACGAAGTCCCGACGAAGTTCGTCCGGGGCCTCGCCGCTGTGCGCGACGCCAAAGAGACTGCGTAATCGTTTTTCACTGATTCAAACATTCATTCAGGAGTCGTAATCATGGCTGTAAGCAAAGCTGAAATTCTCGATGCCATCGCTGGCATGACCGTTCTCGATCTGTCCGAGCTGATCAAGGAAATGGAAACCAAGTTTGGCGTTTCCGCCGCCGCGGCCGCCGTTGCCGTTGCCGCCCCCGCCGCCGCCGCTGCTGCCGCAGAAGAGCAGACCGAATTCACCGTGATGTTGTTGGCCGCGGGCGAAAAGAAGGTCGAGGCGATCAAGGTCGTTCGTGCTGCCACGGGCCTCGGCCTCAAGGAAGCCAAGGATCTGGTCGACGGCGCGCCGAAGGCTGTCAAGGAAGGCGTGTCGAAGGCCGACGCCGAAGCCCTCAAGAAGCAGCTTGAGGAAGCCGGTGCCAAGGTCGAAGTCAAGTAACTGCAATTCGATCGCGGGTTGGCGGCAATGCCGCCAACCCGCTTTTGTGCTTGTAGCAGCGAAAGAATGTTGTACCTGTTGAGCTTTACCCCTTTGTACTGATCCGGGGGTTACACGAGAGGACTGAACTGTTTTGCTTCAGCCCTGTCCTTTGACCTTCGACGTCTGAATCCTGAACGGAGCCACCATGGCGTATTCCTACACCGAAAAAAAGCGCATTCGCAAGAGCTTTGCCAAGCGGGCCAACGTCCTCGACGTGCCCTTTCTCCTGGCAACGCAGATCGAGTCCTACACGCGCTTCCTGCAGGCCGACGTGCCGCCGGCACAGCGCCGCAATGAAGGCTTGCAAGCGGCCTTCACGTCGATTTTCCCGATTGTCGCGCATTCGGGGAATGCCCGCCTGCACTTCGTCGAGTTCATGCTTGGCGAACCGACTTTCGATGTCAAGGAGTGTCAGCAGCGCGGCCTGACCTTCGCCAGCCCGTTGCGCGCCAAGGTGCGTCTGGAACTGCTTGACCGCGACACCAAGGCGGTCAAGGAGGTCAAGGAAGACCAGCCGCTTTACATGGGCGAGATTCCGCTCATGACGACTACTGGATCCTTCGTGATCAATGGAACCGAGCGTGTCATCGTTTCCCAGCTGCATCGCTCGCCTGGTGTGTTCTTTGAACACGACAAGGGCAAGACCCACAGTTCCGGCAAGTTGCTTTTCTCGGCGCGCATCATTCCCTATCGCGGTTCCTGGCTGGACTTCGAATTCGATCCGAAGGACATTCTGTACTTCCGCATCGACCGCCGTCGCAAGATGCCGGTGACGATCCTGCTCAAGTCGATCGGCATGACGCATGAGCAGATACTCGCTACCTTCTTCGAATTCGACACTTTCCATTTTGCGAAGAAAGGCATTTCCTTTGAGGTGGTGCCGGAACGCCTGCGCGGGGAAGTGGCGAAGTTCGACATTCTCGACAAGGCCGGCAAGCTCATCGTCGCCAAGGACAAGCGCATCACGGTGAAGCACATCCGCGAGATGGCCGAAGCAGGCATCAAGAAGATTCTGGTGCCCGACGAATTCATGATGGGCCGGGTTGTTGCCCACAACATCGTGAGTGCCGAAACGGGTGAAGTGCTGGCCAATGCCAATGACGAGATCACCGAAGACCTGCTGGCCAAGCTGGTCGCTGGCGGCATCGAACAGATCCAGACACTCTACGTAAATGATCTGGATCGTGGCGCCTACATCTCCTCGACCTTGCGTAGCGACGAAACCGCCGACCAGTGGGCCTCCCGCGTGGCGATCTATCGCATGATGCGCCCCGGCGAGCCGCCGACCGAAGATGCGGTAGAGAACCTGTTCCATGGCCTGTTCTATTCGGAAGAGCGCTACGACCTGTCGGCTGTTGGCCGCATGAAGTTCAATCGTCGCGTGGGCCGCGATGAAATCGAAGGGGCCGGAACGTTGTCGAATGACGACATCGTGGACGTCGTTCGCATTCTGGTCGAACTGCGCAACGGCCGCGGCGAAGTGGATGACATCGATCACTTGGGCAATCGCCGCGTGCGTTCGGTCGGCGAACTGGCGGAAAACCAGTTCCGCGCCGGCTTGGTGCGCGTCGAGCGCGCCGTCAAGGAGCGTCTGAATCAGGCTGAAAGCGACAACCTGATGCCGCACGATCTGATCAACGCCAAGCCCATCTCGGCGGCGATCAAGGAGTTCTTCGGCTCCAGCCAGCTTTCGCAGTTCATGGACCAGACCAATCCGCTGTCCGAGATCACCCACAAGCGTCGCGTTTCGGCCCTGGGCCCGGGCGGCTTGACCCGTGAGCGCGCCGGCTTCGAGGTGCGCGACGTACACCCGACCCACTATGGCCGCGTCTGCCCGATCGAGACACCGGAAGGTCCGAATATCGGCCTGATCAACTCGCTGGCGCTGTTTGCGCGCACCAACGAGTACGGCTTCATGGAAACGCCTTACCGCAAGGTGGGAAACAGCCACGTCACCGACGAGATCGAATACCTGTCGGCGATTGAGGAAGGCAAGTACGTAATCGCCCAGGCCAATGCACAACTGGACAAGAAGGGCAAGCTGAGCGACGAACTGGTTTCCTGCCGCTTCAAGGGCGAATTCGAATTGAAGGAACCGCCCGAAGTCCAGTACATGGACGTCGCACCGGGGCAGATCGTTTCCGTCGCGGCATCGCTGATCCCGTTCCTGGAGCATGACGATGCCAACCGCGCGTTGATGGGCGCCAACATGCAGCGTCAGGCCGTTCCCTGCCTGCGACCGGAAAAGGCGCTGGTCGGTACCGGCATCGAGCGCACCGTGGCTGTCGACTCGGGTACGGCAGTGCAGGCTCTGCGTGGCGGCGTGGTGGACTACATCGATGCCAACCGCATCGTGGTTCGCGTCAATGACGCGGAAACGGTAGTCGGCGAAGTCGGCGTCGATATCTACAACCTGATCAAGTACACCCGCTCCAACCAAAACACCAATATCAACCAGCGCCCCATCGTCAAGGTCGGTGATTTGATCGCCAAGGGCGACGTGGTGGCAGACGGTGCATCAACCGACTTGGGCGAACTGGCGCTGGGCCAGAACATGCTGGTCGCCTTCATGCCCTGGAACGGCTACAACTTCGAGGATTCGATTCTGATCTCCGAGCGCGTGGTGGCCGATGATCGCTTCACATCGATTCACATCGAGGAATTGACGGTCGTCGCACGCGACACCAAGCTCGGTGCCGAGGAGATTTCGCGTGATATCGCCACGCTGGGCGAATCGCAACTCGGACGCCTCGACGAGTCGGGCATTGTCTATATCGGCGCTGAAGTCGAGGCGGGCGACGTGCTGGTCGGCAAGGTGACGCCGAAGGGCGAAACGCAACTGACACCGGAAGAGAAGCTGCTGCGTGCAATCTTCGGCGAGAAGGCTTCCGACGTGAAGGATACGTCCTTGCGTGTGCCCTCGGGCATGATCGGCACGGTCATCGACGTCCAGGTCTTCACCCGCGAAGGCATCGAGCGCGACAAGCGGGCACAATCCATCATCGACGACATGCTGAAAGGTTACAAGCAGGATCTGGCCGACCAGATGCGCATCGTCGAGCGCGACACCTTCTCGCGGATCGAGAAGCTGCTGACCAACAAGACCGCCAGCAAGGGTCCGAAGAAACTGGTCAAGGGCACCAAGATCACCAAGGCCTATCTCGAAACCGTCGAGCACTACCACTGGTTTGATATATCCCTTGTTGATGAAGTGGCTCAGCAGCAACTCGAAAACCTGCGTGACAGCCTTGAGCAGACGCGCAAGGATTTCGACGTGGCGTTCGAGGCGAAGAAGAAAAAGCTGACCCAGGGCGACGAACTGCCGCCCGGCGTTCAGAAAATGGTCAAGGTGTATCTGGCCGTCAAGCGTCGCCTCCAGCCTGGCGACAAGATGGCGGGTCGCCACGGCAACAAGGGCGTGGTTTCCAAGATCGTTCCGATCGAGGACATGCCGCACATGGCAGACGGCACGCCGATGGACATCGTGCTGAACCCCCTGGGTGTTCCCTCGCGGATGAACATCGGCCAGATTCTGGAAACCCACCTCGGCTGGGCGGCCAAGGGCCTCGGACACAAGATCGGCGAAATGCTGCGCAAGCAGGCGGCTGCCGCGGAAATCCGCAAGCTGATGAACAAGATCTACAACTCCTCCGGTCGCAAGGAAGACATCGACGGCCTGAGCGAAAAGGAGGTCGTGGAGCTTGCGCAGAATCTGCAGAACGGTGTGCCCTTCGCCACGCCGGTGTTCGATGGCGCCAATGAATCCGAAATCAAGACCATGCTGGAGTTGGCCGGCCTGCCCAGCAACGGACAGGTGGATTTGTTCGACGGTCGTACCGGCGAGTCTTTCGAGCGCCAGGTGACCGTGGGCTACATGCATGTGTTGAAACTGCATCACCTGGTGGACGACAAGATGCATGCCCGTTCCACCGGTCCTTACAGCCTTGTTACCCAGCAGCCGCTGGGCGGCAAGGCGCAGTTCGGTGGCCAGCGCTTCGGTGAAATGGAAGTGTGGGCACTGGAAGCCTACGGCGCGGCATACGTATTGCAGGAAATGCTTACGGTCAAGTCGGATGACGTCAACGGCCGGACCAAGGTGTACGAAAACATCGTCAAGGGCGAGCACAAGATCGACGCCGGCATGCCGGAATCGTTCAACGTGCTGGTCAAGGAAATCCGTTCGCTGGCGATCGACATCGATCTCGAGC